>CAYQAJ010000084.1:0-18327 GCA_964415245.1 uncultured Pirellulaceae bacterium | reverse complement strand
CAGACTGAAGCCCGCGCGACAAGACAAGCAGAAAAGCACTGTCATGGGTGAGTTTGCTTTTCAGGTGCTGCGCGCACGTCGAGCGCACCTACGGTGAGCGTAGTTTTTTCGCTGCTCGATGTCCAGCGCGGCGCAAGTTCTCGGTCTTCGGTGCCCGCCTCCGGGGGAAGGGGACAGGCACAATTTGCTCCGCGGACTGCGCGAACTGAGCGAGTCCCGGAGGCGGTGGTGCCAGACCCCGAGTCATCGCCGAATTAAAACGGCCATCACTTCGCCGGCACCGATGGCGACATCAGGTAGCCGACGAGGTCGCGCAGGTCGGCGTCGCTGAGTTTTTCGAGCTGGCCTTCGGGCATGATCGAGAGCGGTGACGGGCGAATCTCGTCGATTGCCGATTGCTGGAGAACGAGCCGATCGGTGGGAGTCTGTAACGTCAGGGTGCGCTTCGACTGTTCGACGACCAGGCCGCTGAGCAGGCGGCCGTCGGTGAGCACGACGACCGACATTTTGTATTGATCGGGCACGGCGGCCGACGGATCGACCATGTTGTCGAGCCAGTAGTCGAGATTGCCGCGCTGGGCGCCGGTGAGCTCGGGGCCGATCGTGCCCCCTTCGCCGAACAACTTGTGGCATTTGCCGCACGTTTCCTGGAACACGCGGCGGCCGTTGCGCAGGTCGGCCGATGCCCGCGTCGGTTCGTCGAGCGCGTCGCGATAGTGCTGGATGGTTTGCAGCTTGTCGTCGGCGATGGGGCGGTGGTCGGGCCAGGTTTTGGCGATGCGGCGTATGAGGGCGTCGTCGCCGACAAGCTGCATTTGCCGCACGACGAACGTGCCCACTTTTTCGGCCGGTACGACGTGCCGATCGACCGCGTCCAACAGCAGGACAGCCGAATCGGCGCGGGTCGCCAGCACGGCGACGACGGCGTCTTTGCCGCGCTCGTCCAAGCGGCCGTAGCTGTCGATCAACAGCGGCGCGTAGCGCGCCAGGTCCAACGCGGCCAAACCGCGGACGGCTTCGTCGGTTACGGCCCGATCGTCGAGCAGCTTCTGGAGCACCGGTTCGAGCCCGTCGGTGCGCGCGGCGGCGAGCGAGTGAATCGCCTGGCGGCGGCTCTCTTCCGGCTGACGGCGATCAGCCACAAACGCGAACACTTCGTCGGCCGAGAGCCCTTCGCCGAACACAACCGAAAGTTCCCGCACCAGCGCGGCGACGGCTGGATCGCTCGGTTCATGCAGAACTTCTCTCGCCCACTCGGCCCAACGGTGCGGAGCCGGAGCGCGGCTCCAACCGCGCAGTGCCTCGGCCATGCCGAGCAGCACTTCGCCGCGCAGCTCGTCGCGGTCGGTTGTGCTGGCCAATTCCACCAGCTTGTCGACCGCGGCCGGATTGGCGTCGATGTCTCCCGTCAGCCGCCGCGCGATGTATCGGGTGACTTTGGGCATCTTCGACCTGGATATGAGCCGCAGCGCATCGTCCGGGTGTCGCGCCACATCGTCTTCGACGCCATACCAAACCATGAGCGGCAACACGCGATCTGCCGCGAACTCGTCGTGGTCGGCGAGCGATTCAGCAAGAGCAAAGCGACAACCGCTCGGCAGCCGCTGGAGCGCCGAGGCGAGATACGTGAGCACCAAACCCGACTGCTCGCGATCGGCGAGGCGGGCCATCGCTTCGATGACCGCGGCGTCGGTCTTGTCCCGATCGACAAGCAGCCGCACACCCCACGCGCGAAGGTGCTCGTTCTTCTCGTCCAACAGGGAAAGCATGTTTGATTGCTCGACGCCGCCGGTAACGTACAGGCACCACAGCGCACGCAGCTTGCGGCCGGCGTTGGTCTCGTGGCCGAACTGCTTCCACAACTCGCGGTGCGCGGCGGTCATGTCGGCGCCGGCGGCGGCCCGTTCTTGCAGTACGCGCCGCGCCTGCCGCACCAACCATTCGTTGCGATGCGTCTGCAGGCCGACCAGTTCGCTTGTTGAAAGTGCGGCCACGTCCACCGGCGCTTCTTTCGGCATTCCGTGCCGCGCGCCGCTTGCTCGCCAAGTGACTTTGTAGATGCGGCCCGACGTGCGGTGCAGACCGTCGTTCTCGTGGCATTCGCCTATGTCCGACCAGTCGAGAATGTAGACGCCGCCGTCGGGTCCGTACGCGAGGTCGATGCCGCGGAACCACTCGTCGCCGGACGTGAGAAAGTCGCGCTCGTGCTTGCCGACGTACGTCGCGCCGTCGCGCTCGAGATGGTCGTGATTGATTCGCCGGCCGTGCAGGTTGAGCGTGAACATCTCGCCGCGGTATTCGTCGGGCCAGTTGTCGCCCTGGTAGATCATCAGTCCGGAGTGGGCGTGTCCGCCGCCCGCGGTGCTGGTCCCCTCGCTCACGCCGTTGCGCTGCGCCGTCCAATCCTCGGCGCTGGCGTCCCAGTGAACGTGGTCGGCCGTCTGCTCAACAAGCTCGTACAAGTTCGGGCGCAAATCCTGCCCATACATGCGGCGAAAGTGGGCGCCTGGTATGACGTGCCACAAATGGCCGATCACGGTATTGATGAAGAACAACTCGCCGTGGTCGTCCCAATCCATGCCCCAGGGATTGGTCGTGCCGCTGCAGACCACCTCGAATGTCTTGCGCTGCGGATGGTACCGCCAGATGCCGCAGTCGATGGGCGTTCGCTGTTCGTCGGGCGTCCCCGGCGGACCGACGCGCGAAATGTCCAGAATCCCGTGGCGACCGTAGAGCCAACCGTCCGGCCCCCAACGCAGCCCGTTGACCAAGTTGTGGCCGCACGCCGTCCAACCGTCGAGCACAACCACCGGCTCCCCGTCGGGCCGATCGTCGCCGTCGCGATCGGGAATGAACAGCAGATTCGGCGCGCACAACGCCCACACGCCGCCGAAGCCGATCTCCACGCTGGTGAGCCGTTGGCCCTGATCCCAGAACACGGTTCGCTTGTCGGCTTGGCCGTCGCCGTCAGTGTCCTCGAGAATCACGATGCGATCGCGAAGGTCTTCGTCAAACTTGCCGTGCTCGGAGTAGGTGTAACACTCGGCCACCCATAGTCGGCCGCGGGTGTCGAATGCCAGGGCGATCGGCTGCTGCACGTCGGGCTCGGCGGCAAACAGCGAAACGTCGAAACCCTTCGGCGCTTGCATGGCCGCGAGCGCTGCGGCCGGCGACAGCAGGGGAACGGTTTCCTTCTGCGTGTTCGGCGGCTGCGCCGATGCCGCGGCCTGCCATAGGCCAAGCCACAACAGACACAGCGATGCGATTCGGATCATATTCGCTCCCCAGCAACGTTTTCGAAGGACCGGCACGTCGGTAGCCCTAGCATAACCGCGCCCTGATCTCATGGCCAACTCGCCCGGGCGCTGCACCGGTCGATCAAAGCGCTGCCAGCCGGCGGCGGCAGTCGTCGAGAATGTCTCTGGTCCGGCTGGCGCCGACGCGCGTCACACCCAAAGCGCGCACCGCCAGCAGCGCGTCAAGATCACGAATGCCGCCCGCGGCCTTCACCTGCACGTGCGGCGCGGCGAGCTTCCGCATCAGTCTCAAATCATCGTGCGTCGCCCCGCCGGTCCCGTAGCCGGTGGAGGTCTTGACCCAGTCGGCGCCAAGGTCGGAGCAGATGCGGCACAGCTCGATCTTGTGTGCATCTTTGAGAAAGCAGTTTTCGAAGATGACCTTCACTTTCTGTCCGGCCGCGTGTGCCGGCTCGATCACCGCCTGGATATCCTGGCGAACGTAGTCCCAATTGCCGCTCAGCACCTGGCTGATGTTGACCACCATGTCCAGCTCCTGGCAACCGTCGGCGAGAGCCCGCTCGGCTTCGGCCCGCTTCACCTCCGTGGTGTGGCCGCCGTGGGGGAAGCCGATCGTGGTGCTGGCTTTCACCGTGCTGCTGCGAAGAATCTCGGCGCAGCGCTTCAAGTAAAACGGCATGATGCAGACACTGGCCACGTCGTACTCCCGGGCCAGTTGGCAGCCAGCTTCCAGATTTGCCACCGCCAGCGTGGGGTTCAGCAGCGAGTGGTCGATCATCTTGGCGATGTCGGAGTACGTGTAGTCCGTCACGTTAAGCCTCGGATCAAGTGCCTATCCCAAAGCGGTCGGGGGACTGGCGCACTTTGGGCACTCTTGCGGAGCGAAACGAGCAGTCCCCAACGATACGGGGAAAGGCTCGAAACCGCAAGCGATTCATGCACCGGGAGAGGAATTCAATCCGCGAGCGAATGTAGGGATCGCGGAGCGCGCTGGCCGCAAGCGTGGAATTCGCCAGGGGAGATTGAACCCCCAGGCGAACGAGTTGAAGTCGTTATGCGAGGTCGAGCCCGATCAGGAATTCGTCGAGGGCTTTGCGCTGTTTCGCCTCGTCGTCGATCGATTGCTGCACCTGGGCGCGAAGCTGCTCGATGCTGTCTTCCTGCTCGTTGAACTTTGTCAGGTAGCGGCGGAATAGTTCCGAGTCCTTGGGCAGCTCCGTCATGTTCTGTCGGATGCGGCTCTGCTCCTGAAAGATTACCTGAATCTGCCGATCCAGCTCGTTGCGCTGGTTCACGACCTGGGCCAGGGCCTGTTTGCGCTTGATGACCTCCGAGAGCGCGTCCTTCACTTCCTGGCTCACTTCCTTGGCATTGATGTAATAGCGGATCGAGTTGTCGTCCATGTTCATCACGGCGATCTGCTGGCCGATGGTTCGCTCCTCGCGGATGTCGATCGATTCTGGCTTGCCGGGCTCGGCGTTGACCAGAAAGCGGTACAGGTCGCGGGTCTTTTCGGCCGGCTCCATCGGCTCGAGCAGCTTCCAGTTCGTGTCGAGAGGATATTCGATGAGCACCTTCTTCGCGGCGCTGCCGGAGTTCTTCACCACGTACGACTGCTTGCGGGTGTGCTTGTGCGAAACGTGCAGCACCCCTTTGATGAACTTCGCCGACAAAAGGTGCGTGGCGACGGGGTCGCTGGTGGGGGCGACCTCGGTATCGAGGTCCATCGCGTAGCTGATGAGGCGATCGGTGCCCGGCTGCAAATCCTGGATTTGCGCGTCGCCGGCGTACGCCCCGCCGTCGAACACGGTGATCGGCCCTTGCATCAAGTGCAGGTCGGTGGTGTTCTTGAGCCGGGCGCCGTTCAAGGGGTGCTTGGCGTGCACGGCCTGGTTGTAGATCGAAACCTTCTCGGCTTCGATCGACTGGTTCACGATCGGCAGCATGGCGCTCCGCTGGCGTTCGAGCGAAACGGGTGTGGCGATCACGTATTGGAACATCTCGCCCACGTCGCCAGCTTGCGCCACCGAGCGCACACTGTCGCCGGGCCGCATGGCTTTTCCGCCGCCCCCCTGAGCCTTGTCGTCTGCGTACGCGAAATCGCCGTTACGGCTGCGGGCGAGAGCCCGATTCTGCTCCTGCAAAGCCTTTTCTCGGGTCGCGTCCTTCTTGGCCAGCGAGGCGGATTCGTACGATGCGTTAGGGCGGCCGGCTGCGTCGGCGAACTCCCGCTCCGCCTCGGCCAAATCCTGGTCGTACGTGCGGGGGCGAAGCGAGGCGTACAACTCGGGCATCACCACGGGCCGGCTCACGTACAGCGGCTGATACAGGTCCATGATGAACGAGATGGGGCGGCCGCTGACCAGCGTCAGGTTGACGTCGCTCCAATCTTCCTCGGTCGTGTTCTCGACGATCGCCCAGCCCTGGATCAGCGGCGCTTCGTCGTCCGAGAGCACCAGGCGATAGCTGGTCTTCCAGATCGGCGCTTCCTGGATGTACCCCACGCGCACCTGTCGCTCGCCGGCGCCGAGGAAGTTCAGCGATACGGTCTTCTTGTCGGTGTCGTGGCTCATGGCCAGGATGGCCAGCGCTTGGCGCAGCTCGGCGTCGAGCTTGGCGTTGGCCAGCTTGATGCGGCCGACATTGTCGAGCGACACGCTCCGCAGCCCGTCCTCGGTCAGCAGGTTGAGGAACGCCACTTCGACGGTGTCGTTCTCACCCACGCGGCGGGTGCGGTGTTCGACGCCGACGATGGTGCCCGCAAGCTTATCGGGCGCTTCGATCTCGACGCGCTCGCCGCGAATCTGCGACAACAGGTCAGCCAGCGTGGGATTGGACGTCAGATCGATCGAGAACGTGGACAGGGTGCGGGTGATGGGGTCCTTCGACCCGTAGGACACGGTCGAGATGCGCCCGCCACCCAGGTCCTGCAGCACCATGCTCTTCAAGAGATCGTTGATGTCGCGGGAATGAAACTGCAGGTCGAGCCGGGCATCGCCCGTGACCTGTCCGCCGCGCTCGAAGAACGCCACGCCGGAGGAAAACATCACGACGCGCTTAAGCGGGATGGCGGCGGCGTTTTCCTCCTGGGCTTGGGCCTTGGTGGTTTGTCCGCGGAGCGCGAAACCGCAAGCGAGGGTGAGGGCGGCGAGGCAGCACTTCGTGAGTGGGTATTTCGTGCGGATCATGGTATTTGGGGCTCCGAAGGCGGCGAGTATCACACAAGTGTAGCTTGAGGCGCAAAGTCTGCTCCTGCAATAGACGCACGGCCGTATCGTGGAGTTCCCCTGCCATCCGACGCCCACGCCCCATAAATCGGGGGTTCTTCGCGGCGTTCTCTCGCCGGCGCAAATCCGCCCCCCCGCCTGGAGAACGGCCCTCCGGAACGCTAGAATCACGGTTTTCCCAGGTCCCTGTCCCATCGGCCGCGCTTGCGCGCCGTGCCGCGATTCCACGGGCCTCACTCTTTTGCCTTGATCCTGGAGACACCGCCTCATGGTCAAGACAGCCAGCACGATGCTCTCCATCGGGACGAAAGCCCCCGACTTTTCGCTGATCAACGTCGACGGCCGCACCGTGTCGTTAGCCGATTTCGAGGGGGCGCAGGCGCTATTGGTCATGTTCATTTGCAACCACTGCCCGTTCGTCAAGCACGTAGCGGGGCAACTGGCCAAGCTCGCGCTCGACTACCAGCCGAAGCGCGTGGCCATCGTGGCGATCAACTCGAACGACGCCGCCAACTTCCCCGATGATTCACCCGAACGCATGGTGCACGAGGTCGAGGAGCGCGGCTACACGTTCCCCTATCTCTACGACGAAACACAGGAAGTGGCGCAGGCCTACCACGCCGCCTGCACGCCCGACTTTTACGTGTTCGACGGCCGCCAGAAACTGGTGTACCGCGGGCAGCTCGATTCGAGTCGGCCCGAATCGGGCATTCCCGTCACCGGCGAAGACGTGCGGCGAGCGCTCGACGCCGTGCTGGCCGGAAAGCCTGCTTCCGAACATCAGAAGCCGAGCATCGGCTGCAACATCAAGTGGAAGGCGGGCAACGAACCCCAGTACTTCAACCCGGCCGGCGTGTAGGGTTCGCGATGGCGATGCATCATGTAGTGGCGCTGGTTCTGGGCGGCGGTCGCGGGACGCGGCTCTACCCGCTCACCAAAGTCCGCTCGAAGCCCGCAGTGCCGCTGGCCGCCAAGTACCGGCTTATCGACATTCCGCTGTCCAACTGCCTCAATAGCGGCATCAACCAAATTTACGTGCTCACCCAGTTCATGTCGGTGAGTCTGCACCGCCACATCCGCCAGACCTACCGCTTCGACCACTTCAGCGGCGGTTTCGTCGAAATCCTGGCTGCACAGCAGACCATGGATTCCGACACCCACTGGTACCAGGGCACGGCCGACGCAGTCCGCAAGAACCTCCGCTACCTGCAGCAGCCGGGCATCGAGTACGTGCTGATTCTCTCGGGCGACCAGCTCTATCGGATGGACTTCGGCGACATGATCCGCACGCACGCCAACGCTAAGGCCGACGTGACCATTGCCGCCATGCCCGTCACGCGGCAGGCGGCCCGATCGCTGGGAGTGATGCGCGTCGACGAGACCGGGCGCGTGGTGGGCTTTCTCGAGAAACCGGAGACCGACGAGGAGATCGACGTCGTGCGGATGGATCCCCGCTGGATCGACGCCCAGGGCGTGCCGAGCCAGGGGCGCGACTGCCTGGCGAGCATGGGCATCTACCTGTTCAATCGCGCGACGTTGCTCGACGCGCTCACCAAGACCGATTACCGCGACTTCGGCAAGGAGGTTTTCCCGGCGTCGATCCGCAGCCGCCGCGTGCACGTGCACTTGTTCGACGGATACTGGGAGGACATCGGGACGATTCGTTCGTTCTATGAGGCTAACCTGAGCCTGGCCGGTCCGGCCCCCCCTTTCGAGCTCGCATCGTCCGAGGCGCCAGTGTACACGCGGGCCAGTTTCCTGCCGCCGTCGCATATCGAAGAGGCGAAAATCCGCAGCAGCCTGGTGGCCGAAGGGTGCCGCATCGGGGCCGGGGCGACGATCGAGAATAGCGTGATCGGGCTGCGGTGCGTCGTGGGGCCGCGGGCGGTGATCCGCAACTCGGTGCTGATGGGGGCCGACGAATACGAGACCCCCGCCGAGATCGAAGCGGCCCGCGCCTCCGGACGTCCGCCGATCGGCATTGGGGCCGACAGCATCGTCGACGGGGCGATCGTCGACAAAAACTGCCGCATCGGCGCGGACGTGCGGATCCAGAACGCCAAGGGCATCGTCGACGGCGACGACGCCGAGGACTGCGTCATCCGCGACGGCATTCCCATCGTCGTCAAGGAAGCCGTGATGCGGGACGGGTGGGTATTGTAGCGGCAGGATGTCAGTTGTCAGTGGTCCGTTGTCAGTTGTGTGCGGGCCATTCGGAACTGCGGGACCTGTCAGGTTGGGCACTTTTGCAAGCGCTGCGTCCGCTTGCGACTACGGACAACTGACCACGGACAACTGACAGGCTATCCGAAAACCGTCGGGGACTGGCTCATTTTGCGTAGCGGGCGACGAGTTGGCTCGCTCTCATTGCAGAAATCGCGGAGCAAAATGTGCCTGTCCCCTTCTCCGGACGGTTTTCGGATAGCCTCTGACAGTTTCTGTGCGCTCCATCCGCTTGCGGCAACTGACTACTGACCACGGACAACTGACAATCACCCGCGTGCTATTCGATCGGTGCCGACGAATGTCCGCAGCACTTCGGGCACGTCGACCGATCCGTCCGCTTGTTGATTGTTCTCCAGGATTGCGACAAGTGCGCGGCTGATGGCTACCGCCGTGCCGTTGAGTGTGTGCACGAATTCGGTGCCCTTCTCCCCCTTCGTCTTGAAGCGGATGTTCAGTCGCCGCGCCTGGTAATCGGTGCAGTTGCTGGTGCTGGTCACTTCGCCCCACTCGCCGCCATCGCCCCGGCCGGGCATCCACGCCTCCAGATCGTACTTGCGATAGGCGGGCCCGCCCAGATCGCCCGTGGCCGTGTCGACCACGCGGTAGGGAATGCCCAACTCGTCGAAGATGCGGCACTCCAGGCCACAGAGCTCGTCGAGCATGGCGTCGCTTTGCTCGGGGAGCGTGAAGGCGAACATCTCGATCTTGGTGAACTGGTGCACGCGGTACAGTCCGCGCGCTGCCCGGCCGCCGGCGCCCGCCTCGGTGCGGAAACAATGGCTGATGCCGCACAGGCGCATCGGCAGCTCGTCGCGGTCGACCGTTTGATCGGCGTACAGGCCGCCGAGCGTGATCTCGGCAGTGCCCACGAGGCTCAAGTGCGTGTTTTCGATGCTGTACACCTGCGTCTCGGGCCCGCGGGGGATGAAGCCAATGCCTTCCAGAATGCGATCTTGCGCCAGGTCGGGCGTGACAACCGGCGTGAACCCTTCGCCGCGAAGCAGGTTAACCGCGAACTGCTGCAGAGCTAGCTCCAGCAGCACCGCCTCGTTCTTGAGGAAGTAGAAGCCGTGTCCGGTCGTGCGGCCGCCCCCTTCGAAGTCGATCAGGTCGAGCCGCTCGCCAAGCTGCACGTGATCGAGCGGCGTGAAGTCGAACTTGCGCGGTTCGTGGCGACCGCGGCGCACTTCGCGGTTGGCCGAATCGTCGCCGCCGACCGGCGCATCGGGATGCGAGAGGTTGGGGATCAGCCGCTGCAAGGCCACGATTTCGCCGTCCAGCCGGTCGTGCTCCTCCTGGGCGGCGTCTTTTTCGCCCCGGAGCCGGCGACCTTCCTCCTTGCGGGCCTCGCGCTCGCCGGCGTCGGGCGCCTTGCCGATCGACTTGGCGACTTCGTTGGCGCGGCGATTCAGCTCCTGCACCAGCTCGAGCTTTTCGCGCCGCTGCCGTTCGAGCTCCACGAGCCGGTCGACGTCGACCTGCACGCCGCGATGGGCGCAGTTCCGCTTCACCAGCGCGGCATTTTCGACAAGAAACTTGCGATCAAGCATGGAACTCAGAAATGACCAATTTCCCAATGACAAATGACCAATGCGCCGGCGATCGAACCATTTGCCGATTCCTTGGTCGCTGTTGTGTCGCGGTCTCCCGACCGCGACACGCTAAAGCGGGAAGTCCTGGAAACACTGACCATCAAGAACTTCGCTCGCACGCATGGCACGGTCGGGAGACCGTGCCATAACAGCGCTCCTTGGTCATTTGGATTTGGTCATTGGTCATTTCCCCGGTTTGATTCGCCCCAGCGCCTTCCACAGGTACGCGCTGGTTTTGATTCCGCGGTGAAAGTCGGCCAGGCAGAACTTTTCGTTGGGGCTGTGGGTGTTGTCGTCGTCGAGCCCCCAGCCCAACAGTAAGGTATCGACTCCCAGCTTTTCCCGGAAGGCCGTGACGACGGGAATCGAGCCCCCCTCGCGAATGAACACGGGCGGGCGGCCGAACCCGTGCTCGATCGCCTGCGCCGCGGCCGTCATGTACGGGCTGTCGAGCGGAACGACGACGCCGGGGGCCGCGTGCGTCGACGCGAGCTCCATCTTGATGCCGGGCGGACACAGCGAGCGCAACATCGCTTCGAGCGCGGCGGCGATTCTGTCCGGATCCTGCTCGGGCACGAGGCGAAAACTGAACTTGGCGCGGGCGCGGGCGGGCAGCACCGTCTTGGCCCCCTCGCCCTGATAGCCGGAAGTGAGCCCGTTGATATCGAACGTGGGTCGGGCCCAGCGTCGTTCGAGCGTGCTGAAGCCTCGCTCGCCGCTGAGCCCGTCGACGCCGATGCTCTCCATAAACGATCGTTCGGAGAAAGGGAGGCCGGACATTTGCGCCCGCTCGCTATCGGTGAGTGGGAGCACGTCGTCGTAGAATCCGGGGATTTGAACGCGCCCCTTGTCGTCGATGAGCGCCGCCATCATGCGTGCCAGCGCGACCGCGGGGTTGGTCACCGCGCCGCCGAACGTGCCGGAGTGCAAATCCTGCCGCGGACCGGTGAGCCGCACTTCGAAATACGCGATGCCCCGCAATCCGTACGTGATGGCCGGCTGACCCGGCGCGAACTGCGACGTATCGCTGATGACGACCACGTCGCACGCCAGTCGCTTGAGCAATTCGTCGCCGTAGCCCCCTTCGAGCAGCTTGTCGAGGTGGGGGCTGCCGACTTCCTCTTCCCCTTCGATCAGGAAGGTGAGCTGCACCGGCAGCGACCTCTCGGTTGCGAGCCAAGCCTGGGCACTCTTGACGTGCGTGAGCATCTGTCCCTTGTCGTCGGTGGCGCCGCGGGCGTAGATGTTGCCGTCGCGCCGCGTCGGTTCGAACGGGGGCGAAATCCATTCCTCCAGCGGGTCGGGGGGCTGCACGTCGTAATGCCCGTACACCAGCACGCGCGGGGCGCCAGCGACCGGGGGCGAATGGGCCAGCACGATCGGATGGCCCTCGGTCTTGATCGTCTCGGCGGCGAGACCGATCGAGCGAAAGTGCTCTTCGAGTAACAGCGCGCAGCGACGCACGTCGTCGCGATGGCGGCCGTCGGCGCTCACGCTGGGAATCGCCAGCAAACGGCACAAGTCGTCTTCGAACTTCGCGCGATGGTCGGCGAGATACTGGTCGATGGGCGACATGGCGGGGTGGACGGGGCGGGATAGTTCGACCCAACGCGCCACGGCATCGGCGTTCTCAAGCCCCGCGCCAGTGGGCGCGCGGAGGAGGAAACGCGGCTTGGACGGGTGCGCTCGGCTACAATATAATGCCTGCCCACCCTCCGGGCCATGCCGCATCCTTTGTCGCAGGACTCAATAGCCGTGGCGAAATCTCGACAGGAACGATCCGGTTCGTCGCCGGCGCGCCGCACCGCCCGACGCACCAAGACCGCCAAACGTCCGCGTCCCGACGTGCGCCGCCAGCCGCGATATCACGTCATCCTGTGGAACGACGACGATCACAGCTACCACTACGTCATCGACATGCTGCGTCGCTTGTTTGGCTATCCCACCGAGAAGGGCTTCTTGATCGCTCGCGAGGTCGACACTACGGGGCGTGCCGTTTGCCTGACCACTACGCTCGAACACGCCGAGCTGAAGCGCGACCAGATTCATGCCTTCGGGGCCGACGGGCGAATCGCGAAATGCCAAGGCGCTATGTCGGCGACCATCGAACCCGAAACAGCCTGATGCCCGCCACGCTCAAAACGCTCACGCTCGGCTGCAAGGTCAACCAGTACGAGACGGAGTATGTGCGCCAGGGTCTGGTCGGCATCGGCTACCAGGATGCGGGCGAAGGCCAGTCGGCCGACCTGTGCATCGTCAACACATGCACGGTCACCGGCGAGGGAGACGCCAAAAGCCGCCAGGCCATTCGCCGGCTGGCCCGCGAGAACCCGCACGCCCGCATCGTGGTCATGGGCTGCTACGCCACACGCGCTCCCGACGAATTGGCGCGATTGCCCGGCGTGGCCGAAGTCGTGCTCGATAAGCGCGAGTTGCCCGATCTGTTGGGTCGCTTCGGCGTGGTCGACATACCGACGGGCATTTCGAGCTTCGGGCAGCGACATCGGGCGTACGTGAAGGTGCAGGACGGCTGCTTGCTGCGATGCAGCTACTGCATCATTCCGTACGTGCGGCCCAGCATGTACAGCCGGCCGCTCGTCGAGATCGAGGACGAAGTGCGGCGGCTGGTCGACGGCGGGTATCGCGAGATTGTGCTCACGGGCATCCACCTGGGCCATTACGGCGTCGACAGCAACTGGAACAAGCCCAAGAGCGATTGGTTGCGGCTGTCGGACCTGGTGCGGCGATTAACGGCGCTCGATGGCGATTTTCGAGTGCGGCTTTCGAGCATCGAGGCCACCGAGCTGACGCGCGAGCTGATCGGCGTGATGGCTGACTTCCCCCACCGCGTCTGCCCGCACCTACATGTGTGCATGCAGAGCGGTTCGAACGCCGTGCTCCGCCGCATGCGGCGTCGTTGGGGCATCGAACGGTTCCAGGAGCGCTGCCGACTCGTGCGCCGCGTGCTCGACCGGCCCGCCCTTACGACCGACGTGATCGTGGGTTTTCCCGGCGAAACCGACGACGACTTTGAGGCAACGTGCCGAGCATCGCAGGAAGCGGGCTTTTCGAAGATTCACATTTTCCCCTTCAGCGCCCGCCGCGGTACGCCCGCCGCCGACATGCCCGATCAAGTGGCCGCCCCGGTTCGCGCCGAGCGCGTGAAGCGGCTGGCATCGCTCGAAGCCGATTTGCGGCGCGAGTACTTCGCGGAATTGTGCGGCACCCGGCTGACTGTTCTAGCGGAAGCGCTGTGCAAGCAGCGCCCCGGTTGGCTTACGGGCACCTCGTGTCGCTACGCGCCGGTGGCATTTCCCGCTGGTGACGGTCACGCTAGCGGCCAGCTTGTCCCGGTGCGAGCAGCATCGGCCGACGACACGGAGATTGCGGCGGAGCCGGCGTGAGAACACGATAGCCGCCACATTGATGTGGCGTGGACAGCGCCACATGAATGTGGCGGCTATCCAGCGGTTGCTCTGGCGTTGGGCCGGCCGTTTTGCTAAGGTCCGCCCCGCTCGTCTCGATTCTCGTCTCGTTATTTGCCTCGCCGCTGTGTGCGAGTGCGGCCACTGGCCGCCGATTACCCCATCTGTACAGCATTGCTGGCAATGCATTCAGGGAGGAGTGCTGATATGCGTGCTCGTATGCGCCGCCGCCGCTGGGTCATCCGTGAGTTGGGCATGCTGCCGACGGCGCTGATGTTGCTAGTTCTCGGCGCACCGATCTCGGCCCTGGCCGCGCCTCCCTGGGACGCGCTCATCCCCTTTCAGAAGATCGACGCCGATCCGAAAGACCCGTACTGGCTGACGGACGAGCACGGGCCCTGGCTCATTCTGGCGGCTTCGTTCGCCGGCGAGGGCGCCGACAGCCAGGCTCACGACCTGGCGATCGAGCTACGCAAGAAGTTCAAGCTGCACGCATACGTGGACAAGCGTCGCTTCGATCTAAGCGGGACAGAGCAGGGGCTGGGCATCGACCGCTACGGCCGACCGAAGCAGATGCGCCACCGGCAGGCGTCGGTGTTCGATGAGTACGCCGTGCTGGTGGGCAATTTCGAATCGGTCGACGATCATCGCGCCGAGAAAGCGCTCGACAAAGTCAAGCACATAAGTCCCGAGACGCTCAGGATCGGGCCCGACAAATCGTCGACGCAGCGGTTCGCGGGCCTGCGACAGATCTATGGCCTGGTCAATACGGACCCCGACAAGCGCAGCATGGGCCCCATGCGCAATGCGTTTATCACGGTGAATCCGCGGCTGCCCAGGGAGTACTTCGCTCCCAAGGGGCTCGACCCGCTGGTGGTCGAGATGAACAAAAACGTTGAGCACAGCCTGTTGGACTGTCCCGGCCGCTACACGGTCAAAGTGGCCACGTTTCGCGGCAAGGTGGCGTGGAACGTGGAGTCGGATCTTTACCGAAAGGTGGCGGACTCCACGGTCAGCGACAAGCTGGAAGTAGCCGCCCTCAAGGCGCATAAGGTAACCGAGGCGCTGCGCGAGCGGGGCATTGAGGCGTATGAGTTCCACGACCGCAACGAGAGCATCGTGACGGTCGGCGCGTTCAACAGCGTCGGCACGCCGCGCGCCGACGGCAAGATCGAGATCGATCCCTACGTGCACCAGGTGATGCAGGCCTTTGCTGCCGTCCCCAAGGACGTGGAAGTGGAGCGGGTAAACGTGCCCAGCGCGATGCTCCCCCGTGTGGTGGCTGGCGTGGCTCTCGACGTGCAGCCCGTGCCGGTCGTCGTGCCGCATGTATCGATCGCCACCGACTACGCACGGGGAAACCGCATCCTGCGGTAATGCAGTGCGATCAGTGTGCCACATCCAAGTAACGGCTCGCCTGCAAGCGCCACATCCATGTGGCGGCTAACGGCCGATGCAGTACAAGTACCGGTCGTTGCGAACGTAAAGGCGACCGTCCGCGGCGGAGAAGCCCGAGTTGAAAGTGCTGCCGTCGCGCAGGTTGTTCGTGGCCAGTTGCTCGAACTTCGGTTGGGCGGCCAGCACAATCGTCCGCCCGTCACGGGCCACATAATAGAGCTTGCCATCGGCCAACAGCGGCGAAGCGTACACCTGGTCCACGCGGTCGATGCGCTGTTCGTACACGATTTCGCCCGTCTTCGCGTCGGCACAGTACGCGAGACCGCCGACGTCATTCATCCAGTACAGGTGTCCCTGGTGATAAATGGGGGACGAGACGTTCGAGCCCTTGCGGGCCTTCCATAAGCGGTGCGTCTCGGTCACATCGCCCCGGCCGCCCGTTCGCACGGCCAGTGCTCCGCCGCCCCCTCGTCCGCCGATGCAGTAAACGACGCCCTCATGGGCCACGAGGCTGGGGACCATGTACCAGCCGATGTCGGTGTCGCACGACCAGAGCGGCTTGCCCGTCGTGGGATCGAATCCCAGCACTTTGCCGAAGATGGCGACGACCAGCTCGGTGCCGCCACCATCGGTTTCGACCAGGATCGGCGTGTTCCACGACTCCTTGATTCCTCCGGCACGCCATACCTCGTCGCCGGTATCCTTGTTCAATGCCCGCAGCGACTGGCTCTCCACGCTGGCATTGATAATCACCAGGTCGCCGAATAGCACGGGCGAAGCGGCCGATCCCCAACCGTTCAATTCGGAACCGACGTCGGCCTGCCAAAGTTGGTTGCCTTCGAGGTCGAAGGCGAACACGCCCGACTTGCCGAAGAAGACGTACAGCCGCCGCCCGTCCGACGCCGGCGTGCTGCTGGCGTAGCCGTGGCTTTCGCGAATGCTCTCCTGCTCGGGGAGCTTCGACTCGACCTCGCGATCCCAAACGATGTCGCCGTCGGCCGGGTCGATCGCCACGACGTGCCGCACGAGATCGTCCATGCCGCCGCGGCCCTGGCCCGGCACGTTGAAGCCGCTGTAGTAGGTGAGATAGATGCGGCTGCCCACGATGATGGGGCTCGATGCGCCCGCGCCGGGCAGTTCCTTCTTCCACACGACTCCTTCGTCGGTGCTAAAGGTCACGGAGAGCCCGGTCTCACCGCTGACTCCCTGACCATCGGGCCCGCGAAACTGCGGCCATTGGCCCGAGGCGGCCGAAAGTGACGTAGCGCCGGAGGCCGCAGGTCCGTCGGAGCCCGAGCAAGCGGTCAGCACCAAGGCGCAGATGCCCAGAGCGGCGGGCGCGGCGAGCGCCAATGAGAAACGTATCGCCTTCATGAAACTGCACCTCCCTCTTGGTTTCCGTCGCAATGCGGTCCCAAATCCCGCCGCGACTGGTCCGATTGGTATGTGCGCCCGCGTGCGATTGGCCCCGCCTGCGGTTGGCACGGATAAGCGCATCTTGATATAATGACGGGGCCCTGCACGTGGTGCGATACCCCGACGACGCCTCCGGCCCCTCGAAGCCCCGGCTCCGCGGTTATTTCGCTGATTCCGACGGTTTCTTGGGTCCGCAGTCGCGTCGCGAGCGTTCTTGTAACAGACGGACGCACCGCCCCGCCGCCCGTAGTCTGCGCGCATAGTCGCCATCCCGCAGTTCCCACCATGCCGGCACGCCGATTCGCCCTGCTCCTGTCTTTCCTCGTCGTTTCGGGATGGCTCTACGCGCCCGCTGAGTGCATCGCCGACGATCCCGCCGATGGGCAGGCACAATCCGACACGACCGCGGCGCCGGCCCAGTCCGAAATAGCCGCTCGCCGCGAACAGGCCTTCCAGCAGCAGGTGCGGCCGTTGGTCAACCGCTATTGTGCGTCGTGCCACAGCGGCAACGACGCCGAATCGGGTGTGAGGCTCGATGACGTCGCGTCGGCCGAAATGGTGCTCGACGAGCGCCGCACCTGGCTCAAGGTGTTGGAAAAGCTGCGGGCCGAAGAAATGCCGCCCGAGGACGCCGACGACCACCCCAGCAAGGAAGAGCGTCTGGCGCTGGTCACTTGGGTCGACGAGGCGCTCAATAAGATCGATTGCAGCGGCACGGTGAATCCCGGGCATGTCACCATCCGCCGCCTGAATCGAAACGAGTACCGCAACACGATTCGCGATCTTGTCGGGGTCGACTATAAGCCCGCCGACGACTTTCCCGCCGACGACCTGGGCTACGGATTCGATACCATCGGCGACGTGCTCTCGTTGCCGCCGATCCTGATGGAGAAGTATCTCGACGCGGCTCAGGAAATCGCGGCCCAGGCCATCGTCGTCGAGCATCCCCAGTTCGTCGACCGCAAGTTCACGGGCGCCGAACTGGGCGGCCGACGAAATTCCGAAAGCGGCCGAGCCCTCGACAACGGCGGGCGGATTCTCGCCTCCGAAGGCGAAATGTCGACCCGCTTGGAATTCCCCGCCGACGGGGAATACGTGATTCGCGTGCGGGCCTACGGCGATCAGGCGGGCGACGAGCCGGCCAGAATGTCGATCCGCCTCGAAAACGAAGAGATCAAGCTGGCCGTCGTCGAGGCAACCGAAAGCGAGCCAGGCGAATATGAATGCCGGCTGCGGACCACCGCCGGTCGTCGTCGCGTGGGCCTGGCGTTTGTCAACGACTACTACCAACCCGATCAGAACAACCCTCAGCCCGGCGATCGCAATCTGATCGTGCAGGAGTTGCAAATCTCGGGTCCTTTCAGTGTCGACGCCTCGGACTTTCCGGCGTCGCACTGCGAAATCCTGTTCGTGATGCCGGGCGGAGCAGTTTCCGTCGCCGACGCCGCCCGCCAGGTGATTCGGCGGATGGCGAGCCGCGCATTTCGCCGCCCGGCGACGCAGCAGGAAATCGACCGGCTGGCGAAAATCGTGGAGACCGTCACGGGCCAGGGCGAAAGCTTCGAGGCGGGCGTGCAGGTCGCGCTGATGGCCGTGCTGGTTTCGCCCCATTTCCTGTACAAGGTCGAAATGCCACCCGACAACGTCGGCGCGGTTGGCATATTCGCCCTCAACGATTTCGAGTTGGCCACGAACCTGTCGTACTTCCTGTGGAGCAGCATGCCCGACGACGAGTCATTCGAAGTCGCCCTCAAAGGCGAGCTCCACAACGACGACGTGCTCGAAG
>CAYQAJ010000083.1:0-18428 GCA_964415245.1 uncultured Pirellulaceae bacterium | reverse complement strand
GAAGACGAGCTGGAGCGCGTCGAGGAGCTCGACGACGCCACCCGCGACCGCCTGCAGCACGTGCGCGACGACATCCAGCAGTCGCTCGACAAAGAAGAGCACCCCTCCCAATGGCAGCCCGAGGCGCTAGTCGAGCGGCTCACCGAAGCCACATACGACTTCACGGCCTCGCACCCGACTCTCTCGGGCATCGTCCGCCGACTGGTCGACGCGTTGGGGCAGATGGGCATCTGAGCGGCGCCCCCTCGATCGTCCCCGCAAAGAAAAAGGCCGCTCCTGACGCCTTCCTGCCTCGGGTCGACGCGTCCGTCGAACGGTCTCGCGTCGGCGACAAAGAACAGATCGACGACCCGCCCGCCCGGGATGATGGGACGTCAGCCTTCGGCTTGCAGCATCGAGACGGCTGAAGCTCTGTCGCCGGCTAACTTGAAATGTGCCCCCACATTTCGTTTTTCCACAATCAATTGACTCACCGTCAACGCCTGTGCCACGACTTCGGATAGGTTGCAGATTACGAACTGCCCGGAGTTATCCAATACGAATGCTCGCAATCCCATGAGCGAAAGCAGAGCGGCGCTGGTCAGCATGATTACCTTTTGGAGGTCGAGGACCACATTCTGCGCCTGCGATTCCTCCACCGCGCGTATCATCTCCGCTTCCAGTTTCGTCGCCAGCTCGAAGTCGCGCAACTGAGTTTCTTGCACGGCGATTACCAGCACGCCGCTCTCGATGTCGGTGGTAATGTGTCGATTGGGATCTGGCATGGTTCAGTGGCCCTTTGTACTTTGCGACGGCCTTCACCAATCACCGGTCGTTTCCGGAATCTAGCGAACACCCCACTCGCAGTCAACAAAGATCGCGGGTCGAACGCCCGCGGCCGCAGCCAAGAAGGCCGCTCCAATTCATCAGCCCTGTCGCTTCCGCCTTCGCCTTCGTCCAAGAGTTGCGTGGTCACTACCTTGATGGTTTTGACCACTTCGGCAAAGTAAACGTTTGGCGGGTTCCGGCAGAGTCCGAGGCGCCAACCGACGTAATGGGCGTAATCCCTGATCGTCCATTCATAGTCCTGCGGACTTGCAATCGGGATGGGCGCATTACCTCCTTCGGCGGCGACGCGTGAAACGAGAACAGCCCCCATCAAAAACGCGGCGACCAGGGCCGCGATGAGAATTTTGTTCGCGGTAGTCGGATTCTTCTGGTTCATCTTTCTTGGGAACTCCTCAATGGCTCAATCCTCCAGCGCTCCGGGCTCTTCGCCTGGTGTCGCCGATTCGAGAAATGCCGTCAGCAGAATCTGCGCTGCCAGCATGTCGCGGCGCTTCTTGCGGCGTTTGGAAGTGAGCTCCGCGCCGGAGAGAATCGCATCCGCTTCGACCGTGGTGTATCGCTCGTCGAAGTACGTTACCGGAAGTCCAGTCGATTGCCCGAGCCACTCGCCGAACTGGCGCGCTTCGCGCGACTTTTGCGTCTCGCCGCCGCGCGATCCGACCGGTAGCCCGACCACGAAGCCGACAACTCCCTCGCGCGCAACCAGGTCGGCGAACCAGCGGGCATCGGACTGCGAGTTACTCCGCGACAGAATTGCCAGGGGGCTGGCGAAACGCCGTTCGGGATCGCTCACCGCGATACCGACGCGCACGGTGCCAAAGTCGACTGCGGCGATGCGGCCATGCGGCGGAAAGGTGCCCATTACAGTCGCACTGACACGGAGACACGGAGACACGGAGACGCGGCGAGACCAAGTGCAATATGCGAGTAAACGGCGACCTTCATCGGGATTTGGGATTTGGAAGTTGAGATTTGTTTGGGATTTGTGATTTGGGTTTTGGGGTTTTCTACTCAGCCGCTGCCTCAATCGGCTGGCGTTCTTCCGCCGAAACGAAATATCCATTCTCCAAAAAGCTCTGTACCCACTTTCGCACGTCGTCGTTGTTCATAATGAACGTGTGCTCGACCTGGGCCACGCGAAAGTCGCTCGCCCCGGCCAGCTTCGTTTCCTCGACCGCCAGCACCAGGTCGTCTTCGCCTTCGATGAGCGGGTTGCCCCCCGCGTCCGGAACCGCTGAGCCGGCGATGATGCCGAACTCGCCCGTGGGCACCGCCAGCTTCGGTTCGAGTTTGTCCCAGTCGACGATCTGTTTACCGCTGGAGCCCGAGATCAGCTCGAACAGCGCGTTGTCGCCGAACCGCTCGGCGAGCTGGGCGCCGTGATTGGGAGGCGCGAGCATCACGATGCGGCCGATGCGCTTGTCCGCCTTGTCGCCGGCATGCTCGCCCAGGTAATAGCGAATGACGATGTTGCCCAGGCTGTGTGCCACGAAGTGGATTCGCTCGACGCCATCGAGGTTTTCGACGACGCGAGCCAGTGCGGCGGCGTGCTCGGCCACGTCGCCCCGCGTACTGGCGTAGGAAACGCTCACTGCCTCCAAGTCGCTGTTGTCGTTGAGAAACTCGGCCAGCTTATCCATCGACGTGCGCGACCGCACCAGCCCGTGCAGCACGATGACGACCTGCTTCTTCATCGGGGGCAGGTCGAGCTCGCGCTTGAGGGCGTCGAGCTTGGCGCGGCACTGGTCGAACGTGCCCCACGTGCGGCGAACGTTCTTGTCGTCGAGCAGCCGATAGTGGTTGGTGATGACGTTCCGCTGGATGCGCCACTGGTGAAACACCAGCTCGTCGGACCAGAACTGCTTACCACCCAGGGTGGGGAGGACGAGCGTGACTCGGCCCTGTGGCTCGGCTTGTGGCTTCTCTTGATCTTCGACTTGCGGCGGATCGGCCCGGGCGAACTGGCCGAATGCGAGGAACACGCCCAACACGAACGCAACGACGCTCACGGTTGTACGCACACTCGGCAGTAGGATGTTTCGATTCGCGTTCATTTCATACTCCTGCCGCTTGCCATGGAATCCCGAATTTGGCGGGAAGGACGATGGTGGCGACCATTTGGCATTCTGCCTGCCGACTTGCAAAGCGCCGTCGCCGTTGGCTCCGGGCTAAACGAACATGCGCGTTCCGACTTCCGATTTCCGACTTCGCCTCAAAGATACTCCTCCCACCCCTTCTCCCGAATCATGTCGACCACCTGCCGAAGCTGCTCTTCGTCGCGCTTGCTGGCCACCAGCGTGGCGTCGGGCGTGTGTACGACGATGCAGTCCTCAATGCCCACCGTGACGATGAGATGCTCGTCGTCGCCGCTGACGATCGTGCCTCGCGTGCCGATGCCTAGATGCTTGCCGATGATGGTATTCCCGTCAACGTCGGTTCCCCACAGCCGGGCCAGCGACCGCCAGTTGCCCACGTCGTCCCAGGGGAATGGGGCCTCGACGACCGCCACGTCCCGGTAGCGTTCCAGCACGGCGTAGTCGATGCTCTTTCCCTTGATGGCCGCGAATTCACGCTCGAGTGCTTTCTGGAACGCGTTGCCGCCCGACGCGGCAGCCGATGACGCCCCCCGTTTCGGTGCGTTCGCGGCGATCGCCGCCAGATGCCGGTACATCTCGGGCTCGAACTCGGAAAGTGCCCGTGCGATCGTGGCCGCCTTCCATACGAAGATGCCGGCGTTCCAGTAGTATCGGCCTGCCGCGACGTATTCCTTGGCTACTTCGAGCGGCGGCTTCTCGCGAAACTGCCTCACGACGAACGTGGGAATCGGCTGGTCGCCGCCGAGCGAATCGCCCCGCTCGATGTAGCCAAACGTGGTCGCCGGGTACGTCGGCGCGATGCCGAACGTGACGAGTCGCCCCGGGCTTTGCTCGACCAGCCGCGCCGCGTGTTCGATTCCGCGGCGGAAGGCGGCTTCGTCGCCGATCACATGGTCGGCCGGCAGCACAACCAACGTGGCGTCGCCGTCGCGCGCTTGCGCCAACAGCGAGGCCAACCCCACGCACGGCGCCGTATCGCGCTTGCACGGCTCGCCGATGACCGACTGCGACGGCAACTGCGGAAGCTGCTTGCGAACCGCGTCGACGAGCGCCTGGTTGGTGAGCACCATCGTCCGCTCGGGGGGAACCAGGTCGCCCAGCCGATCGACCGTGGCCTGAATCATGGTCCTCGGGCCGGCCAACGGAAGAAGCTGTTTGGGTCGGGCGGCGCGGCTGACGGGCCAGAACCTCGTGCCGGCTCCACCAGCCATGATGAGTGCGTGCAGCATAGAGGCAAAGTGCGAGGGACCAAAGAATACAAACGTCAGACCGTAGTATCCCAGACCCGCGCATCGCCAACAACCGCGCCGCCGCACACGGTGTCGCGGCGTACGTATTCCGACGCGCGACAGAGTGCGAGTAGTCGCCTGCTACGGCACCGGATCATGCTCCGCGCCCAGCAGCTTGTACCAGTCGGCCAGCGGCGCCAGTTCGCTTCTTGCCCTTTCACTCGCCTTGTGAAGCGTAACCGGACGCGGCGCCACCAGCGCCGCCAGTTGCAGCGTGTCGAAGCGCTCCAACAGCCCAAAGCAGAACATTTCGGGCATCTCGTTGACCGCGTGGTTCTGCTCGATCACTTCCTTCAGGCTTCCCAGAGAGTCACGCAGCTCGACACCCACGATCGCCTCGGTTTCCAGCGCGGCGGCGACGAGCGCCATCGTGCTCGTTCTGGGGCCCACGGCCACGACGGTAATGGGCGACTCTCCCTGCTGCGTGTGCGACCACCGCGCTACGACTGCCACCTGCGACGCCTGAATGCCGAGCGGGCGCTCTCCGACCGCGGCCACCAACAGGGCAAACAGGTTGTCGTGGCTCGCGATCTTCGACTCGCCAAAGTAAAACGGATCGACCGCCAGCACGCGCGCACCTGACTGAACCAGTTCCTGTACAACCGGCGCCGTCGCCGAGCGGCCGCCATCGCCGATGACCATCGCGGTCCGCTTCGCACCCTCGGGCGCAAGCTCGACCATCGGAATGGTCCACTCCGAACCGATCTTCAGCCGCCAGTAGTTCACGTGGAGTTTTTCGACTTCCTGTTCCGCGATCTTGTCGGCCGTCAATTCATAGTCGTGCCAGGCGACGATCTCGCGCAGCAACTTTCGCTGATCGCGCTGCCATTCGCCGGCGGCATCGGCTTTCTCGGGCAAGTCGGCGTCGCGCGGCAGTTCCTTCGACAGTTCGAGCGCGAGGCTGTGAAAGCTCGCGTTGTGCTCGGGCAGCGTCACTTGCAACTCGTCGAAGGAGCGAACCTGGTCGTCGCTGGGGATTTCGGCCGCGTCGAACTCGCTCTCGGCGTAGAAGTAATCGCCCAGGGCCCGGTACAGCGCCTGGCGATTGTCGACGCCGAAATTGTGCGTGCCGGGATCGTCGTTTACGTGCGAGCGCAGTCGCTCGGGCTGGCCCAGAAGCTCGTAAACCGGTTTGGCAGCCTCCAACAGCGGCGGCAGCGCGTAGCCCGACTCGAAGCAACAGTCGTCCTTGCTGTTGAACGTCAACAGGGCTGCCCGGGGGGCAAGGAGCGCCGTCAGATGCGTGTAATCGGCCACCGTGGCCAGATCGCAAGGCGTCTGCTCCGAGTCGCCCAAGTCCTTGAAGTGCCGCGCCCGCGTGCGAAAGCTGGAATAGCCCGCCACGGGGTTGCAGAATGCCACTCGCGTGTCGAGCGAGCTGATGAAGATCGTCTGCCAGCCGCCGCCCGAGAGTCCGGCGACACCGACGCGTTTGGGGTCGGCATTCTCGTGCGATAGAAGCAAGTCGATTCCTCGCTTCATGGCAAGATAGTAGGGAGCCACGCCGCTGGTGCCGCACAAGTCGAGCTGGTTCATGCGGTAGTGCGCGTAATCGGAGCCGCGAAGCTGCCCCATGCCGAGCCACTCGACGTTCAGGGCGATCATGCCGCGTCGGGCCTGATTGATGCAGCGAATCTGCTTGTACGGGGCCGCCTTGCCGGTCCCGTCGTGTCCGTTGACGTTGAGTACCACCGGACACTTGCCCGACAGCTCAAGCGGCTCGTACAGCAGGGCGGGAATCCACAGACCGGGCAGCGCCTCGTACCGCACTTTGCGAATGCGGTAGTCGGGCCCCGCGTCGATCGTGTCTCCCCACTCGACGCCCGTCTTAGCGTCTCGCCAGGAGGCCGCTTCGCCCCGAAACACCACCTCGCTGAGCACTCGGGCACGAAGCTCCGCGGCGTACGCCTCCCACTTATCGCGGTCCGACAGCTCGGGCATCAGCGGCACGCGGCTCTCGGCGAAGGCCTGCACCTCGGTCAGCGCGACCTGGGGCCCGATCACCTCCCGCTTCAACAGCGACTCGATCGCCGCCTGGTCGAGGTCGTCAGCACACGCCAGCGACAACTGCAAAGCACACTGGCAGAGAAGGAAGGCCGTCGGCAACACGAGGCGAGCGAATCGTGCCATGACATTTGATTCCATTAAAGTGGGTAGTCTGAGGTGTTTGAGAAGAGCGTAACATGCCGAAATGAGTCGGTGGAGCGACTTCTCGATGCCAGTGCGGAAATCAGCAGATCAACAGATACGGTCTCCATATTCAGCATCTTCACTATTCGACCGAATAGTGCAACTTTTGCTAAACGTCATTGTCTGTCCACTTGGCGCCGTTGCCCAAGTACTTAGACTCATCCACTCACAAGCAACTGTTGATGGTTCGCAGTTGCCGCATCGAGTCCCTGTGACAGGAGTACCCAAGGATGCGCAGGATCGTGTTGAGCGTGGCCATGGTGGCCGCGCTGGTAGTCGTGTTTGGATCGCTCGACTCAGCGCAAGCCGGACGCCGACGCTGCGCGTCGTGTGGCCCGTGCGCCGGTGGAGCATGCACAGTCGCAATCATCCCCTCGGCACCGACCAACGAGACGGTGAAGAAGGAAGCTCCGGCGCCTGCGTCGGAGGCAACCGCGGACACGAAGGCTGACGAGTCTCAGCCCGTCACCGACGCGGCGACCACGTACCGCCCGCGAGTGCGATTCGCCTTTTTTCGGCGCTATCGCGGCTAGGGTCAACAGGCAGAGCTAAACAGCACGCCGAGGGAGGGCTTGGAAGCCCTCCTTTTTCATTTCTTGAGGTCGCCAACGCGATCACACTCCGGCTGTCGCCCAAGGCGAGTCGGCCGCACGCATTTGCTTGACGCCCCAAACCAGCGGGCTTACCATGAAAAGTGCGGCCGGAAGGGGGCGCTTGGCAGCGCTGGTGCAGTCGGGCGAGCGTTCGGCGCGCCGGGAAGAGGGGGCGTCTCCGGATGGCGGCTTCTGGCATGCGGCAATCTCGGCGGGCGATCACCTCCGGTTCGATGGTTCGCCGCGCTAATCAATCCGCTCGGTCGTTTCTTGCCGGGTTACCGCGCACGCTGCCCCTCGCCACTATGCGCCGCGTTCTTCCGCTCGTGCTCCTGGTTACGGTGAGTTGGGCACTTGCCGCCCCGAGTGCCCGGGCCGATCGTATTGTTCTCCGCAATCTGAAAATCATCAGCGACCGGCGGGTCGAGGCGCTCGACGAAGACGGCGCGCTGCTCGACGACGACACCACCCTCACGTGGGACGAAATCGAATCCGGCACCGTCGACCCAGCGCAGCAGAAAGAGTTCGATCGCCTGCTCGCTACCCTGGGACCGCCACTATTCCAGATCCGCCAACGGCTGACGCGGGGCGATTACCAGGGGCTCCTGGAACCGGCGGAGTCCGTTTACCCCACCTTCGCCGCTCGCAAGAGCCGCACCGCCTACCACGTGTGCCAGGCACTCATGTGGGGACGCCTTGCGGCCGGAAAGCGGGAACAGGCCGTCGAACCCTATCTCCGCTGTTACGCCTATCTCGCTTCGTACGAAAGCAGCGACGCTGCCTTGCCGGGCGACCGCCGGCTGGCATTCGATCCGATAACGGGATTGTCTCCTGAGCTCCCGCCCGTCTGGTTCGATGCCGATGCAGCCAAGGAGGCCCTGCCCGGAGTGGTCAAAGCGGCCAGCGACACGCCCAAGTCGCTTCGCACGGCAGCCCGCCTCTATTATGCCACGCTTGCCGTGACAGCCGGCGAAGCGGAAACGGGGCGCACGGCGATCATGGGCCTCCAAGGCGATGAGCCGCCGGTGCGCGAGGTGCGCGACATCGTGCTGGCTCAGATCGAGGTGCTCGACGGCCGTCCGGACGCAGCAGTCGGGCGGCTTGCATCGTCGTTCGATGAGCTGTCGGCGGCGAACCGGCCCCTGGCCATGTATTGGCTGGGCCGAGCGAAGACGGGGGCCGACGACCCCGGCACGCAACGCGAGGGCGTGTTGCAGCTTTTGTATTTGCCGGCCCTCTACGGCCAGAAGCTGCCCGACTTGGCAGCGGCTGGACTGTACGATGCCATGCAGACACTTGCGGCCTTGGGCGACGACACGCAAAGCGTCGCCGTGCGTAAGGAATTGCTGCTGCACTATGCAAACAGCCCCCAGGCAGAGAAAGTAAAGGCCGCAAGCAGCACCGGCGGCAAAGAAAAGCCGTCGTCGTAATTTCGACCGGCACAAGGAACAGCCATGCGCCGCAACACGCGCAGTAATCGATCGACGGCACCTTGGCACGCTTTGGCGCTGTGGCGCGGCGTGGTGGCGATGTGCATGCTACTGGCAGCGGCAGGCGGAATCTGGTCGCTGTCGGCGGCGCCCTACCGCGCCCTCGCCCAGACCGACGACGACACGCTCAGGCTCGACGACGAGGGTGGCACGTCGGCAGCTTCCTCCGCCTCTGGCGATAAGAGCAACGCCAAGGACAAATCCCCCACGCGGCGCACCATGTTCGACACCGTGCGCGACGGCGGCTGGATCGGCCTGATCATCTTCCTGCTCTCGCTGGTGGCCGTGGGCTTCATCATCGAGCACTTCCTCACCATCCGCAAAGGCAAGCTGATGCCGGAGCGCGTGCTGGTCGACCTCGAGCAATTGATCGCGCAGGGCCAAATCCACGACGCGGCCGAGTTCTGCCGCCAGCCGGTCAATCACTCGCTCGCCACCGAAGTCATTCTGGCCGGCCTGGAACGCTTTCAGGGGAGCGAATTCGGCTTCGCCGAGTACAAGTCGGCCGTGGAAGAGGAAGGCGAGGATCAGACGGGCCGACTGTACCGCAAGACCGAGGTGCTGGGAGTGATCGGCTCCATCGCGCCCATGCTGGGACTCTTGGGCACGGTGGTCGGCATGATCACGGCCTTCAACACCATCGCCGACAAGGGAGGCATGGCGCGGCCCGACGAGTTGGCCGGCGGAATCAGCCAGGCGCTGGTCACCACGCTGATGGGGCTGACCGTCGCCATTCCCACGATGGTGGCCTTCAGCTTCTTCCGCAATAAAATTGATTCGCTCGTGGCCGAGGCGGGCAAGCGCGTCGAACGAATCCTCATGCCGCTGGGACGAAAACGGTGAGGCGGGAGCAGAATGAAGAATGCAGAGTGCAGAGTGCAGAATGCAATCCGAAGTTGCCCTCGTTCCGCACTCTGCATTCTGCACTCTGCATTTGACCCACTGCCTACTCGCCACTGCCGAGTCCGGTTTGAAGCCGTTGGTTGAAAACAGGTGCCATCATGCGGTTGTCAAAACGCCGTCGTCCCACGCGGGCCGCGATGGACATGACTCCCATGATCGACATCGTGTTCCTGTTGTTGATCTTCTTTATGACCGTGAGCCAGGTTTCGGAAATCAACAAGGAGCGGCTCGAACTGCCCCAGCTCAAGGGGTCGGAGGATCAACAACCCACCACCGTTACTGTCAACGTGACCGAAATGGGGCAGATCGTGGTGTCGGGCAACGAAGTGTCGATGCCCGAGCTGGTGGCGCTGGTGGGCGATCAACTGGGAAGCGTCGGCGATGATCCCTCGCGACTGACGATCGTGCTGCGGGCCGATCGGCGCGGCACCAGCCGCACGGTGAACGAAGTGATCACGCGCCTCAGCCAGCTTGGCGTGACCCAGGTACGGATCGCTGTTGAGCAACAAGAGTAGTGGAGAGTCAAGAGTCGAGAGTCGAGAGTCAAGAGCCGGAGAGTCTCATCCCATCGAGTCTGGTCTTGCTGAACACTGAACACTGAAAACCTTTGCGGCGACAACCTACGCTTCGCCGCGCCGAGGGTTTCACCTTGGGATCGAACCATGCGCCTTTCCAGCCGCAAAGTACAACACGGTTCGAAGATCGAGCTGTCGATGGCCAGCATGATCGACGTGGTATTTTTGCTGTTGATCTTCTTCATGACCACGATGAGCTTCGTGAAGACCGAGCGGGCGCTGAACCCCGGAATTCGGATCGAGGAAAAGACGACGCAGACAGTGACCCGCGACCTGGAGCCGGCCATCGTGGTTGTCGACCGCGGCACGAGCGGCCGCTTCGTGTATCGCCTGGGAACCAATGAGTTCGATTCGCACGAGCAGCTCACCGCCGTGCTGGCGCAGTTCGAGAACAAGGTCGACGGGGCGTTCGTGCGGGTCAGCGACGACGCTCCGTTTGCCATGGCGGCGGCGGCCGTGCAGGCGTGCAAGTCGGCGGGCTTCCCGGGGGTGAGTTATGTGCCGCTGGAATCGTCGCCGTAGTCGGAATATGGCGCGATCGCCGCCAACCGCCGGTTCAATCGCGCGCAGCAAGTGTTGAGGATTCTTCGCACTATGGATGCGGCCCAGATTCGGCGAAACAAGAGAATCGCCCGAGGTACCCGTTGGACCGCGGCACTCTTGCCGGCGGCGGTGCTCGTGGCGCTCTCGGCGCCGTGGGGCCCGACTCGCGCGCGCGGTCAAGGGCCGACGCCGGACCGGGAAGGCGAAGCCGAGCAGGTCGACCAGTTCCTGGGGCGGCTGGGCCTGTTAGACCTGCAGATTCTGCACCTGGAGCAAACGCTCGATCGCCTCGACGCCGGTACAAAGCGCGATCGCCTCGGTCGCCGTCTGGCCGACTTGTACGCCGAACGTCTGGTAACCGCCGCGGACGACCCGCAGCTCCGCGCCGACTTGATGGCCCGCGTCGAAGCGCTATTGGCCGCTGTGCCCGAGGCCAACACGCCGACGCTCAAGGTGATGCTGCTGCAAGGCGACTTCATCGCCGCCGAAGCGCGGATGCTCAAATGGCTCGACGACCCGCGCGACACCGAGTCGCACGACGCGGCTCTGGCCGTGCTCGAGCGCATCGCGCCGGAGTTGAATGGATACCGAAACGATCTCAAGACCGCCGCCGAAGAACTGCTCAACGAGTTGGATGACTTGAGCGAGCAGGCTCGCCAAGCGCGACAGCCCGAGCTTTCGCGGCTCCGCTCGGCGGCCGGCAGGGCGGCATTCTTCGCCGGCTGGTCGAACTACTACCTGGCTCTGGCCGATCGCGAAAAGGCGGACGATTCATTGGCCATGGCACGCTCGGCGTTTCGCAGCTTCTTGGGCATCGACTACGTCGAAAGCTACGACGAAGTCGAGGTCGAGTGGTTGGGGCTGGAGGTATCGCTCGAATACTCCCGCGCGCTTATCGGCCTGGGGCTGGTCGAAGCGGCCGCGGGTCATCTGGCCGACAGTCGGAAGTGCTTTGCGCTCTTTGAACACGCCAACGCTCCGCCCGCCATGCGCGATCAGGCCGCGTACTGGTATCTGCGTGGCCTGTTGAATGCCGGCGCTGTTGACCAGGCGGCACAATACGCGGGCGAGCTGGTTCCCAAGCTCAGCGGCGAAGCGACCCAGGGAACGGTGAGCTTCTGCGACGCACTCGTTCGGGCCGGATTCGGAGGAGGTAGTTCTTCGCCCGAGGCGCGGCGGCTGGGCCGACTGGGAATCGAGGGACTAGTACGGCAGCGACAGTTCGATCTGTTGCGGCAGCTCATGGCCAAGTACGGCATCGAGCCGCAGAACGACGACGGCTTTTACCTGGTGTGGGTGAAGGGCCAGCAGCAGTACTTCGACGCGGCCAAGAATTCGAGCATGGAAGGCTACGGCGAAGCGGTCGCCACACTGCGAGCGGCCCTTTCGGATCCCCAAGCCGCCAAGGACCTTGCCGCCGCCGGTCGCTGCCGTTACCTGCTGGGCTGGTGCCTGTTTCGACTGGAACAGCGCGAACAAGCGGCGCGGCAGTTCGAGCAGGCCGCCGACGCACTACGCGGATCAGGCGAGAAGGACGCCGTCGACTCGGCGTGGATGGCGTTCGTGTGTTTCAAGGAGCTGGCCGACGCCGAGTCGGCCCGCGTGGGTCTGGCCATCGATTCGCTCGAAAAGCTGCAGCGCGACTATCCCAACAGCGAACAGGCAGGCCGGGCCGACTTTCTCTTGGCGCGGCTCAGGAAGGCGGCTGCGTCGCTCGATGAGTCGATCGCCTCACTCGAAGCCATCGACAAAGGCGACAAGAATTACTTGTCCGCCCGCTACGAGCTGTGCCTGCTCTATCACCAGCGGTGGGTGAAACAGCGCGACGACCCGCGACGCGGCGATGAGGCCGCGTCGCAGCTTCGCGCGGCGATCGACAGCTTTCTTACGGCGGCCAAGGGAGACGAAGCACAGCGCCGCTTGCGGTGCCTGCTGTTGGGGGTCGACGTGGCGCTGGGGGGCCAATCGCCCGACGAAAGCGCTGCCGGGCGCTATCTCGAATTGGCCGAGCCGCTTGCTGCGGCGATGCCGGCCGAGAGTTCACTGTCCGCCGATTACCACTACCGCGCCTTGCAGCTTGCCCGCCGCCAGAACGACACCGCCGCCCAGGAGCGGCATGCCGCCTGGCTCGCCGAGAACGCCGGCGACTCGTCGTACGCGCTGGCGTCGTTGATCGTGCTGGCCCGTGCCGCCGACCAGGCAGTTGCCGACTCCCAGGGCGACGCGCGACGTGACCGCGTGGAAGAAGCAGCAGACGTGTACACTCGCCTCGTGGCGCGACTGGGCAACACGACGGAGGCGATCACTGCCGAGCGCAACGCGAGGGCTGCCAACTCGAAGCTGGCCGAATACGAATTCGACCTGGGGCGGTACGACGAAGCGGCACGGCGGCTCGATGTGCTGTTGGCCGCCTTTCCCGACCAGCAGGATTACCTGCGCCGCGCCGGGCTGGCCCATTTTCGCGCCGGACAGTTCGAGGCCGCGCTCGCTTGTTGGCGGACCCTCTTGGCTGGCGTGCCGGCAAACAGCACGGACTGGTACGAAGCCAAGTATTACCAATTGTCGTGCCTGGCGCGAGTCGACCGGGATCAGGCTCGCAAGGTATACCAACAATTGCGGCTGCTTCACCCGGAAATCGCCGATCCGACGTGGAGGGACAAGCTCGACGAACTAGGCAAGAGCCTGGGCGGGTAGAATGGAAAGGACCGGCCACAACGGCCCTAGCTGCGCCGGCGCTTCGACGGAACCGGCCAATGACCAAATCCCAATGACCAATTTGACGAGTTCAGCGCGACAACTTTGGACATTGGGATTTGAGCCATTGGAAGTTGTTTGAGATTTGGTGCTTGTGATTTGGAGCTTCGCCATTCGAACGACGCTCCAAGCCTGGAACGCCCAGCGACGCCCATCACGTCATGTCCACCAAGAAACCCCAGCCGCCGCCTCCCTTGCCCGACCAGCGGCTGACCGAGTTCTTGCAGTCGGCGGCGGTGATTCTCTCGTCCGAGCGCGGCATCAATGCCAAGAGCCGGATGAAGCTGACGGCACTGGGGCAAAGGCTGGGCCTTTCGCAGCAGGAGTTGGAACGCGCCGTCCTTTCGCTGCAGGCGGGGGCGCCGCCGGTCGGCGATCCAACCGATCGCGTCCGCAAAGCGTTACGCGCGTACGTGGGCAAGCGTCTGGCGGCGCTGCCGCACGGCATTCTCACCTCCAAAATCGAACAGGCGCTGGTCGCCAAGGCGGCCGGCCGATTCCAGCTCGACCCGACTTCGGTATGCGACGCCGTGCGCGAGGAGGCGGCCGAGCGCAAGGTGCGCCGCATTTCGGCCGCCGAGTCGGAGCGGCACGTCGAAGAAATGGTGGCCCAGAAGGTGGGCGATTCGATCGGCATCGACGTCGAATCGGCGGCGCGGTTGCGAGCATCGGGGCGGGAGTGGGGGCTGACCAATGCCCAGGTCGACACGATCATCGACGCGTATACGGCCGAGAATCTCCGCCGGCGGCGGCGCGAGCGGATGACCACAACGGCTGCGCTGACGAGCGCGGTGCTGGCCATCGCGCTGCTGCTGGCGATCGGGGCGGCGATTGTCTTGATGCGCAGTCGATCGACCGGCAACACCGCGACAAACGACCCGCCCGAGCAACGTCCCGCGCCCGCACTCGTGGCGCCGACGCCGACGGTTAAGCCACCGGGATGGTGGAACGCCGATCTGGTCGTGTCGCTGTACAAGGCGCGATCCGACGTCGCCGGATTCGCTCCTCTCTGGGAATCGCTCGCCAGTAGCGACGACGCCGGCCGCGCCGATGCTTACGCGCAACTGGTCGAAGTGAGTCGAAAGATCGACCAGCCCGATCAGCGGAAGATCCTGTCCCAGGTGATTGCGGGCTTTTATGTGCTTGACCCGAGCGACGACTGCGCCTTGCGCCTCGGCGAGGCTTTGGTGGGCGTCGTACCGGCCGACAACGCGCCCCCGCCGCCAAGCCCGACCGCCTATCACCAGGCGTTCTGGGCCACCGAAACGGCGCTGGCCCTCTTAGCCAACGCCGATCTTCCCGAAGCCCGTGCCGCGGCGCTGGCCGAACGGCTGGGCCGCAAGTTGGGAGTGAGCGTGGCGGTGGGCGACGCCGCCCTGGGAAGCGAGGCGCGGCAGCGATGCCTGGCGGCGTTGTCGAAGCTGCTGTACCGTCAGCTTATCGCGGGGGCCGCCGGGATTGAGCCGCGTGTGCTGTCGCTGCAAAAGACACTATCCGCCCTCGCACGACCGTACATCGACCTCGAAGTACGGGATCGCCTGGAGACCGATCTTCTTGTCGCGGTGCTCCCCGCCGCCGGAAGGGCCTGGCAACCCTACGACGATTGGATCAAGGACTGCATCTTCTCCCAAAACCCGTTCAACGTGCTGCGAGTGCTCGAATTGTACGAGCGATCGGACCAGCCCGACTTGCAGGATCGGCTCGCCGAGCTGTTGTTGTTGCGCGTTCGAGCTACTCCGCGGTCGATGGCCGTGGCCGACGTGGCCCAGGCGATTCGACAGGCACTGGGGGTGAAGCCGCCACCCGTCGTCGTTACGGTCCGCGATCGATGGGAGAAGCTGCGCGCCAAGGCCGCGACCGTGTCGCGACCCGCCGCGACCAAAACGACCGACGAGTTGCTGCAAGAGATTACCGACGTGGCGCACCTGGCTACGGCGGCGTGCGCAGTGGCGCAACAAGAGCCGGGCTACGCCCTCTTCGACCGATTATGGGAACAGGGGCCGCCGCGGCTCGACGCGCCGCTGGAGGAAGGCGACGAAGAGCCGGGGTTTCCTCCCGACGTGCGCGACCGGCGAGTGCCGCCGCTGACCGATGTTCAGAAGCGCGACTTGGTGCGTTGGACGCGCAGCCTGGGCAACTACGATCGGCTGCCGAGCGTGCAGCGCACTTCGTTCCTCCGCGGTTTGGCACAATTGACCGACCGCATCGCGGACATCGAGCCCGACCAGGCGGCGGCGATCGCCAAATATCTGCTGGCCCCCAAGACCGAGCGAGAGCACGATTCGATCATCGAGCCGGCGGCTCGCGTCGGCCGGTGGCCGCACGTACGTCTGGCCGTGGCCGATCAGCTTGAGGATTCCACGCTGCCGGTGGCCATAACGCAGTCGCTACTGGGCGCCCTATTGCGCGCTGAGGTCGAGCTGGGCGAGCGACGCGATTGGGTGCCCGCGATGCGGCGGCGACTATTACGGGATGTGCTGGTCGATCTCACTCCCGCCGATGCCGCCGGCGAACCGGGCGACAGCTACTCCCAGGCCGACCGCGCTGCCGCCGCGCTCAAACAGCTCTACGACACGCGGGCCAGCCTGCTGGGGGTCGCGCCGGCAACGTATCGCGCGGCAGCCTCGCCGGCCGACACTATGGAGCTGCTCGTGCAGCAGACGGCCGTTTCGCTCAGGGTGGGTGGCGGCGCTTCGGGCGATGCGGCGGATCTCGTTGCCCGCCTGCCGCACGAATTGGCGGCGGCCCGGTACCTGGGCAACAGTGATCCGCGTCGGCTCGTGCCGCTGCAGCGGTTGTGGCTGCGGCTGCTGGCGCTGGAAACCGACCGGCGCCGCCCCGAGCGCGCCACCGAAACGCGGCAATTAGTTGACGCATTGGCCGAGCGCGACGCGCGTGCCGACGACTTGCTGATGCAAATTTGGGACGGCGAAGAGACGACTTGGAAGATGTGGATGCTATACGCGTCGAGCGAATGACCAATTCCCAAATCCAAATGACCAATGTCTTTGATCGCTAAATGTCTCCGTAGTGCTTTGCTTCGCGGTGCCGCTGTACTGGCGGTCGCGCTGGCATGTCTGGTACCTACCGAAAGCGCTTCGGCCGCGGTGGTGCTGCTCAAGGGGAACGATACACCGGTCATGGGCTTCTTGATGAGCCAGGACGAGGGAAGCGTCGTGGTGCGAGAGTTGCTGGCCGACGGCGGCCATCGCGACCGCGCCTTCCGACGCGGCGAGATCGAGCAGTTGATTCTCACCGTCTCGCCGGAGCGGCTGGCCGCGCTCGATCCCGACGACCCACGCGGCTATCACAACTATGCCGAGGAGCTGACCGAGAAGCGGCAAGATCCCGAAGCGCGGCAAGCTGCGATCCGGTTGTATCAGATGGCGGCGTGGCTGGACGCGCCCCATGTTGGCCACAGCTCGCTGTTGGGAATGATCGAGCTGGCCCGTACGCCCGACGAGGAGCGCCGCTTTCGCGCGTGCGCTTACCTGCTCGATCCGCTTCACGACACCGCCGTGCTCCGCGAGCCCGACGCCGTGCCTGCTGCCGCGCAAGTAGCAGACCCGGCCGAGACATACGTGGACTTTGCACGGGCGCTCGTCGCCTTGCGACAGGGTCGCACGGACGTGGCGCGGCGGCTGTTCGACCTTCCCCGCGTCCAAAGACAGCTTGGCCAGTTTGCCGGCGTGCTTTCGCGGGAGCAGCTCGATGAGGCGCTGCAGGCCGACACGCTTTCGTCCGAAATGTTGCGCAAGGTGGTGCTGCTGGAGTTGGCCATCGCGCCGGCGGCGGAGGGGCCCGAATTGTCGGCAAGCGCGCCAGCCCCCAGTTCGTGGCGCGAAGGGCTTCGTCGTGTCGGTCGCGCGCCGCTGGAGCCGGTTTCGCTGGAAACGCTCACCGAATTCGACCCGCGGCAGTGCCGCTTTGTCGACGGGCGGTGGGTTGAGCCGTGACCGCCCCGTGGGGCAGGCACTCTTGCCTGCTGGATTGCAAACCCACGGCTTCCGCCGTGGGCTATTGGTGACTTCATTCGAATCGCGCTGGTAAACCAGCTACGTCGCCAGCGGCGAGCATCAATCCCCCAGCACGTAGGCAAAGATGAGCGGCGCGACAATCGAGGCGTCGGAGTTGATCATGAACTTCGGCGCGTCGCGATTGAGCTTGTGCCAGGTGATCTTTTCGTTGGGCACGGCGCCCGAGTAGGAACCGTACGACGTGGTCGAGTCGGAAATCTGCGCGAAGTAGCCCCACAGCGGCACTTTTTTCCCCAGATCCTGGATGATCAGCGGCACGGCGCAGATCGCAAAGTCGCCGGCGATCCCGCCGCCGATCTGAAAGAAGCCCACGGAAGTGCTCTTCGTCTGCTCCAGATACCAATTCACCAGGTACTGCATCTGTTCGGTGCCGCTGCGAACGACCGAGTGATTCGGCAGCTTTCCGTCGATGACCCGGGCGGCGAAGATGTTGCCCAACGTCGAGTCTTCGAAACCGGGCGTAAAGACGGGGATTCGCGCCTGGTGGGCCGCCAGCACCCACGAGTTCTCGGGGGGGATCTGGTAGTACGGCTCGAGCTTCTTTTCGTCGAGCAGGCGATAGAAGTACTCGTGCGGATAGCGCGGCTTGCCGGCGGCGGCCGCCTCGCGCCAATACTCCACCAGGTTCTTTTCCAAGTGGCGGATGGCCGACTCCGGAATGCACGTGTCGGTGACCCGATTGAAGCCGTCGTCGCGGAGCCGCACTTCGTCGTCGGCCGATAGCGAGCGATAATGCGGCACGAGCTTGTACTCGTTGTGCGCGACGAGGTTAAACAGATCCTCCTCGAAGTTGGCCGCCGTGCAGCATACGGCGTGCACCTTGCCCTCGCGAATCATGCGGGCCAGCGTGATGCCAATTTCGCCCGTGCTCATGGCGCCGGCCATGGCCAGCAGCATCTTCCCCCCCTCGGCCAGGTGCTTCTTGTAGGCGCGGGCGGCGTCGAGGGTTTCGCGGGCGTTGAAGTGGCGAAAATTCGCTTCGAGGAAAGCGGATACGGACATGGACACGGCAATTCTCCTCGATGGCGGGGGGAGCGGGTGCGACAATGACTAAGCGCTTATCCAAAAACCGTCCGGGACTGGCTCATTTTGCGCAGTCCGCGGAGCAAAATGTGCCTGTCCCCTTCTCT
>CAYQAJ010000082.1:0-18652 GCA_964415245.1 uncultured Pirellulaceae bacterium | reverse complement strand
AGAGGGACCTTGCGTTCACGTATATCAATCCGCCCTATTGGGAACTACTGGATTTGGTCATAGTGGGGTGCGGTCCTTGCGGGGGTTCGGGGCGCTGCGCTTCGGTGCGCGGCGCGGGAGTGATTCGGTTGGGGGTTAGGGGTTGAGGGTTTGGGTTCGTTGGTTGTTAGTTATTGCCGAGGCAGGTGGTGGACGGTATGGACGCGATGGACGTTATGGACCGAAACGCCGCAAAACGCTCGCGGACACCGTCGCCCGGCGGTTCGGTGTGCCGAGCCAGCGACGCCGCTACTCGATTCTACCCGCACTGCGCCAGTCTGACAAAGGCGGCAGAAACGCCGTGAAATGGGGTGCGCCGAGAGCATTGTCAAGCTGCGTGGGGAACGCGGCCGGCGCGGTAGCGGGCGACGAAGGCGCGGTAGTCGTCGGGGGTGTCGATGCCAAACGAGGGTTCGTCGACGACGCCGACCGCGATTCGGTGGCCCGATTCGAGGACGCGAAGTTGTTCCAGGTTTTCGATCTGTTCCAGCCGTGAGCGCGGCATGGCGGCGATTTTGAGTAGAAACTCGCGGCGGTAGGCGTAGAGGCCGACGTGCTGATAGAACAGGGGTGGATCCGCCGACAAGAGATCGTCGCTCCACTGGCGGGCATGGGGAATCGGGCTACGGCTGAAGTACAGGGCGCGGCCTGCTTCGTCCATCACGACCTTGACGCACGCCGGATCGTTGAGCTGCTTGCGGCTGCGGATCGGCGTGGCGAGCGTGGCGACACTTGCTTGGGGGTCGGCGGCCAGCAGCTCGACGGCGCGGTCGATCGATGCGCCTTGAATCAGCGGCTCATCGGCCTGCACGTTCACCACAATGTCGACGTCGGCGAGCTGGCGGGCCACTTCGGCCACGCGATCGGTTCCGCTGGCGTGGTGCGGGTCGGTCAGTACCGCGCTACCACCGAATCGGCGAACGGCGTCGACGATCTCTGCGCAATCGGCCGCGACGCACAGTCCAGCGGGGAGTTTGGCCCGCGATGCGGCTTCATACGTGTGCTGGATGAGCGGCTTGCCAGTGTCGGCCAGGAGCAATTTGCGGGGAAGCCGGGTTGACTCCAGCCGCGCGGGGATGACGATGTAGCTGCGAAGTTTCACGGCAACACGGCGAGAATAGCCCTGGCCGGAAGGCCAAGGTTGAGTGCACTAAGCGAGCTCGCGTTCGATTCTGACATTGCAGCACTATAGGCGCCGTGCGCGCGGTGCCGGAAGATCAGTCCGTCGCAGGATGCGACATGCCAGCAGCGACCGCTAGCAAAGATGGCCTTCGGAGAAAGCGCGGTAAGACGCCAGTCTGCGGCGTTTCGTCGGCACTCGCCGCCCCAGCGACAGCGGCCGACTTGGCGCAACGCATTGAGCAGATCTACGCGCACGTTGCAGCCGCCAGAGGCAAGTCGGACTCTGCCGGGAGGCGCGTGTTTCGCGAACATCTTGCCGCCGCTTGGGGCAGAGCGCCCGGCAAGTACGATGTGGTAGATCACCATGCCCAGACGGTCGCGTGTGCATTGCTGGCCTATCAGTCTTGCCGCCACGCACTCGAATCAGCCGGTGCGATTCCTTGGCTATTGGCCCAGCCGAATCGCGTGTTGAACCACGCGCTGCGGCAAGCGATCGCGCTTTCGGAGTCTGTCGGTCAAGTGATCGGCGAATTCAGCGGCGACGAGTCGCTCGTCGATTGTTACGAGCACTTTTTGAGCCGTCACGATCGACGCAGCCGCAAGCGCCGCGGAGTCTACTACACGCCGCGCGAGATCGTGCGATTTCTCGTCCGCGGTCTGCACGAGCAATTGCGGGACGAATTCGGACTCGCGGACGGATTGGCGGATAACGCGAGATGGGGCGAGATGGCGGCGCGGCACCGAGGGCTCGTTATTCCCGACGGAGCACGGCCGAACGACCCGTTCGTTCGCATCCTAGATCCGGCCGCGGGAAGTGGTGCATTCCTGGTCGAGGCGATCGACGTGATACACGCGGCGATGGTCGCGCGCTGGAAAGCAGTCGGTTGTTCGCAGCGCGAAATTGCCCGGCGATGGAATAGCTATGTGCCGCAGCAACTTTTGCCGCGTCTCTACGGTTTCGAGCTGCTCCCGGCGCCGGCGGTAGTGGCGCAGATTCGAATGGCGGCGCGATTGGCGCAGACCGGTTATCGGTTCGGAAAGAACGCAATCCTGAACGTGCATGTAGCCGATACTCTTGCCGGGCCCGCGCCGAATTTCTCAACGAACGGGCAAATCCATTCGACGGCACCGCAGCGCAACAACGGCAGCGGCGCATCGATCTCAAGGAAACCAGCGCCGTGCAGTTCGATCTTCACGGTCATCATGGGCAACCCGCCCTTCTCGGCCTCATCGAATAACCACGGCGCGTGGATCGAATGGTTGCTGCGCGGTCACTCGCCCGAGGGACCGACCGGGAGTTATTACGCACTCGACGGACATCCCCTGGGCGAACGCAAACTCTGGCTCCACGACGACTACGTAAAATTCGTCCGCTATGCACAGTGGCAGATCGAACGGGCCGGATGCGGCGCCGTGGGGCTGGTTACGAACCACGGCTTTCTCGACAACCCCACGTTTCGAGGAATGCGGCAACAGCTCGTGCGAGTGTTCCCGCGAATCGCGATTGTCGATCTGCACGGCAACCGCAAGAAGCGAGAGGTTGCGCCGGATGGAGGGCGCGATGAAAACGTATTTGCCATCTCGCAAGGAGTGGCGGCGTCGGTCATGTGCCGGCCCATCGCCACGACGCAGACTGATGCCGATTCGCAAATACGCTACTCGGAGCTGTGGGGGTCGCGCGCGGACAAGCTCAAACGGTTAGAAAGCGCCACGGCGGGCGACTTACCGGCCGTCGAGTTATCGCCGCGCCGACCCGACTACTGGTTCGTGCCGCGCGACGACTCGGCGCGAGGCGAGTATGAACGGGGCTGGAAACTCTGCGACGCGATGCCGCTCTACGCCTCGGCGCCCGTGACGGCCCGCGATGGGCTGGTTGTGGCGTTCGACGAAAACGAATTGGCTTCGCGAATGCGAGCACTCGGCGATCCGGCCGTGTCCGACGACGAGATTCGTCGGCGTTACCTGTCGCGAACGCGCTCACCGAGGTGCAAGTCGGGCGACACGCGATCGTGGCAGCTTGCGGCCGCGCGGCAGCAGTGGTCGGGCAAGCGCCACTGGCGGCGCTACGCGCGAGACTGCCTGTTCCGGCCGTTCGACCGACGCGTCGTATTGTGGACCGAGTCGATGATCGATTGGCCGCGCGATCGCGTGACGCGCCATTTGCTAGCCGGCGAGAATCTGGCGCTAGTGGCTCGACGACAGATGCCTCCCAGTGAGCCGTGCAGCTACTTCTGGGTCACCGACCTGGTGGCCCTCGACGGCGTGATCCGCTCGGACAATCGGGGGAGCGAATCGCTGTTTCCGCTTTATCTCTACGGCGATGACGAGGGCGAGCGAGCGAGGAGCAATGGCCGCAATGGCGGCAATGGCGCGCATCGCAACAAGAGTGGCGCGATGCCCACGGCGAATTTCGCGCTGGAGTTGGTCGCCGAGTTTTCCTCGCAACTACAACTCGACTGGCTTCTGCACGGTCGCGGCGATCTTACACAATGCTTCGGCCCGCTCGATCTGTTACACTTCGTTTACGCCATGTTTTATTCGACAGAATATCGGACCCGTTATGCCCAGCAGTTGCGGGTTGGATTTCCTCATGTGTTTGCGCCAATGTGCCGGCCGCTGTTTCGCGCTCTGAGCCGAGCTGGCGAGAGACTCGTGAAATGCCACTTGCTACGCGTACCGCCGCCGCGCGCCGATTCGCCGATCTGGTCGGGGACCAGCACAACCGTCGCGCCGGGTTATCCCCGCTACGAATCCGGGCGAGTTTTCGTGAATGCCACCAGCGGGTTTGCGGGCGTATCGCCGACCGCGTGGCAGTGGCGGATTGGTGCGCATCAAGTGTGCCGGAAGTGGCTCAAGGATCGCAAGGGACGGCCGCTCAGCCAGACCGATATCGCGCGTTACTGTGGTATCGTGGCGGCGGCGGAAGAGACTTTTCGAATTACGCGGCAGATCGACCGAACGATCGGGCGGCACGGCGGTGTTTCCTGCATGTCGGTTAGCTGCGACGCAAAGCGGAGCGCGCTTCCTGGATTCCCGCCTGCGCGGGAATGACGCGCTCCGCCCCAGCGCCGAGCGTAGATGCTACGAACGCGAATCGGCCGACGACTGCGTGGCCAGCATGTCATCGATCAGGGCCAGAGTGCCGTCGGTGGCACACGTCGCGCGAAGCATCCACAGCGACTGTAGCAATCCCGTCGAGTCGAAGAGAACCGTGTCGAAGCACGACAGAATGCTGTCGACGATTCGCTCGTTCCATCGGCCACTGGGGCTCATCGGGGAGAGGTCGGACTGATACGCCGAACGCAGCGACGACACGATAAGCTGCCATGCCGGCCGGCTCGACGATCCAGCCTGGTCGCGATGCAGGCTTTCGGCGAAGTCGAGCACGCGGCCCGCGTCGAACGCCACGGCCCGCACGTCGTAATGCTGGATCAGATAGCCCAGCAGCATGTCGGTCCAGCGTTCGGTGCGGCGGCGGATGCGGTTCAGCGACACCGCTTCGTCGACGCTGAAGCCTTGCCCGTACACTATCACGTTGAGCGCGCGATTCCGGGCTTCGAGGTGTGAGACGAACGCGCTGCGGGCCACGGGACCGGCAACGGCCTGTCCGTGGGCTCGATCGTGCGCGTTGGCCACGGCGGTCCAGATTCGCGTGAGGAGCTCACCGGTGAGGATTTCTTCCAACGTGGGGCGAATCGATCGCCACAGCGGAGCCCGCGCGGCCGCGTCGGCGGCCCGCAGCCGCGCGTCGTAATTCTTGAGTGCCTTGGTCCAGGAGTCGAACCGGCTTCGCGAGGCACACCAGTATTGCTCCAGACCGCTCTGGGAGATTCCATCACGGCAGGCGATGACCGTGCCGCCGTGAGCGGCAACAAGGGCTCCCAGTTCCAACGTCTCACGAATGTGCATGACGATAGTCGCTACTGCGATCCTTCCCAGGGCGACTCCGACGGCGGCGAAGCGAGAGCCCGGAGGGGACGAGGGCTCTCGCTTCGCGTGGCGTCGGGAATCGCTCCGGCCGGCAGAACGAGGTGTTCGGGCTAGAAGTTTGTCCGTGCCGTGAGGGTCGCAAAGGGAGTGCCGAGGCGGCTAGGCGAGGCAGAGAATGGTCCGCGTCGCGCTTCAACCGACAGAGCGGAAACGCGTTACGGCGACGGCGGTCGCTGCCATCGGTCGGAGAGTGCTCGGTCAGCGTGCTGCCGATTCACCACGATTGGCACGAAGCAATGTTGCCCTCGTGCAACACGCCGCCCGACCCGGGGAGCGCGGCACCAGCGGCAGATCGAGCGGAAGGTGGTGAGCGGAATTCGCCCGTCGCGACTAGCGGAACAGCAAGCGCGCGGCGTCGGCGGGAAAGGGTGGAACGCCGCTGGGGGCCAGCACGGCGTCGTCCTCGTCGAGGCCCGCTTCCACGACGCCGTCGCGGTTCAGAAAGATGTGGTCGTCGCAGTCTTCGGCGGTGCACCCCCGCACGAAGCAAACGTGCATATCCTCGAACAGCACGTTCTGACCGTGGCCGCCATGATGGGGGCTTTGCATATCCGCGGCAACGGCCGCCGGGGCGTCGGCAAGGATGGGGAAATGGCTTCGGCCCAGGTTGCGCGTGCTATAGTAAACGCCGTCCGACACAAAACCGATCGTGTAGGCGTAGCTACCCCCCATCGAATCGCGCAGCAATTCGAAACGCCTGCCGTTCGCTGATTCCAACTCACGCCAGGTGGGAACCTCCCACCGCGCAGCGCCATCGGCCAAGTCCTGCGCCAGAGGGGACGCCGGGCACAGGAACACCTTCGACTCGGTTACCAAACCGGCATCCCCCAGCGTGGGTGCGTATGATCCGGCCGCAGCCATTTTGCCGTACACGGACACTTGAGGAAATTGTCCGCCGTGCAATTCGCTATACTCGTGCAGGGCGGTTCCCAATTGCCGAAGGTTGTTTTGACACGCTGCCAATTGGGCCAGGTACCGGCTGTTGGCTACCGCGGGAACAATGAGGATCGCTCCGACCACCAGCACACCGGCCGCTACCAATGCGTCGGCCGCCGTCCAGCCGCGCACCCGTGGCGCGGACCAGGCCTTGCGCTCGGCCGACGCGACCTGGCATTGGTGGTCGTGCGCTTCGACGTGCGTGCACACGCGCTCGACAAGATCGGGCGGCGCTGCACGATCGACACGAAAACCCTTGATTCGCTCCACGTGCGATTCGAGGAGTCGCAACTCCTCGCGCAGGCGAGGATCGCGCCGCAACTCTTCTGCGACTTCCTCGTGCTCCAAGGGATCGAGGGCTCCCAATAGATAGCCGAGCAATTGTTCTTGCATGGGTATCGTTAGCGCGGCCTGGCAGAAGACTCCTTCCACAACTCGGCGAGCTTCATGATCGCCGTGTGTACACGACTCTTTACCGTTCCCACGGGCACCGAGAGCACCTCGGCCGCCTCGCGGTACTTCAAGCCCTGGAAATAAACCAGCGTGAGCGCCGAGCGGAGGAACTCGGGCAGTGTGTCCATGGCCTCCTGCACCTGGCGTTCTTCTTCCGCCTGCAACACTCTCTCGAGCGGATCGGGTTCGGAGCCGACCAGCAGATCCGCGAGCTGGAACGACTCGAGGTCCCTTCGATTGCCGTCGAGGCTGACCATCTTGTGCCGCTTATTGCTGCGGCGCGCGTCGATGGCCCGGTTCGTGGCAATCGTATACAGCCAGGGTCGAAAACTCCTCCCCTCCTCAAACTGGTCGCACTTCAGATGAACTTGCAGGAATGCGCCCTGGAAGGCGTCTTCCGCCGCTTGGCTGTCGCCCAGGTACCGCCGCAGGTAGTTGTACAACTCGTGCTCATACCGCCGCACGAGCGCCTCAAACAGCCGCCGATCCCCGGTGCGCCGGTAGCGCAGCAGCAACTCCTCGTCGCTGAACTGCTCCGTGGAGGCTTCGCTCCGCGGAAACGGTTTATCGGTGGCCGCTAGTTTCATAGGTTTCTACGTGAGGAGGCGGAAACGGTTCGCGCTCTGATAGCCCCCATGCCGCGCTCCGCTTCGCGTCGCGGCTAACCCAAAAAGTCGATCCAATGGCACTCAGGCCATGCTACCACCTTTGTCGTACAGGAGCGACGATTTGGTCAACGGCAGATTTGTGGCGAAATGACACACCTGGGGGTGGCTTTCGGTGCAAATCGCGCGACTGCGGTCGATCAGTAGCAAATTGACACTGCCATAACAGCACCTTAGACTCACCACTCGCAAATGCCGCAAAACCCGTGCCCGGCCGATCGCCTGTGTCTATAGCGCGTTACCAATGGGCCGCCCCCGGCGACGTAAACGCCTTCTTCGGCTTGATGTTAGACAACATCGCCGATCTGCTCTTGACCGTCGGCCTGTTGCAGCTCGTGTTCGGTTTTCCTGCGATTTTTGCCTTGCAGCACATGGTGCCGGGCACGGCCATCGGCGTGGTCGTCGGTGACCTGCTCTTCTTCTGGATGGCCATCTCGCTGGCCCGGCGGACCGGTCGCGGCACCATCACCGCCATGCCGCTGGGTCTCGACACGCCCAGCACCATCGGCATGGTGTTCTTCGTGTTGGGCCCAGCGTTCTTGCATGCCCAGCACGGTTTGGGGCTCGGTCCGAATGAGGCAGCCGTATACACGTGGCACATCGGCATCTGCGCCATCGTAATCAGCGGCCTGTTCAAGCTGGTCTGTGCGCTGGGGGCCAATTGGGTTCGTCGCGTTGTTCCCCGAGCGGGCCTGTTGGGTTCGCTGGCGGCGATCGCGCTGGTGCTGATCAGCTTTCTGCCCCTTTTGGAGATTCTGCACTATCCCGTGGCCGGACTCGCCGCCCTGGCGGTGATCCTGACGACGCTCGTGGCGCGGATTCGCCTTCCCGGGCGCATTCCCGGCGCACTGGGAGCGCTGCTGGTGGGGGGCATCATCTACTACGTGATGCTCGCGACGGGCACACTGGGGCACGAGCCGCCGCCGCTCGGATTCGAGCCCTACGAGGCACTGGCGCCAACCGGCTGGCTCGACGTGTTCCGCTTCCAGTGGCTCGGGGCGCTCCGCGATTCGCTCACGTACTTACCGCTGGTGATTCCGTTCGCGCTGGCGACGGTGGTGGGGGGCATTGATTGCACCGAGAGCGCTGCCGCAGCCGGCGACGAATACAACACCGGGCGAATCATCGGCGTCGAAGCGCTGGCCACGCTCGTGGCAGGACTCTGCGGCGGCGTGATCCAGACCACGCCCTACATCGGCCACCCGGCGTACAAGGCAATGGGCGGTCGCGCTGCGTACACGTTAGCCACTGCCCTGTTCGTGGGCGGAGCCGGGCTGATCGGCTACTTCGGCTACCTGTACCTCATCATTCCCAAGGTGGCGGTATTTGGGATTCTCGTGTTTATCGGACTGGAGATCACCGCGCAGAGTTTCCAGGCCACGGTGAAGCGGCACTACGCGGCCATCGCATTGGGCTGCGTGCCCGCCATGGCGGCGCTGGTGATGATCTTCGTCGACGACGTGCAAGGACAGTACGCGGGCAAGGTGAGCGGGCTGAATGCGGCTATCGCGCAGTTGGAAACGCACGCCGACTACCTTAAGCAGCAGGAGGCGCGCGACGCGCTCGACGACGTGGTCGAAAAAGGCAAGGAACTTCAAGCAATTGCCGGCAATCCTGCCACCGGCGCGGTCGGCGAGCCCCAGGGACCGCTGGGCAAGAACCTGCAAACGATACGAATCCTGGCTGGCGGGTTCATTGTCACCAGTTTGCTCTGGGCTTCTGCGCTGGCGGCGATCATCGATCGTCGCTTTTTGATGGCGGCGGGCTATCTGGGCACGGCGGCAGTTTGCAGCCTGTTCGGCATCATCCACTCTCCCATGCCGGGCAGTCCACTCGTGAACCCACTGCACCTGCCGGCGAATCTGCCGCACAATGCGGCGGGGCAGACTCCGCTCTACCTCGCGGCCAGTTACGTGGTGATGGCCGCGCTCATGCTCGGCTGGGCCTTGTGGCACTGGTGGAGCGGAGCCGATGCATCGCCGACGCGCGAAATACCGTCCGCGGAGGATTGAACCATGACGCTCCAACGCATGCTCGAACCCGAGGTGATGGACACACTCGAAGAAGCCACCGACTACGACACCATGGATCACGCCGAGGTGAACCGGCGGTTTGTCGACGACCTGCTGGCCTCGGGTGACGTGCTGGGCGACGTGCTCGACCTGGGAACCGGCACCGCCCAGATTCCCGTCGAGCTGTGCCGCCGCCACGCCGATTGCCGCGTCGTGGCGGTCGACATGGCCGTGAACATGCTCGATCTGGCGCGGTACAACATCGAGATCGCCGGGCTCATCGGCCGCATCCGGCTGGAACAAGCCGACGCCAAGAAGCTCCCCTACCCCGACGGCGTGTTCCAGGTCGTTATGTCCAACAGCATCGTGCACCACTTGCCCGAGCCCGTTGACGCGATCAAAGAGGCGGTCCGCGTCGCGGCACCGGTGAGCCGGCTGTTCTTTCGCGATCTGATGCGGCCCGACAGCCGCGAGCAACTCGATCAGCTTGTCGCAACCTACGCAACCGACGCCAACGAGCACCAGCGCAGAATGTTCAGCGACTCGCTCGCGGCGGCGTTAACCCTGGACGAAATCCGCGCGCTCATCACGGCGCTCGGCTTTCCCCCCGATACAATCCAAGCCACCAGCGACCGCCACTGGACGTGGAACGCGGTCAAGCCCTGATCGTTCTAGGAGCTTATCCAAAAACCGTCGGGGACTGGCTCATTTTGCGCAGTCCGCGGAGCAAAATGTGCCTGTCCCCTTCTCTGAGACGGTTTTTGGATAAGCTCTAGGTTCCAAGTTCCACGTTCCAGGATCCAGGTTCTCCGTTTCGATCTCCGACTGAAAACTGAAAACTCCGCGTCAGCGATCGAACCAATTGCGGATCACGTGGACCGTCGCCGCGCGGCCGGCTCGGGCGATCGAAGTGGTGAGCGGGATCTTCTTGGGGCACACGGCGACGCAGTTCTGCGCGTTGCCGCACATCTGAATGCCTCCCTCGGCCGTTAACGCGTCGAGCCGTTCGGCCGCGTTCATCTGTCCCGTGGGGTTCGAATTGAGCAGCATCACCTGGCTGATGGCGTGCGCCCCCAGAAATCCGCCGTCGTACTCCTGGTTCGAGCGCCGGCGGTACTCTTCGTCGGTTTCGCCGTCGCGGCGGGGCGGATCGATCCGCGTGTACTGCGGGCAGGCCTCCAGGCAACAGCCGCAGCTCATGCACTCGCTCAGCGGGTAGCTCCGCTCCTGCTCGGTGCGCGATTGCCGCGGGCCCGGGCCCATGTCGTAGTAGCCGTCGACCGGCACCCACGCCTTCACTTTCTGCAAAGCGCGAAACAGCCGCGAGCGGTTGACCAGCAAGTCGCGCACCACGGGAAACTTCGACATGGGCGCCAGCTCGATCTCGCCCGGGCGCTGCTCCAGCAGCCGGTCGACCAGAGCCGAGCAGGCCTGCCGCACGCGACCGTTAATGAGCATGGTGCAGGCGCCGCACACTTCCTCCAGACAGTTGCAATCCCAGGCGACGGGCGAGACCTTCTTGCCGTCGATCGTGGTAGCCTGCGCGGCGATCCGCTGCAGCACGCTGATGACGTTCAACTCGGGTTCGTAGGCGACCCGATGCCGCTCCCAATAGCTGGATCCGCCCGGCGCGTCCTGGCGGAGAACGCGGACTTCGAACGCGTCGGGAGTGCTTCGGGCGTGGGAATTGTCGTGAGCCATGATGCGGCGGCGAATACGTGTCGTAAGTAGGAAACGATTCTAATTCAGCGCGTGCTCGACGCAGCAGCCGATGTTCCCGTGCCGGTGCCCGCCGTCGGGCCGATTCGCACGGCCTGCCGCTGCTTCCAAACCTCTTCGATCACGTCGGCGCCGGCCAGGCCGTACAGCCGCGGCCGCGGCGGGATCAGCGACGTGTCAACGTCCTCATAGCGGATGTCGGGCTGGTGGCCGTTCCACGAGGCGACGGTCGACTTGAGCCACTTCTTGGTGTTCGCCTCAAAGCGGTCGCACCACTGTTCCGCTTCGCGCCGCCGCGCCGCCGGATCGTCGGCCGTGAGTGGCGGGAACGCGAACGCGGGCTTGAAATGGGCGCCGCGGCACTCGTCGCGGAGCAGGGCCCCCTTCAGGATCGTCTTGGCCAGCGGAAACATATCGAGTAGAGCCTTGGTGAACACTACGTTCTGGTTCGTCCAGTTACCCGAGTCCGACAGCGAGCAACGCTTGGCCCGTTCGTGCAGCTCGCTGACTTGTTCGCAGGCTTGCGCGAGCTGGTCGTTACGGCGGACCACCGTGGCGGCGCGAGTCATCAATTCTCCCAATTCGCTGTGCAACTCGTAGGGATTCTCGCCGCCGCCGGGCCGCGCCAGTAGCGCTTCGTGCTCGGCTTGGTGACGCCGACGCTCCCGCTCCAACAGCGCTCGGCGCTGTTCGTCCGTCGGCCGGCCCGATTGCGACGTCAGCAGCGTTTCGATGCCCGGCGCCACGAACAACCCGCTGAAGATGCAGCTCAACAGCGAAATGGCCCCAAAACGGATCGCGCCGTGATACTGGTAGTCGCACTCGCCGATGGCGTACAGGCCGGGAATGTTGGTCGAGTGGTTGACTGGCGAGCCGGGCTGCATTCCGCCCGACGCGGTGCGGCGATAATCGACCCACAGTCCTCCCATGCCGTAGTGCACGGCGGGAAAAATTCGCATGGGCGTGTCGCGGGGATCGGCGCCCTGAAATTTCTCGTAGATTTCGAGGATGCCCCCCAGCTTGCGGTCGAGCTCCGCGCGGGGGATGTGCGTCAAGTCGAGGTAAACGCACTGCCGACCGGCCTCGACGCTGAGCCCCTCATTGACGCAGATGTCGAAGATCTCACGGGTGGCGATGTCGCGCGGCACGAGGTTGCCGTACTCGGGATAGCGCTCCTCGAGGAAGTAGTACCGCTCGGGCTCGGGAATCGTCCGCGGGTCGCGCGGGTCCTGCGGTTTGCGGGGCACCCACACGCGCCCCCCTTCGCCGCGTGCCGACTCGCTCATCAGCCGCAGCTTGTCGGAGCCCGGCACGGCCGTGGGGTGAACCTGAATGAACTCGCCGTTGCCGTACGAGGCGCCGCTCTGGTAGCAGCGGCTGACCGCGCTGCCGTTGCACGCCATTGACATGGTGCTGCGGCCGTACAAGAGTCCGCACCCGCCGGAGGCCACGATCACCGCGTCGGCGGGGAAGGCGCGGATCTCCATGCTCACCAGGTCCTGGCCGACGCAGCCGCGACAAACGCCTTGGTCGTCGAGCGCGGGGCCCAGAAAATCCCAGAACTCATACTTGGTGACTTTGCCTTCGGTTTCCCAGCGGCGGACCTGCTCGTCGAGCGCGTACAAAAGCTGTTGCCCGGTGGTGGCGCCGGCGAACGCGGTGCGTTTGTAGAGCGTGCCGCCGAAACGCCGGCGATCGAGAAACCCCTCGGACGTGCGATTGAAGGTTACGCCCAGGCGGTCCATCAAGTCGATAATGCGGGGTCCCCACTCGGCCATCTCCTTGACCGGCGGCTGATGCTGCAAAAAGTCGCCTCCGTAGACCGTGTCGTCGAAGTGCTTCCACTCGCTGTCGCCAAGCTGCCGCGTCTGGTCGTTGCAACTGTTGATGCCACCTTGCGCACACACGCTGTGCGAGCGCTTGACGGGCGTGAGGCTCATCAGGTCGACGTCGATGCCCAGCTCGGCCAGCTTCATCGACGCGGCCATTCCGGCCAGACCGCCGCCCACGACCATCACGCGTTGCTTCGCCATCGGTTCTTTCGTTTCTGTTGGTTCCGCGTCGTAGCTGAATTCGCAAGAATCCGGCGTGAGTGACTCCCGCGTCGTCAATCCTTCGATGCGTCAGTCGTCTCGTCGCCTCGCGATACCGATTCGTCCGGCTCGTGCCAGATTTTGTGCTCGTCGGGCTCGATGAGCCCCTCGGCCTCGCGGGCGTGGCGCATCGTGTCTTCAACCGATCGGGCGCCTTCCACGTCAATCGTGGCGAATCCGCCGATCGCCCCCAGCGCCACGGCCGCCAGGAATACGCCGAATGCCGCACATACGATGTCGGCCCGCTTTTGCGCTCGCGGCGTGGTCCAAACTCCCCAAGTAATGCCCATCGTCCACATGCCGTTGGCCAAGTGGAACACGCACGAAAGCACTCCGATCACGTACAGCGCCACCACGATCAACGACTGCTGCATCGCCGCGCCGCCCGTCGAACCGGCGTTGAACGGGCGAAACTTCCATCCCCCCAGCGGTCGTGCCACGTGCTCCAACCACACGTCGGCGTGGAACCAGCCGTGCATGTGGAACACGTGCCACATGATGAACACGAACGCCACGATGCCGGTGGCACGTTGCAGCGTATACCGCACGTTGCCCAGGTACGGGTAGCTAGTGGTATTGGGAAGTCCCTCGCGAATGATGAGCACGCCCACGATCGCGTGAAACAGGATCGGGATGAAGATGAAGACCCACTCCACGACGGGAAGGATCTTGCCCAGGCTGTGAATCTGGTACACGGCGTTCTGGTACGTGGCCGGTCCGTTCAGCACGCTGGCATTGGTCACGATGTGAATGACCATGTACGCGCCGACGGGGATCAACCCGCTGAGCGAGTGCAGCCGGCGAATCAGGAACTCGTGCCGGGCAAGAAAGGAAGGCTGCGAAGGCCCTGTTTCCACGGCAGTCGTTCCCCTGGGCGTTTATGGCAGCCCGGCAGCGGGCGCGCGAGAGAGTCCCACGCCCTTGGGCAAAGCACGTAGTATACGGAGCGCTCACTGGGTAGCAACCGAGTGAGGGCCGCCGTCGTTGTAGGTACCGGCCTCTGTGCCGTTCCGCTGGCGGCCTCTGTGCCATTCCGGGAATCAGAAGGAAGCTACAGCGGACTAATTCAGGTCCCGCCTGCCGGACAGGAGCTGGAGGGTGTTGTGGCCGGTCTCCCGACCATGACACCGACGCTACCCCCAGCGTTGTGCGGCGGTCGGGAGACCGCCACACAACAGGCGTTTGGCGGTGCCATTTCGTCAGGCAACGCAGAATCTCCACACATCGCAGTTTGACTCGCAGCGATCGTCCGAAGTACACTCGATGAGTATAAGTCTTCCCCTAAAAACGGGTTACGGATAACCTGCGCCTAATCAGTGGGGTTGCCGCGGTAACCGGTACGCAGGTTGCTTCCTTCGAACGTTTGCCTCGCCAGTCTGCCATTTTTCGCGGCTTGCGATCACATGTGCTTGGCTAGGAATCGCCTGCAAACCCCTCGATCAGGGCAGCGGGGCCGATCGCCATGAATCTCGTCGAGCCATCTCTGCTGATCACCGACGACGATCGCGCCTTTCGCGAGACGCTACGCGAAGTGTTCCAGCGACAGGGCTTTCGCGTCTTTCTTGCCGGAGACGGCGAGGAAGCGCTGTACGTGGTCCGCAGCCACCCGCTTCACTTGGCGCTGCTGGACATGCACATGCCACGGCTCACAGGGCTGGAAACGATCCATCGCATCAAGCAACTCAACTTGCTGCTGCCGTGCATCCTCATCTCCGCCGGGCTCGACGATATTCTGACGGAGCAGGCCCGCCGCGCCGAAGCTTTCTCCGTGCTCGCCAAGCCCGTGCGATTCGCCGAGGTCACCGGCGCGGTAAGCCTCGCCATGCGGCAGACGTACAACTGGCCGTTCGGCGGGGACAATCCCTTCGACCCGGATCACGATCTGGAGCCGGGCAACGCCGACTGAGCCGCGAACGTGCTCCCGCTCTTCCCAGGCGTCCTCGTCGCCCGCGGGCGACCTTTTTTGCCCCGAATGTTGCACGCCACGGGCGATGGGGTATTCTGGCCGATAATCGCAGGCTGAACGGTGGACCGGATGGGGGTTCATCGACTGCGGCGCTCGTTCGTGCTCTTGGTTCCGGCCCGGTAGAGAGACTCGCCATGATCATCATCTGGGGATCGCGCATGTGCGGTGTTGTCGATCGGGTGCCACACATTTGTCACGTGGCCACGCGATTTGGGCACATTTACTACATCCCGCTGATTCCCACGCAGAGCTACGTCGTGCTGGAGCAACAGGGAGACACGTTCTACGGCAAGGCCATCGGGCTCAGCGGCAAGTCGGTGTTGGTTGCCTGGCTGCGATCGGCACTGGTAGTAGGAGCGCTGGTGTCGGCAGTCGCGGCGATCATCGCCGTTGTGCGCGCGGATCCGCTCCTGGCGGCGGCGTGGGCGCTACTGGTGTTTGTGTTGGCGGCTTCGTATTTCGTGACGACGAAGTGGAAGGCGCTCACACATGCCAGCTACGAACGCGCGGTGCAACTGGGAGAAACGGTCGGCCTGTCGCCCGAGGGTAGGCTGATGATCGAAGTGGCCTATGGTCGCCTGACCGCGGACCAGGCCGACGCGGAATTGGAGAAGCTTGAGCTCGAGGCGGCTACCGCGCCGGACGACTCGCCGGAGGCTCCCGTCGCCGACTTCGACCAACGCTGAGAAACAGCGCAACTTTGCTGATTACTCGCGTTGCGGTGGCGTGGCGGCTCAGAACGAGGGGCGCAAGGCTACGGCCGCAACGCGGCGATACAAGGCTGCGAAATCGAGCCGCTCTCCCGCTCGAAGCCGCGCCGACCTTTATTGGACCAACCGGCACTACCTGTTACCATAACGGCCTGCGCCCAAGGAGGGATTGCCGGCGACGCGCATCGGCGAGCGAACTTGCCGAAAGCATCACGGCCATGGGTTCTGTCGCACCGGGCGCACGCGAGCGCGGTCGATTCATGTTTGTGCGCCTTGGCAACTTCGTATCGCGGTATTGGGCGCTGGTCATCCTCTTCTGGGTGGTCGTGCTCGTGGCGCTGCGCCCCCCGCAGGCGCTGATCGACTTGGTGAACAAGACGGGCTGGAACGTTTCCTGGGGCGCCCCAGCCTGGGACGACGTCACCTACGACGGCGACTTCGCCTATCTGCCCGCGAGCCGGCCCAGCGTGATCGGCGAGCGGCTGATGACGCAGGCGTTCCCCGACAACGACATGCGCAGCCAGTTTGTGCTGGTGGTGGCGCGAACCGAGGGCCAGTCGTCCGTGGTCGATCTCTACGCGGCCTATAACCTTGCCTTTCGCGCGCACACTTGGTGCGGGGCGGCGGAATTCGCGCACGCCAGGCAATACGCCGAGCAGGCCCGACAGCTTCGCCAGGACAACAAGGTCGAAGAGGCCCAGGCGATCGACCGTAAATTGCAGCGGTCACTGGAGTCGGCCGTTGAGTCGCTGGATGAAGCCGTGCTGATGGGCGAAGAGCTGCGCGACTTCCTTCGCGCGCAAGAACGCTCCCGCGCGGCGGACGAATCCCGCTCGGACGAGCCGTCCGATTCCGCGGACGATGCGAGCACGACCGCCGATTCTGGCGAATCGGTCCGGTCGACCAACGATGAGATTCGGCTCCGCCTCGCGCAGGCTTTTTACAACCGCGCTGAGCTGCGGGAGTTCCGGGCGTCGCTGCCACCGTCGAACGATGCGAGCGATGGTTCGAACGACGCGCGGGAAGCGGCGAGCGGCGACCTTGTCGGGGCGAGCGATGCCGACGATCCCTTGAACAACGCCCGTTTTGACCACGAACGCGCCTTGGCACTTGCCCCGGAACTGGCGGAGCTGGACGACGACGCGAACGAAGTGAATCTTTACTGCCTCCGCGCAGTCGGCCCCGATTTGGTAGCGCTGATCGACGAGTCGGAAGGTGCCGGGGCACTTCCGCTGGTCGACACTTGGACGTGGAACAAGGAAATCGTGGGCGAGAAGCTGCTCACCAAACACCGCACCGACGGCCGAGAGGAAGTCGATGCCCGACTGATCATGGCCAATCTCTCCAGCGAGTTCATGGCGGCCCAAAACATGCCGCTCTTGAACCTGCTGGAGCGCGAAGTCGAAAGTGTGCGCCAGTGGGTCAAGGAGCAGGGGGAAGATGGGCAAGGGCTGGAGCTGGGGATTTCCGGCTCCGCGGCCATCGGTGCCGACATGCTGTGGTCGGCCGTCAAGACCATCCGAAGCACCGATCTGACGGCCGTGGTGCTGGTCGTCGTGATACTGCTGTTGGTCTACCGCTCGCCCGTGATGGTCGCCGTGCCGCTGTGCACCATCTTTGTTTCGCTGGTGGTGGCCATGGCGCTGGTGGCCACGCTCACGCAATTGGGCCTGCTTCCCGGTTTCAGTTGGTGGGACTTCAAGGTTTTCAAGACCACGAAGATCTTCATCGTGGTCATCATGTACGGCGCCGGCACCGACTACTGTCTGTTCCTCATCTCGCGATACCGGGAGGAGCTGGCGGCCGGGGCCGACCGCGCCACCGCCGTTTCCAAGTCGCTCGGCGCCGTGGGCGACGCACTGGCAGCCAGCGCGCTCACCACGATCTTCGGCCTGGGAACCATGTTCTTCGCCGAATTCGGCAAGTTCCGCAACAGCGGCCCGGCCATTGCCCTGTGCCTGGCCGTCGCGTTGCTGGCCTGCTTGACGTTGGCGCCGGCCATGTTGCGGGCGTTCGGTCCGCTGCTGTTCTGGCCGTTCGGTCGCAAGTTGCAACCAGCGACGCAGTCGGCCCCACAGCGGCCGCAGCGCCGCGACGCTTCGGATTCTCTGGGCTCGTTCTGGACCTGGACAGCCCGCAAGGTGGTCGCGCACCCCGGCGCCATCCTGATCGCGTGCGTGTTGATCCTGCTCCCTTTGGCCGGCTACGGCATGCGCTGCGCCGACCACGTGACGTTCGACTTTCTCGGCGCACTCGATACCAATCTTTCCAGCCCCCGGGGTACGCGGCTTTTGCGCAAGTTCTTCCCCGTGGGCGAGAGCGGGCCGGTGGTCGTCATGGCGCAGAAGGAAGGGACACACTTCCTCACGCCGGACGAGGGGAAGGTTTCGTACCCCGAGCGCGACGCAATCCTCGATTTGACGCGTAAGCTGTACGACATTGAGGGCGTCGAGTCGGTGCGAAGCTCGGCCAGCCCGTTGGGAAAGCGCCCCAGTGCCAGGCGGTCGCGCGATCTCACGCTAATCGCGCAGCAGAACGCTTCCATCACCAAAAGGTTGTACATTACGCAGGTGCCCGAGCTTCAGTACAGCGTCACGCGATTGGAAGTCGTGCTGGCGTACGACCCGTTCTCGGTCGAGTCGGCCGCAGCGCTGAAACAAATCGACGAGATGCTCCGCCAGGAGAACGAGGACACCGAGTCGTTCTGGCAAAACGCCCGATTCGCCTACACCGGCACGACGGCCGCCATCACCGATTTGCGGGCGGTGACCAAGTCCGACACGTTGCGGATCGAGGTGCTGGTGGTCCTGGCGGTGATGGGCGTGCTGCTGGTGATCCTGAAGCGCCCTCTAGTGTGCGCGTACATGATTGCGTCGGTGCTGTTCACGTACTACGTGACGATCGGCGCCACCGACCTGTTCTTCGGCTGGGCGTATGGAGGTGGCTA
>CAYQAJ010000081.1:0-18698 GCA_964415245.1 uncultured Pirellulaceae bacterium | reverse complement strand
CGATGAGGCGCCCGGTGAAGAGGCGCCCAGTGAAGAGGCGCCCAGTGAAGAGGCGTCCACCGAAGAGGCGTCCACCGAAGAAACGCCGGTAGACGTCGCCCGGAACAATAGCGACGGGGCGCACGAAATCAGCCCCAATGGCGGCGGTCAATCCGACGCGACGAAGGCGGCCGAGGGAGAGTCATCCTCCAGCGCCTTGGGCCAGGCCGAAAGCGATACCGCTCGTGGCGCGGAGTAAACCACGATTAAGAGCTTATCCAAAAACCGTCTCAGAGAAGGGGACAGGCACATTTTGCTTCGCGGACTGCGCAAAATGAGCCAGTCCCCGACGGTTTTTGGATAAGCTCTAAGTCAGACGTGCATAGCGCCCCGGGCGCCACTCCAGCCGAAGGAGAAGTGCACTATGTAGCAACCGGGAGACACGCGACCCGGCGCCGAAGGGCGGCGCTGGATCGCAAGGGGAGGGCCGATCGTGGCCGTTCGCATTTATTCGCTCGCCAAAGAGCTCAAGATTGAGAATAAGGAGCTCGTCGATATCTGCACCAAGGCAGGTATCACGGGGAAAGGGTCTGCGCTGGCCAGCCTCACGGATGAGGAGATCGAAAAGGTAACGGCCTTCATTAAGGGGGGTACCAAGCCCGCCCGCCCCGGCGCGCCGGCCGGCGGAGTAAGTTCTGCCACAGGCCCATCGAGAGTCGCCCAGGATGCGCCGGCCTTTACGCGCGACGAATACGTTGCGGTGGGAACGGCCAAGGGAAGAATTCGCGTCCTCGAGCCCAAGTCCAGAAAGCCTGCCGGCGAATCGGCAAAGATCGAGGCGGAAGGGGAATCTCCGAAACCAGCAGGTAAGAAAGAGCCTCTTATCAGCCTTGCCAAGCTCCCTGAAGTCAAGCAACCCACCGCACCAGCTCCCGCCGACGAACCCAAGGCCCAGAAACCCGAAATCCGGCTCCCTAAGGACGCCATTCGCGGTGCCAAGGAAGGGCGTGCGGCACCGCTGGGCCATCTGACCAAGCTCGAAGCCAAGGCCAAAGGCGCCGAACGGAAGCGGCCTGCCGGAGTACGCGCTCCAACCAGTCCGGCCGCAGGACCGCCTCTGGGCAAAGCGACGCGGGGGGTACGTCGCGGTAAGCTGCTGGAAATGGAGGGGGTCGACGCGCGCATGGGCAACGCCCGCGCCGCTCGCGCTAAAGACCGCAAAGCGCGTCCCGGACGACGGCGAGGCGACGAGGAAGGCGGCGGACCTCGCCGATCGCGGCGTCTGACCCGCACCGGAACCAACACCGCCGCACCCCGCAAGGGAAACGTCGTACTCGAGCTCCCCTGCACCGTGCGGAGCTTCTCCGAGGCGGCGGGAGTCAGTTCCGGCCGCGTGATCATGACGCTGATGAACCTCGGCCAGCAGCTAACCATCAATCAGCGGATCGACGATGAATACGTCGAGCTGCTCGCTGCCGAACTGGGGGTCGAGGTTGAGTTCCGGCATCCCGAGTCGCTCGAGGAAACCGTTCTGCAAGAGATTCGCGAGAGCGAGGACGATCCGGCGTCGCTGCAAACCCGCCCGCCCGTGGTCACGTTCCTGGGCCACGTCGATCACGGCAAGACCAGCCTTCTGGATCGCATCATTGGCACGAACGTAGTAGCCGGCGAGGCGGGAGGCATCACACAACACATTCGCGCCTACCAGATCGACAAAGACGGTCGGCCCATCGCTTTCGTCGATACACCCGGCCACGAGGCGTTTACCGAGATGCGGGCCCGCGGGGCCAACGTCACCGACATCGCGGTGCTGGTCGTGGCCGCGGACGACGGCGTGATGCCGCAGACGGAGGAAGCGATAAGCCACGCCCGTGCGGCGGGCGTGCCGATCGTGGTGGCCCTCAATAAGATCGACCTGCCCGGCATCGACACAAACCGCATTATGCAGCAGCTTGCCGCGCTGAACCTGCTTCCGAGCCAGTGGGGGGGCGACGTGGAAGTGATTTCCACGAGCGCCATGAAAGGGGAAGGCATCGACGAGCTGCTCGAAACGCTGCTGTTGACCGCCGAGATTCACCACTACAAGGCCAACCCCGATCGCCCCGCCTTCGGCACGTGCCTCGAAGCCGAGCAGGAGCCCGGCCGCGGCGTCATTGCGAAGCTGATCGTCAAGAACGGCACGCTTCGCGTCGGCGACGTGGTGCTCTGCGGCACTTCGTACGGCCGCATCAAGGCGATGTACGATACGCTCGACCCCCGCCGTCGCGTCGAGGTGGCTGGACCGTCGATGCCGGTGAACGTGACGGGCCTCGAATCGGCCCCGCAGGCCGGCGATCTGTTCTATGCCCTCGAAGACATCGCCCAGGCGCGCCAGATCGCCGAGAAACGTGCCGATCAGAGCCGCGAACAGTCGCTCTCGGGCAGCACGACCCGCGTGTCACTGGCCCGCTTCCAGGAGCTCGTCGAGGAGGGCAAACTGGGATCGCCCGACGAGGTGGTCACGCTCAATCTCATCATCCGCGCCGATACGCGCGGGTCGATCGAGGCGATTCAGAAGGAGCTGGGCAAGCTCTACCACCCCGAGGTGCAGATCAAGATCCTCCAGGCCTCGGTCGGCGGGATTACATCGGCCGACGTGATGCTGGCCCACGCCTCGCACGCGGTCATCATCGGCTTCAACGTGATCCCCGACGACGACGCCCGCGCCTTGGCCGACGACCGCCAGGTGGAAGTGCGTCGGTACGAAGTCATCTACAAGCTCACCGACGATATCCGCGCCACGCTGGAAGGGAAGCTCAAGCCCGAGGAGCGAGTCGTCGAGCTGGGCCACGCCCTGGTCAAGCAGGTGTTCCACATCAGCCGCTCCGGCGTAGTGGCCGGCTGCCAGGTCATGGGCGGTTCCATCGAGCGAGGCTGTCGCATGCGTGTCAACCGCGATGGCCGCATGATCGGCGAGTATCCGCTCGAATCGCTGCGACGCGAAAAGGACGACGTCCGCGAAGTGGCTCGCGGCCTGGAATGCGGCATCAAGCTGGCTGGATTCAACGACGTCAAAGTGGGCGACGTGTTAGAAGCGTATAAGATCGAGGAGGTAGCCCGTACCCTGTGACGTCCGCCTTCGAGATGCGATGAGACGCGGCGATCGCCCCCGGCGGTAATACCCCGAGGCGATCGCACAGCGGCGCTCGTCGGGTGGCGCTTGCCGCGTGGCGGCGGAATCGTCAACCTTGCGTGATCGAGCACCCCGTTCCCAGCCGCGATTATTCGCGGACGATGGGCTGAACAGGCCCACGAAAGACGCGCCGGGCGCACCCGGCCGTTGGGGTCGACGGCGAATAGCGACGGCACGGCACCTCACGTTGGCGGACCCTCGCCCCACGGATCCTTCGGCCATGAGCGGACGACGTGTTTTGAAAGTGGCCGAGGCCATCCGCGAAGTCGTGAGCATGGCCATTCTTACCGAATTGAAAGACCCTCGCATTCGCGACGTGACCGTAACGTACGTCGAAGTATCCCCCGACCTGCGGCATGCCAAGGTGCACGTTTCAGTGATGGGCGACATGTCGCATCAAAAGCTTAGCCTTCACGGACTGGAGAGCGCCGCCGGCTTCTTACAGCAAAAGGTGGGAAAGCGCGTCGGCACCCGATACACGCCGCGGCTTACCTTCCTGTTGGACCAGGGCGTCAAGCATTCGCTTGAGGTGGCCCGCATCTTGAGCGAAGTGTTGCCCCCCGAGCCTGGGAGCACCGAAGCGCCACCGCACTCCGAGGAGGAGGACGACGCGGCGGGCGATGGTTTGGAACAGGAATAGAGCCTATTGCAAAACCGCCCGCGAAGCAGCGGACAGGCACGTTCTGCTCCGCCGACTGGGCGAAACGAGCCCGTCCCCGACGGTTTGGGAAACGACTCACGAGAAGCGGCACGGACGAATCTCCCTAGCGCAGCAAACGTGAACTTCGACTAGCCCGATACGCACCCTCTCACGACCGACGTTGGAAAGTCGTATGGCCACTCCCTCCCGTACCACACAGTTTAGCCGTCTCGAAAAAGTGCTCAAGCGGCACTACACGCCGGTTCATCCCCCCACGGACCGGCCGGTGCTGGAACAGTTGCTCTACGCGAGCTGTCTCGAGGATGCGCAGTACGAAAAGGCCGACGAGGCCATGGCGCGCCTGCAAGAGTCGTTCTTCGACTGGAACGAAGTGCGCGTGACCACGATCGCAGAGTTGAGCGAAGAGATGAACATGCTCCCCGCGCCGTCGGTCGCCGCCACGCGGCTGAAGCAGATCCTGCAGGGAGTGTTCGAGGGGCAATACTCGTTCGATCTCGAGCACCTGCGCAAGCTGAACATCGGTGCCGCGGTGAAGAGCCTGGGCAAGATCCACGGAACGACGCCCTTTGCAGTGGCCTTCGTCACGCAGACGGCGCTGGGCGGTCATTCCATTCCGTTGGATCGCTCGACTCTTTCCGTGTTGGTGCTCTTGGATCTGGTTGGGCAGGCAGACGCCGACAAGAATCACGTGCCGGGGCTGGAGCGGGCCGTCTCCAAAAACAAGGGCGTCCCCTTCGGTTCGCTGTTGCATCGGCTGGGAGCCGATTTCGCCGCGTCGCCGTTCTCGCGACGTGTCCGCGATATTCTCACCGAGATCGACCCCGCGTGTCGCTCGAGACTCCCCAAGCGCCGTTCGGCCAAAACCTCCGATTCGGCCTCGGCCGGCGCCCAGACCGACGAAGCCCCCTCGTCGGCCCCCAAGACGCCTCCCGCGAAGCCCCCTTCCCACCCTCGCAAACGGGCCGCCGCCGCGCGCTCCTCGCAGTCGAGTCGGCCCCAACGCAAGAAGTCGGCCACAAGGCGGCTGGCACGCAAGAAGCCGCGATAGCGGCCGCCCGCCCTGATCCGAACCACGTGGCATCGGGGTCACCTGTTTGCTAACATCAAGAGTAGGATACGCTTGTGCGTTGGCGACGTGCGTAAGGCGAGCATGTGACGACCACCGTCATCCCGCAATCGGCCCCGTGCGGCTTCCGCGCTATCCTCTGGCGCCGGCTCACTGTTGAAGGAGTTCCCTCGTGCATCGTTTCGTCGTAGGCAGGATTTCGGTACTGGCCATGGTGACAGCCGTATTCGCCGCGTGGCCGTGCGGCAGTTTCGCGCAGCACGAGGTGGCTGACCCACCACCCGCGACGGTGCTGGAAGACCCGGTCACCCCCTTGGACCCCCGGAAGTCGCGCACGCCGGCCGAAGAAGACGCCGTCGCTGCCCACGCCCTTTTTGCACAGGCCCGCATTCGCTTTCAGCGACAGGACTTCGCCGGCTCGCTGCGTCTGTACCAGCGGGCCTGGCGGCTCGATCCGGATTCGGCGGCCCCCTTGCGCGAGATCGTGCCGCTGGCCTTTGCGCTGCAACACAGCAGCGAGGCGGCACGCTATGCCGTGCTGGTCGCCGAGCGCGACCCCTCCGATCCGGTTCTGTTGCGGCGGCTCGCCATGCACCTGACGGAACTACAGCAGCTTAAGCGCGCCGTCGCGATGTATGCGCTGTCGCTCGAAGCGAGTGGCGAGGGCGACGCCCCAGGCACCGTCGTCACCCGCCGGGAGATGGGGCGGCTCTACTTCCTCCTGGAGGACTATCCCCAGGCGGCCGAATCGATGGCCGTCGTGCGCGACGCGCTGGCCGACCCCAAACGATTCGGCCTCGACGATTCGACCGTCAAAGCCCTGTTGGGTAACGCCGACCGCACGTATACGCTCATGGGAGAGTGCTTCCTGCAGGCCGGTCGGCTCGACGACGCGGCCGACATGTTTCGCAAGGCGAACGAAGAGGAAGCCAACGAGGGGCTTCTCGCCTTCGAGCTCGCCCGGATCGAGGCAGCCCGTGAAAACCACGACGCCGCCTGGGAGTTGCTCGACAAGTACTTCGCCGCCAAGCTGACGGTCGGCGGCACGGAGCCGTACGAGCTGGCATCCAAGCTATTGGCCAAGAAGCTTGGCGACGCGACCCAGGCCGATGCCTCGCTGCTTACTCGCCTCGCCGAATTGTACGCCGACGATGCCGCCAACGCCCCCTTGGCCTACTTCCTCGCCGATCGATATCTGGCCGCCGGCGAGCTGGGAAAGGCCGAGCAAACGTATCGGAGTGCACTCGCGCTGCAGGAAACCATCGACGGGTACACCGGCCTGTTGAAGGTCCACCTCCGCTCGGGCGACCAGTCCAAGCTGTTGGCCGACCTGGGTAGCGCGCTGGTGAAAACCGGCACACTCGAGCCCCTGGGAGAAACCGGCAAGGCCATCGCCGCCGATAAGCAGTTGGCCAACCGGCTCATCGCCGCGGCCGAACAGAAACGGCACGCTGGCGAAGCTACGTGGGGCGAAGGAGAAGCCCTCGCCATTGCCACGCTGGCTTTGGCGGCAAAGCGGCCCGACGTGGCCGACGCCTACTTCGACCTGGCCCTCGCCGCCGACCACCCCCCCAAGGCGGAATTGATGGTCACCTGGGGCATGGAGCTGTTCATGGCCGAGGAGTTCGATCGAGCGGCGAGCGTATTCCGGCGCGCCATCGACGAGAACATCGACCCCGACCGCAAGGCGATCTTTTACTTCTATCTCGCCGGCCCGCTCGAATTAGGAGGCAAGACCGACGACGCGCTCGCCGCCGCCCGCAAGGCCGCCGAGCTTGAGCCGCAGTCGGCCCGTCTGCACAGCCGCCAAGCGTGGATTCTCTACCACGCCCACCGTTACGACGAAGCCGTAACAGCGTATACCGATTTGCTGGCCCAATTCGACGACAAGTACACCTCGGACGATATCCGCGAAGTCATGCGCGACGCTCGGCTGGCCCTGTCGAACATCTGCGTTCACCAGGAGAACCTGCCCGAGGCCGAACGCTGGCTGGAGGAGGTGCTCGACGAGTTTCCCGAGGATATCGGTGCGCAGAACGATCTGGGCTACCTCTGGGCCGACCAGAATAAGTACTTGCATCGTGCGCTCGTGATGGTCCAGGCTGCTGTCGAGGGCGATCCCGAAAACATGGCCTACCGCGACAGCCTCGGTTGGGCGCTGTTCCGCCAGGGACGGTACCAGGAGGCGGTCGCGGAGCTCGAAAAGGCCGCCGAACTGGCGGAAGAGACCGACGGCGTGGTCTTCGATCACCTCGGCGACGCGTATTGGCACAACGGCGACCACGCCAAAGCGCACGAAGTTTGGCGGAAAGCCGCCGACGCTTTCCGCGAAGACAAGGACGAAAAGAAGCTCAAGGAAGTCGAAGAAAAGATCGCCAATCACCCGCTGCCGTGAACCGAGCCAAGAGACAAGAGTCGAGAGTCAAGAGCCGGGGCGGACGCCGTCGACGCTTTTCCTGCGGAGGGCGAAACCGCAAGCGAGAGGGACGCCGTTGCGGTTGCGGACGCTGTTCGGGTCGCGACAAGCTACTGAAAACTGAACACCGACAACTGAAAACTATCCATGGCAGGTCACTCCCACTGGGCCGGCATCAAGCACAAGAAGGCCCTCGTCGATAGCAAGCGGGGCAAGCTGTGGAGCAAGCTGGCCAAGAGCATCATCGTCGCCGCTAAGGCCGGCGGTGGCGATCCGGCGACCAACGTCCGCCTCCGCACCGCCATTGCCGACGCCAAGGCCGTCAGCCTGCCCAAGGACAACATTGAGCGGGCAATCAAGAAGGGCACCGGCGAGCTGGATGGGGGCAACGTCGAGGAGGTGCTCTACGAAGGATACGGCCCCGGCGGCGTCGCCGTGCTGTGCGACATCGTGACCGACAACCGCAACCGCACGGCGCCCGAGATTCGCAAGGTGTTCGAATCGCACGGCGGCAAGTTGGGCGGCACCAACTGCGTCGCCTGGATGTTCGAGCGCAAGGGGCTTTTTTTCATCCCCGCCAGTGCGGTCGCCGAGGAGCGTCTCATCGAGATCGGCCTCGAAGCCGGCGCCGACGACCTGCGCCGAGAGGGGGACCAATTCGAGCTCACCTGCAACGTGGACGTCTTTTCCACAGTGGCCCAGGCCCTCGAACAGGCCGGCATCAAGCCCGACAGTAAAGAGATCACGCGGATTCCCGCCAACACGGTCGAGCTCGACGTGGACACGGCCCGCACGGTGCTCAAACTCGTGGAAGCGCTCGACGAACACGACGACGTGCAAAACGTATCGTCGAACTTCAACGTGCCCGATGAAGCCCTGGCCGAACTGGCGATGTAGGGCCGCTGCGGCATCTTCGTGACACCGCGACGCGATAGCTTGTCGGTCGTCCGTGATCTCCGGTTCTCGCCCAGATCATCGGGCGGATCTGACATTGCGATTCAGCCGCCAGGCGCTGGCGGCGAGTCGGTTGCCGCCGCTTGCTTAGCGCCGCGCCAGACGAGAAAAACGGCGATGCCATAGACAAGCAGAAGCACGGGCGCGGCCAGGAACGAGATTACCGACAGAAACACGACGATTCCATACGCCATGTCGTTAGGGCTTTTGTTTTCGTCCCTGATACCACCCATGATGTCGAAAACCACGTGTTCGAGATTCAGCGCAGCAAGCGGCACGACGATAATCGCGAGAGGCAGCAGGGTGGCCACCGCGACCATCCACAGCGACAACCCGGCCACCCTTCGCAGAAAGATCGCGAGTAGCGCCACTCGCCAGATGGAAACGACGCCCAGGAACCACGCATTCACGACCTGCGCCGAACCAACCGACATCAACCGCTCGACGGGGATCGCATAGAGCAGCGCGGGCGGCGCGGTGAGCGTTACGAAAATCAGCACATTCTTATACGACCAGTTCTTCGGCCGCAGTGGGGCAAGCAAGGCCCACAGGAGAAGTGCGAGCACAAAAACGTAGACGACGGAGCCAAGCCCGAGGTGCTGCCACAGATATGCCCTGGGATTGTCCCAATAGCGACCCATTCCGGCGAGCCACGTGAAGAACAGGCCCAGCGCCAGAAATGCCTTCCATTGCGTGTGAATGGCGGGACTGGGGCGGCGAAAGGTCAGGAACCGAAGTTCGTCGGCTAGCAACGTACCGATCATACTGGACGCGAAACCTCGTCGATGCGACCATGCGCTTTGCCGCGCGGCGACCCGTACCTAATACTTCCCCTTGTGCTCGATCTGCTTCCAGTACTTCTCGAACGCGCCGGCGGCGTGGAAGTCGGGGCTGTTGTCGAGGTCGTGGCACTCCATGCAGTGATGCTCGGCCTGGTCGAACGGGAGTCGCATCTCCGCCTGCAGGGCGGCGATCTCCTCGTCGGTCGCCTCGGCTTCGCCCTCTTCGGCCGCCACGTGCGCCGAGCCGGGCCCATGGCAGTTCTCGCAGCCGTTACCCACCATCAGCGGAGTCTTGTCGAGGCTGAGGTAACCCGAGGCATACGGAAAATACTTCTGCGGGTTCCAGCCCGTGACGTGGCAGCTCAGGCATTCGGGATCGTAGTGCCGCGGAATCTCGGAGCGCTCGGTCGGCTCGGCAATCGACGTGGTGGCGTGGGCGTGGGGCGTCTTCTTCCAGATGCCGTAGGCCGTGGTGTGGCACTCGCCGCACTTTTCAGAGCCGACAAACTCGCGGCCGCTGGGATGGGGAATCGGCTTGAGGCCCAGTCGTTCGAGCCCGGCCTGTTCGAGCTGCCGCTGGTACGCCGCCAGCAGATCGAGCATCTCGCGCGAGTCCTCGAAACGGGCGTCGAGCGGCACGCGCTGAAAGCGGTACGGCTCCTTGGCATCGTCGAACACGCCCAGCACGCCCACGTACATCCCCTTGGCCCCCACCTGCACCAACAGGGCCTTGCTGTCGGGGATCTTTTCCGGACGGAAGGCCGGTTCATCGGCGCCGCCCGCGGTAACCACCACGTCGAAGTTGGGAAATGCCTGGGCCAGCCGCTTCGTCGCGTCGAGGTCGGCATGCACCAGCAGCACGTTGAAGTCGCACTTCTCCTCCTTCAGCCTATCCCACGCCTTGCGGAGTCCCTCCTCGGCGGCCAGCATCGTGACGTCGCCGTTGTTGACGCGGCGTTGCTCCTCGTCGCCCAGCACGCTCGTGATGCCGACCCTTTTCTCCCCTACCGTCAACACACGGTAGGTCGGCATGACCTGGGGATCGAGAACCGTGACGTTCGAGCCGACGAACGGGTTTCTCGCATCGCGGTTCAGGTTCACGAATAGACTGTACAACTCGAGGCCCGACAGACGCAGGTCGTCGGGCCCCAAGGTCACGCCCTGGTACTTCATGCTCGCGAGGCCAGCGGCGGTGAATTGGAACTTGATCTCGGGCTGCCGGCCGAAGCGGCGGACCTGGCTGCCCACGTCGAGCGGGACGACGTTCCAACCGCGCTTCACAAGCTGCTGGTAGAAGGTGTGGCGTCGCGCGAGGCCGCCTTTCTGGTTGGCCAAGCCGGTGCATCCGCACGGCTCGATATAACCGTTCTGCCGGCCCGTGATGAACAGCACGAGCTTCGGCTCGGGCCAGCCTTCAAAGAGCGGCTCGCGCTTCGGGGTTGTGTCCGAGTCGTGCGAGTCGTTCGCACCGCCATCCGGATTCGTGCTGTGGCCGTTGTCGGCGGGAGCGGGATCGGTACTTGCCTGTTCGCCGTCATCGTCGGGTGTCGTGTCGTTTCCCTTTTCCGGTCTGGGAGCGATGTTGGCGGGGCCCGAGACAGCGCCGCCGGCACCGGTGGTTCCCGACGACGCGGATGAGCCAGGGGATGCGCCGCTGCGCCCGCTATCGCCACCTGCGACCGGCAGCTCTTTATCGCCGGAGCCCTGTGAACCGCCGGAACACCCGGAGGCGGCCAACAAGAGCAGCGGCGCCAACAGCGCCGCTAACGGATACCGGGTGCGGAGATCGAATCTAGCAAAGACGGTGTTCATGGCGGCTCCATCCCATCGGAAACTAGCGATGCTCGGTCGAGCCAGCGGCCGGGCGTTCAGCGGCGCTGCCGTGCCCCGATTCGCGCGGCTGCGCCTTAAGCGTGAATCCCATTCGCGCCGCTACCCCTCGACGGCAAAGTCGATTCGCACCCTTACCTTCTTGGTTCGAGGATGCGTCGTCTCCAGCAGGACCTCGCCCGGTTTGACGTTGTACGAGGCGCGCCGGTTCACGGGGCGCGAGCCGGCGGGGATGTCGATGATCAGCGGATAAATCCGAACCGTGGGTAGTATCTGTGGCTCGCCGATTCGCGCCTTGAGCACGTCGCTGGGGTCCGTGCTGGCGATCGTGATCTTCACGTCGTCGCGGTAGGGCCCTTTCACGAACAGGTTCATGGTGAAGGTGTGCCCCTTGTCGCGAGGCACGCCTCCCAAAATGACCAAGTCGAACTCGGGCCGGTACTCGGGGCCGCCCGTGAGGGCGATATCGCTGATGACGTTGCCTTCAATAGGAACGTCGAGCGACTTGGCGTCTTCAAGGTTCGTGCGCAGCCGGATTGTCTGTTGGATCGAGCCCAGCGGCAAGCCCGGTTTGACCGTGACATCGACCGCCCAGCCGCTCATCGCGGCGGGCTCGGCGGCGATCTCCTCGGGCGTGAGAGGCCGCTTGCTGATGTCGAAGCTCGAAGCCGAATCGGGAACGAGCAAGTCGGTGCCGACCACTTCCAGGTCGCGTTGGTGGTAGGCGAATACGCGTACCTGCGCGGTGCGCTCCTCGGCGTCACCCAGGCCGATGAAGGCGATGTCCCGCGGCACGACGCGCACGTTCTCCGTTACGCTGCCGCTCACGCTCAGCCGAACGAGACGACGCTCCGGGTCGTTGGTCGACAACTCGGCATGCTGGCGAAACTGCGGCGCATGCTGCTCCGCTTTCCATTTAATCAACACGCGGCCGCTTTGCCCGGGCTGGATCTTTTCCTTGGGCAATTCGGCGACGGTGCACTTGCACGACGTGTTTTCCACCTTCTCGAGAACGAGCGGGGCGTCCCCTTCGTTCTTGATCTCGAAGTAGTGCTCCAGCTCCGCGCCCACGACCATGTCGCCGAAGTCGTACTCCTCACCGCCGAGCACGGTCAATTTGGGTACGGCGCCGGGCAGGATTTCGTCCGCGGGCATTTCGTTGGCGCTCTTTTGCCTCGCCGTCCCTTCGGCGATGAACAGTTCACGGACAGACCCGAATTCAGTCCAGGTTATCGCCAGACCAATCGACAGTCCGGCGAGCGTGGCCGCTACGGCAACAGGCAACGCTGATTTCATGGGGATTCTCCCGACATTGGAAACAGTGCGGTGCGGGCAGAGCGTTCAGTTCTCGGTATTCGGACTACCGACGCAACCAGGGTTCTCGGCGTTCCGCTCTCGGTCGACAGACAACCGACGACGGACAACATGCACTGGGACAGCCGGTAGCACACGGAGGGGTTCCCGGACAGGCGGAAATGACGGTGGTCCCGTCCGACAAAGTCTGGCTAGGAATTCTCTCCTTTACCCTCGATTGTACGCAAACGCTCCATCAATTGTTCGGCATTCTCTTCCGGGGGCGGCTCTTGCCGGTACGGAACTCCCTCGGTTTTCGTCGGATGGAACACCTGTTGTTTCTCCAGCTTTTGCTCCGCGTGCGGATTCAGGGCATCGAGTCGCAGCGCCTCCTCGGCCTCGGCCGCCGCTTCTCGGGAGTCGCCGATAAGGTGGTGCAGCCAGGCAAGTTGTGCGTGGACCATGCTGTTATTGGGATAAAGCTCGGTCGCTCGTCGGCTGGCGGATACCGCCTTGCGCAATAGCGAGCGATTGCCGCTGGCCACGTAGGCTGCGAGATACCACTCTCCTACCTCGCGATGTCGCGCGCTGGTATGAGGATCGCGGGCGACCGCTTCGTGCGCGTAGCTCTCGAACTGCTCAAGCCACTCACCGCGGAGCGGGTCATCGGTCGGCGCGTGCATCCATCGCCCCAGCGCCAGCGATGCGCGAAATCGCCAAGGCTCGGCGCTGAACGGGTCCCACCGAGCGGCGCGACGGAATTCTTCATCGGCACGATCGTATTGGCGCTGTTGCTTCCAATGTGCGCCCTCAGATAGCGCGGCCATGCCATGATAGATGGGCGCATAGGCGGTCACATAACACGCCCCCACGAGAAGGGCGGCACCAACAGAAAGCGCGAGTGCAATCGCCGGCCGAATCACGAACGGATCGCGCGGCCCCCGCGCGGCAATCGGCTCGGCGGGACTAGCGCTGGCTGCCTGCTCCACGTGTACCACTGCCTTTGCCAGTGTTTGTTGTGAGAGTCCTCCCGGTTCGCCGGATTCGCCCGGCCCACTCGGTGCTTCGGCCGTGCAAATCCCAAGGGCGGCCAGCAGCCACAGCGACTGCGCCACGCCGGGAAATCCGATGCCCCCCGATGCCAACAAATGCACCAACAGCGCGCCCGCCCCGACCAACGGCACCCAAGCGGCCATGCGCCCACGCTGGACCCACGTCAACAAGGCCAAGGCGACGGCTGCTACAACGGGCACCATGATGGCCAAGCGCACCGCCGATTCGGCCAGACTGCGCCTGTCGAGCGTCCAACAGAGATACGTCAGCACTCCGCCGGCCAATGCGCCCAACAGGATCGCCAGCGATGAATCGCGCCACGCTACGAGATACCACGCACGAGGCGCCTGCGTTGGAACGACGCGAGCGTCGCGCCGCTTGCGCGGTGTTCGCCTGCGGCGCCCCCCTGCACTTTCGCGCCGCGGCGCTGAGTCCGGTTTTGCATTCGAATTGGAGTCACCGCCGTGGGTGGCGGATTGCGATGCGGTGGCCACAGCCGCGCTTTCGCTTACGCCGATCCGCCAGACGTGCCATACCACGCATACCATGGCCGCAACCAGCGCCAGCGCTGCCGGCGTACCTGCCGTCGCCCAGACCTCCAACAGGAAATTGTGCGGATCGGCGACCGTCTCGCTGGCTTGGGGAAGCTTGTAAGTGGTGTAGTAGTCCTGAAAGTTGCCCGGTCCACAGCCGACCCACGGATGGTCGGCGATCATGGCGAGCGTCGACTGCCAGTACTGGATTCGATACAGCACGGACTTGGGCGCCTCGGAAAGCACTTTGACGTCCAGTCCACCGGTCGCAGCCGCCACGGTTACCAACACGACCCCAAGAACCACGAGCGACCCGCCGATCGCCAGCGGCAGCCGCAAGTCGATCCGCCGATACCACGCCGGGCCGCGCTGCCTTGCGACCGCCGCCGCGAGCAATACAACTCCCGCCAACGCGGCAACATATCCGCTGCGACTCTTCGTCAGCAGCAGGCATCCGACCACGAGCAAACCGGCAATGGCAATGGCAGCCAAGACTCGCCTTCTAGCTTCCCTTTCAGCGGGAAGCAGAAAACATACCGCCCCAGCCACCAGCAACCACGGCACCAAAAACCCGGCGAGCGAATTGGTTAGCGCGAAAGTGCCCAGCGGCTCGACGCTCGCCAGACGGTTCTCCAGGCCTACGCGATCGGGCGAATTGGGCGAATCGTCGAGTCCCAAGTCACGCAACATCTTGCGCTTTTCGGTCTCGGATGCCGACCGGTAATAGCGGCGATTCGCGGGCTGCTCGACCGCGTACTGGTACATTCCGTACGCGCTGAGTCCTGCCGCCAGAGCGATCATGCCCGCCGCCAGGGCTCGCCCTTGCAGCCGCGTGCTAACCAACTGTCGAACCAGAAAGAACGCCACGCCGAAACTGATCCACTGCCAGAGCACGTTCAAACCGGCTCGGGCATTGCCGTACGGCGCCATCACGATCGCGCTGATGGTGTGGAGAAGGAGCAGCACGAGCAGAGCCGCGTCGGCTTTGCCAAACCGCAGCGTGGGACACGGCCGGCGTAGATTCCAAGCGGCCCAGGCCACCAATAGCACGAGCCACATCATCACCAGCGCGATGCCCAACCCGCTCGCCAGGTTCAGGCCCACGCCGCCAATTCCCGAGCCGTCGGCCGCGATTAGCGGAGTGGCCACGTAGAGCATGGCTACTCCGCCCAACAGCAGGCGGCGCACGATCGGAAGAAAGCGAAACGGGGCGGCCGACTTCGCGCTGGCGGAAGCCCCGTCCTGGACCGGCGAATCGCCCGATTTCGACGTGCCTTTGGCGGACTTTTTCACGGGCTCAACTTCCGCCGCGCGGTCGTCTCCAGAATGGCAATCAGCGACAGCACGCAAGCGATCATCAGCGTAATCAGGCCCGCCCCAACCGCGTCGACCCGGTGCAGCAACAGCGCCCCGACCCCGCACGTGGCCGTGAGCAGGTAGATCGTCAGCACCGCCTGCCCCTTGGTCAGCCCCAGCTCCACCAGACGGTGCGAGAAATGGTTCCGGTCGGCCGAAAACGGGCTGCGGCCCGATCGCACCCGAATCCACAGCACCGTCATCATATCATAGAGCGGAACGGCCATGACAAACATCGGCGCCAGGATGGCGTGCCGCGTCGTGGAGCGATAGCCCGCGTACGTGGCCAGCAGCGTCGCCACGGCGATGATAAAGCCAACAAAGTAGCTTCCCGCGTCGCCCATAAAAATGCGCGCCGGGGGGCGGTTGTGCCACAGAAAACCAAGAAGGCTCCCCACGATCACCAAAAGAAGGCCGGCCAGAAACAACTGCGGACGCTGAGTCTGCGGATCGGGTGCCAGCAGGAATACCGCCGCCAGAAAACCTGCCGCCAGCGCCGCAACGCCGCCCGACAGCCCATCCATGTTGTCGAGCATGTTGAATGCGTTGATGAGGGCCACGATCCAGATTACCGACAGAAAACCCGTCACCAGCGGCAAGTTCACAAACGCGGTCAGCCGCCACTCGTCCTGCGTGGCGACGCACGCGGTGGCCACCGCGAACTGCACCGCCAGCCGCAACCGCCAATCGAGCCCGAAACGGTCGTCGAGCAATCCGAGCACCATCAGCACGGTGCCCGCGCCCAACAGAATCCACAGCGAGGCCATCCGTGAGGCCAGCCCGGCGATGTGCGGGCGGGCAAATGCGGGCACCAACTCCTCGCCAATCACCCCGCCGGCAATCAACCACAGCACGATTTGCCCGAGGGCAAAAGGGAGCACCACGCCCAGCCAAATCGCCAGCCCGCCACCCAGCGGAGTGGGCTTGGTGTGCACCTTGCGCGGGTCCGGCTGGTCAACTAGCCCCCAGCGGGCGGCCATGCGACGGACTACGATCGCGGCGGCGCAGCTCACCACCAGGCTCGGCACAATCGTGCCGGCAAGGAACCACAGTGTCGACTTGCCGTCCATCGGCAGGCGTGCTCATGAGATGTAGTGCGAACCATCGGCTAGGGATCGGACGCCGATTCGCGTCCCGCGGCTCGCAATTGCCGCCGCAAGTATTCGCGGCACTGGTCGAAGAATTGATGATACTCAGCCTGCCGGTAGTCGGGATAGGTCCAAGGACGCGCCGTCCACGCGCCGGCGTGATAGTACAGGGTTCCCTCGGCGTAGATACCGCGGGATAGATACAGGCGATGGTCGCGATCCTTCGTCGAGGCCAGCACGAGCTTGGCCTGCGTCAAATAGCCGGGATCCAGATTCAGCGGCCGCGGCTCCGCATGGCCGGCCTGCTGCCGATACTCCTCTTCCCAGCGGATCGCCGCGTGCTTCCAGTCGACCAGGTCGGCGGGGTCGACGAGCCGCCGAAATGCAAACAACGCCTTCGAGAGGCCCGATCCCATCGACTCTTCGTAATAGCTGGTTTGGTCGAACGCAAACCGCTCGCTCACGAGCTCCACTTCGCCCCAGTGGCGGCTGGCAGTCTCGCGAGCCCAATCGAAGGCAGCTTCGTGGCGGCTGAACGCGGCCAGAATCAGAAGGACCGGATCGTGTCGGCCGATTGCACCCATGGGTGTGGGCAAGCACCAAATCCCCATAACCAATGACCCGCGGTGGAGTTGGTCGTTGCCTCGTCGTAAGGCCTTCGTCATGAGCCGACAATAGGCCTGACCTCGCTCGCCGCGACCGCTACCACGTTACGATTACTTTGTCGCCCGGGACCGCCGAGATTTTTTTTGCGGCGCTTCCGTTCACGACGGCCAGTTCGAGCATGCGGCTGGAGCCGATCAAGGCGATGAGCGTTTGCGGCGGTCGTTCGGCGTAGGTACGCACGAGTCCCCGCGTTTCGTGATTTCCGCACCGCGCGGTGATGCGCCGCCCACCGGCCGCCTTGAGCATCTCGGCCGTGATGTCGGTAATCAGGTTGCCGAACGCGTCGAACGACACGACCATGCCCTCGATCCGCCGGGCGTGCCCCTGCACTTCCGGCCAGACGGGCGTGACGATTTCGCCTGCCGGCTCGCCCAGCTTGTCCGCCTCCAGCCCGAGGCTCAAATACGCGGCCACCGGCGCCATGATGTCGCGGCCGTGAAACGTTGCCGAAACGTCGCTGAGCCAAAACTCACGATTGGTGAGCGAAATCAACTCGGAGGGCTGTTCATTGGCGACCACGGCTCCCAATAGCCCGTTGTCCGGGGCAATGTACCGCTGCTTGCCCACGCGTGCGTAGATGATGCGCCGGTCGGTCCCCACGCCGGGATCGACCACCGCCACGTGTATCGTCCCTTCGGGAAACCACCGACTAGCGTCTTCCAGCGCGCGGCCGCCGTGTCGAATGTCGTGGGGAAGCACCGAATGCGTAACGTCGACAATCGTCACCTCGGGATTCAGCGACAGGATGACTCCCTTCATCTGCGCCACGTACGAGCTGCCGGCGCCAAAATCGGTTGTGAGTGTAATGATGGACCGAGGCATGATACCCGTCGCAAGTTCGTCACATTGCGGCGATCAATTCGAGGCACACGCGGCGAACGTCGTTGGGGTTCGCATTGGCGTTCCGCTTTCGGGCCTGGCCGATGATCGCGCCGATGGCCTTGTCTTTTCCCTCCTTCACATCTTGCACGATGCGCGGGTTCGCCGCCAGCAATTCCCGGCAAAGATTCTCCAATTCGCCACGGTCGACCTGCTCGATGCCGAGCGCTTGCATGGCTTGGACCGGGGTGATTACCTTTGCTTTGAATTCGTCGCCCAGCACTACACGGTCGTACACCTCGGGAGCACGGCTGGAATCGAGCTCGCCGTTCCGGACGAGCGAAATCAACTCGGCCAAGTACGCCGGCGGCATGGGAAACTGGTCGATTGTGCCACCCTGCTCCTTCAGGGACCGGAGGACTTTCTGCTGAACCCAATTGGCCGCCAATCGGCCGTCGCCGCAAGCGTCTGCCACTTGCACGAAATAATCCACCAGCGGCCGACCCTGGCTTACCAGCACGTCGCTGTCGTAGGCGGCAATGCCGTAAGTCGATTCAAGCCGCGTTCGCAGGGCGGCCGGCAACTCGCCCAGCGATGCCCGCGCCGCTTCGATTTCGGCCGGCGCGATGCGAACCGGCACCAAGTCGGGGTCGGGGAAGTAGCGGTAATCGCTCGACTCTTCCTTGTGCCGCTGGGGCCGCGTTACGTCGGAAGAATCGTCCCAGCCGCGCGTGGTCTTGGGCGTATCACCAAGCTTGCGCCCCGTTTGGCGCCATTCGTCGTATTGCCGTTTCTCCTCGTACGCCAGCGCCCGCTCGACGGCGCGAAAGCTGTTCATGTTCTTCACCTCGACAATCGGCGTGGCGACCGTCCCGTCCTTGGTGGCCACGTGCAAATTCACGTTCGCGTCGACGCGCAGGCTCCCTTCCTGCATGTTGCAGTCCGATACGCCGAGGTATCCCAGCAGCTGCTTCAGCTCGGTAAAATACGCCTTGGCTTCCTGCGGTGATCGGATATCTGGCTTGATGAC
>CAYQAJ010000080.1:9721-18704 GCA_964415245.1 uncultured Pirellulaceae bacterium | reverse complement strand
GAGGGCGGCTGCGCGAACGCGGCCTGCATCGCCTTGGCAATCTCTTCCGGCGTGGGATCGCTCTTGTGCGTGGCAATCGACCAGGCGTGACCGAAGGGGTCCGTCACCAAGCCGTAACGGTCCCCCCAGAACATGTCCTGGGCGGGCATGGTGACGGTCGCGCCGGCGCATCTTGCGCCTGGCTTACGGCCGCTCCAAACCACAGCGATACGACGCAACCGACAGCGATGATCCTCTTCATGACTCAGTTTCCTGAAGTGAACAGCAACGGCACTCGAGCCCTGAACAAGGCTGCCGTTGCGATGACTGGATTGGGAGATTACACGGAGTCGCACTGAAGTGTTGGCTCGCGTGACCACAATTATTGCACGGGCACGATACAATGGCCACTAGCCGTCGACGACGGTCGTCAATTTGTCACATTTGACGAGCGTTGGGTTCGCACGGCTGAGGTCGCAAATTGCGCTCGTCAGGTCGGCAGGCCCGTTGATCGCCGCCTCGTGACCGTCCCGCACTTCTGCGTTACGATAAGGCGGCCGTGCTATAGCGACCAAGACATGCCAGCGGCCGACGATCTTGGAGTACGCAGCCCATGATGAGCAAAGCCAAAACCGTCAAGCAGTACCTGGCCGAGCTTTCCCCCGATCGCCGCCAGGCGATTCAAGCCGTGCGGGAGGTCATTCTCAACAACCTCGACAAGGACTACGAAGAGGGAATGCAGTACGGCATGATCAGCTACTTTGTACCGCACCGGGTCTATCCCGCCGGCTATCACTGCGACCCGAAGCAGCCGCTGCCGTTTACCTGCCTCGCATCGCAAAAGAACTACATGTCGCTATACATGATGTGCGTCTACGGCAGCCACGAACACGCGAAATGGTTCCAAGCTGAACTGGCCAAGACCGGCAAAAAGCTCGACATGGGCAAGTCGTGCATCCGCTTCAAGAAGCTGGACGACCTGCCGCTCGAATTGATCGGCAAGGCCATCGCCCGCGTCCCGGCGCGCACGTTCATTGCGTTTTACGAATCCGCCATCAAGAACGCCGGCGGCAAGCGGAAAGCCGCGAGCGGAAAGAACAAGGCGACGACCGCAAAGAAGAAGTCGGCACGCAGAACGAAAAAAGCTGGCGGAAAGAAAAGGAAGAAAGCGAAGTCGCTCGCGTGATGATCTCTCGACTGCCGAGGGAAGCGTCCCGCTTCATCGGGACGCCTTCCCCCCGCCGGCCGCCCCCAGATCAATTTCGAATTCGTTCTCCTTCGCCTCGACCTTGAGCCGCTCGGAAAGCGTAACCGGCGACAGCTTTTGATCTTTCCCCATCGCCGGGTAATAGGTGATTTCGTACTCACCCACGGCCGCTCCCGGCAGCTTTTCCCTGCCCCAAATCGTTTCCAGCGAGAAACGGCCGTCAGACTGCACGTTGCCGCGCGCCGACTGCTGGGCGTCGGTCGTCGAGCGGAACTCGATCATCCCCTCCGTCACCGCGATTCCTCGAGCCGACGACACCTTGCCCGATACCGGATGCAATTCGGGAGGATCGCCGAGACGGTGGCCGCCGCATCCGCCGGCTGCCAGCAACGTCGCGAGCGCCAGACCGACACCGGAAAGCGCCCTGTGCCGCACGGAGCTATTCAAGACGCCCATTCTGATTCGTGACGCGGGGACACGGCGACCTCGATATGCCATCGTGCGCCGACTGAATAGGGATCACGGAACACCGAACACTTGGCATGGCCGCCAAGGGCGAAGCTACTGCAGTTGACCGAGCGGGCTGCCGTCTTGAGGATCGCAGGCTCGCTGCCACACGGCCAAGTCGATGCTCCCAGCAACAAACCGCACGCTGCCATCTCCCATCACCACCAGCATACCGCCGATGTGGCCCGATTGGGCGCGGCGCGATTCGCATTCGTTGATCCAATTAGGCTTGACCTGAAACAGCAGGCACGGCGCGTAGCCCGCAACCGTTGGGTCCTGGGCGTAGTTGTTGATGCAGAAGACGGGCCGCCACACGTTGTTGGAGTCGGACCACAGACTGCCGAAGGTCGAGGGATCGTTGGGGTCTCCCGACGTGCCGCACGTGCCGTATCGCTCGCCGTAGAGTACGGTATTGGAGGCGCCGTCGCGGAACTTGGTGGTCTCCGACATTCCCTCGATCCGTTCGGCTAGTGTCGCGGCATCCGGGTTTCCAAACGCCAGGTAGTTGGCGGCATAGTTGCCGACGGCCCAAAGGTTGGCGCCGCCGTTCCTCGTCGCCCCCATTCCGTCTTTTAGGGAATTCACGGAGGGGTCCGACGGACACCGATAGATCGAGATCACGTGGGCGTACACTGGCTTGCCGGTGACCACGGCGTTTACGTCGTTGTTCGATTGCTCGAACAGTGCCATTTCCTCAATGAACGGCAGTAGATAATCGAATACCGTGAAGCCGATGGCTCCCTGAAACGGGCCCTTCACGCTGATGGGGTCCAACTGCGACGGGGCCGCCAGCGGCGGAAGGCGGCGGTGGTGGCTTTCCAGGTGCTGCGTGGCCTGGCCGATCTGGCGCATATTGCTCTGGCACTGCGCCTTGCGCATCGCCTGGCGAGCCGCATTGATCGCCGGCAATACCATCGAAACCAGGATGCCGATGATCGCAATTACGACGAGCATCTCGACCAGCGTCACACCGCGCCGTAATCGCCGTCGAGCGGAGGCGCCGTTCGACAAGTTAGTGAGAATCATGTCCCTATCCTCCTCTGCCGGAAGTGTCGGCATCGCGGAGCACGGGCCGAATGGACCGGGTGAGTTCCTGGGCGTCGATGTGGCCTTGTTCCGCTGTATCGCAATCTATTACGTAAGCCTACACCAACGACGCCCAACAGGCAATCAATCCACGCGGCGCCACAATTGCCGCGGCCGGTTTTCCTGCCGATCGGAGTGCGAATAGCCGTGGCCCGAAGGCCGCGGTTGCACTGCCATGCCGGTCACTCGCGCCAAAGCTGGCACCCCCCTAGCCGCTCGGCTAGAATCGTTTGCACGCGGGCGAGAGCGGCGTCAAACAAGGGGGAGGCATCCATGGAGGCAAATTTCGGACGGCACCCGGTGCAACTGGTTGCCCTTCTCGTGGGTGCCGCCGCAATTCTGGTCTGCGCGGCCGCCGCGACACGCGCAGAGGAGCCGTTGCGGTCGAGCCTGCAACTTGGCGAGCAAGTGACCGCCACGTTCCGGCCGCTCAACGTCACCGGCCCCTACGCCGGTGAGCCGCACTGCCTGGTTTGCGAGAATGGCGCCAATCCTGTGGCCATGATTTTCGCCCGCAAGCTCGACGCGCCGCTCGTGCAACTGCTGGCGAAAATCGACGCCGCCACCGCCCAACATGCCCACGAGAGCATGGGTAGCTTTGTCGTCTTTCTCAGCGATGACGGGAAACTCGCCGCGCGGCTCGAAAAGCTGGCCGGCGACAAGTCGCTCAAAGACATTGTGCTCAGCATCGACAGCCCCACAGGCCCCGACGGTTTCAAGGTTTCGCCCGATGCCGACGTGACTGTCGTGCTGTACCGCGAGCACGAAGTGAAGGCGAACCACGCCTTTCGCGCCGGCGAGCTGAACGAAAAGGCCGTCGAAAAAGTGTTGGCCGATCTGCCCCGCATCGTGGGCGAAGAGTAAGAGCGTATCCGAAAACCGTCGGGGACTGGCTCATTTTGCGGAGCGGTTGAACATGGCGCCGTTTTACAGGGTTTCCGCGGAGCAAAATGTGCCTGTCCCCTTCTCCGAGACGGTTTTTGGATACGCTCGGACCATTTCGCGCGGCGCGCCGCGTGCCGAATCACTGCCTACCGGAGTTCCTTCCATGCGCATCACGCTGCCTTGGTTGCCGTCCATTGGGTTCGTTCTGATAACGCTCTTGCTCACTTCGCCCGTCCGTGCCCAGTCGCCGCTCGGCGAATCGCTCAAGGATATCGAAGTTGCGCCCCACTGGATCTATGACGATCTGCCCGCCGCCATTGCCGAGGCCGAAAAGTCGGACAAGCCGTTGTTGGTGGTGCTGCGCTGCGTGCCCTGCCCTCCCGGACGCGATCTCGACACCCAGGTGATGCGCCCCGACGACAAGCTGAAACAGGTCGAAGACCAGTTCGTGTGCGTGCGCGTGATTCAGACCAATGGGCTCGACTTGGGCGTGTTTCAGTACGACTACGACATGTCGTGGGCGGCCATGTTCCTCAATGCCGACATGACCGTGTACGGGCGATACGGCACTCGCACCGCTTCCGGCCCCGAATCCGACGCGCATCATTCGATCGCCGGTTTCCGCAAGGCCGCCGAACGAGCGCTCGAGCTGCATCGCGGGTATCCCGACAACAAGGCGCAGCTTGCCAACAAGACCGGCAAGCCGGCCGAGTACGCCCGGCCCGAGTTGACGCCCGGCCTCCAGGACCGCCCGGTGAAGGCGACCGAGCGGCAGCAGTGCATTCATTGCCACATGGTGAAAGAGTTCGCGCTGCGGGCCAAATGGGAGGAAGGCCGACTGTCGCGCGACGACCTGTTTGTGTTTCCGATGCCCCAGCAGATCGGCCTGGTGATCGACGACAACGACGGCCGCCTAGTGAAGCGCGTGATCGAGGGTTCGCCGGCGGCAATCGCGGGACTGAAGGCTGGTGATGAATTGCTGACCGTCGCCGCCCAGCCTATCATCTCGGTGGCTGACATCCAGTGGGCGCTCAACTCCGTACCCGACAAGGTCAAGCTACCGGTTACACTGCGCCGCGGCGATCGAAGAATCGAAACCACGATATCGCTCAGCGGCGACTGGAAGAAGTCGGACGTCGCCTGGCGGGCCTCATCGTGGTACGGCTTGCGACAAGGGGTGAAGTTCGACGCACTCTCCGCCGCCGACAAAAAGCAGCGCGGCATCGACGCCGACCGCCTGGCACTGGTCGTCAAAGGCCTGTTCGGCAAGGGCGGCCCCAAGGTGCAATCGGCCGGCCTGCAAATGAACGACCTGATCGTGGCCGTCGACGGCAAATCCGACGCCATGACCGAATCGGAGTTCTTGACGTACCTTCGCCTGGAGCACGGCCCCAAAGACTCGGTAAAGCTAACAGTCCTCCGCGGCGACGCCCGCCGCGAGCTGGAAATACCTATGTGGTGACGCCGCGCGCCCGGCCGCCTTCACGTCGTACCCTCACCGAATCCAACTTTGGTGTATTGCCGCTGGAGTCGTCGCCGCATGACTGTTGGCGATTGCGCTTGCGCGCATTGACAATCCAACGCACGTGGTCAGATCTTGCAACGATTCCACCAGTTTGCGTTCTGCGCTTCGCTCGTCGGCCTAAGCTGGCTGGCAATGATGGCGCTGCACGAGGTGGGGCACATTGTTGGGGCGCTTGCCACGGGCGGGCGCGTGGAACGGGTCGTTCTGCATCCGCTCACCATTTCGCGAACCGACGTTTCGCCGAATCCGCATCCGGCCGTTGTCGTGTGGCTCGGACCGCTGATTGGATGTTTGCTGCCCCTCGCACTGTTCGCGGCTGTTCCGCGGCGCGTGCCCGTACTGCGCAAAGACGTTCAATTCTTCGCGGGCCTTTGTCTCATCGCCAACGGCGCGTACATCTCGGATGGCTCGCTGGGCCAGGTCGGGGATGCCGGCGACATGCTTCGCACCGGCACACCGCTCGCCGCAATGCTGGCGTTCGGTGCGATCACCATCGTTGCCGGTCTCTACTTGTGGCACCGCCTCGGTTCGATCAGGCAGTTTATTGACGATCCTTCCATCGTGACACCGCGCATGGCCTACATCACATTGGTCGCGCTCGTCGTGGTCGTTGCGGTAGAGCTTGCCTTCTCGCCGCGATAGTACCCCACGGCGGCATTCGCTTCAGAATTCGCCTCTCTTTGTTATTGCGGCTCTCGGACTGCGGTTAACTCGCCCAGAGCGCGTGCCGGTGCCGGAAACGAATCCGGCGCGTGGGCACTGTCTCGCGATCTCCAACCGCTTAAGCTGCCCCAGTCCCATGGGCGATCGATTCACGACCGATCCGCGGCTGCGCGCCGTCCCTTGGCGCGACTTGTTGCCGCTTTCGCCTGCCGAGATGGCCTGGGAGCTGACTCTCTCGCTGCCGTGGCTCGTCGGTTCGCTCGTCTGCTACCACACGGGCTGGACTCCCGCCGGCGCCGTCTGCTCGTTTTTCTTTTTTCTCACGGGCTTGCGCCAATCGCACGGAGCCCAGCACTACTCGTTGGGAATCCCGCGGGTCGCGCAAGATTTGGTGCTGATGGCGCTCAGCCCACTCATGCTGGCGAGCATGCACGCCGTACAGGTCTCGCACCTGCATCACCATCGGCACTGCCTGGGCGACGGCGACGCCGAGGGCTCGGTAGCGCGATTACCGTGGTGGCGGGCGCTCTTACTAGGGCCGGTGTTCGTGGTGCGCCTGCACGCGCGGGCATGGCAACTCGCTTCGCGAGCCAAATGCCGGTGGATCGCCATCGAGATTGCAGCACTCGCGCTGATGATCGCCGCGGCCCTGGCGACGCCGGGAATGTCGGCGCTACGGTGGCACGTGGCGGCGATGCTGGCCGGCGAATGGTTCATCGGCTTCTTCGCCGTGTGGATCGTTCACCACGGGTGCGACCACGACGACCTGCTGGCCCGCACGCAGCGCGGCCGGTGGATCAACTGGCTCTCGTACGGCATGTTCTACCACTTCGAGCACCATCTGTTCCCGTCGGTGCCGACGTGCCGATTGAAGCGCCTGGCCGACCGCCTCGACGACGCCGCCCCGGAGATCGACTGGAAACAAGTCGTTTCACGAAGGACGATGCCGATCGTCGCGGTCGGGAATCCGACACGTAGCAGGAAGCGCGACACGCGGGAGTCGGCGTTGAGCGGGAGGTGACGCCGGACCCACGGACGGCAGTCCGTGGGCTTGGGGTGCGGTTCACCGTCGGCAGCGCGTCAGAACTCTGGCGGCTCCCACTTGGGGATGCCCGTGGTTTCGAGTTGCTTCTTGTAGAGCTCGTGGTACGGGCGTGTCGGCGACATGGGCACGTCTTCGTTCACCATCATGGGGCGCGTTTCTTTCCACCAGGCGTCGTAGGCGGAGCGCATCTCGCTAACGATGTCCGGGTGCTCGTCGATTACGTTTTTCGTTTGGCCCGGGTCGTTCTCCATGTCGAACAGGGCGACGTTGTTGACGAACCGGTAGCGCTGGCTGCGAATGGCGAATCGTTTCCATTGGTAGTCGTCGGGATTCTCGCCCGTGTCCCAGCGGCCGACATGCGTGTACAGAAACCGGTCGGGCCACTCGGCGTTCGCGTTTTCGACCAGCGGCAGCAGGCTGCGTCCCTCGACTTGTCCCTCGGGCAGTTCGGCCCCGGCCAAAGCGGCGATCGTGGGAAAGATGTCGATGTGGGCCGTCACGCGGTCGATGTCGCGGCCCGGCTCGATGTGGCCCTTCCACGACAAAAACAGCGGCACGCGGACTCCCCCTTCGTCGGGGCTCACCTTCAGCCCCTTCATGCCCGCGTTGTAGCAGAGGAGCGGCGTGCCGTCGGGCAAATTGCCCAGCCCTTCGTCCGGTCGGCCCGATCCTTCGCCCGCCATGCCATTGTCGGACAGGAAGATCACGAGCGTGTTCTCGCGCAAGTGCCACTCATCGAGCTTTTGCATGAGTCGGGCCATGTTCTCGTCGATGTTCTCGATCATGCCGTAGAAGCCGGCGTGATTGCGGTCGAAGCCCAAGTCGGTGAATCGCTTCAGGTTTCTGGACGGAGCGGTGAACGGTCCGTGCGGCGCGTTGGTGGGGAGGTAGCAGAAGAACGGGGCATCACCGTCCTTCACCTGGTGAATCCATGACAGGGCGGCGGTAAAGAACACGTCGGTGCAGAAACCTTCGGTCTTCACAAAGCTGCCATTGTGGCGAATCACCGGGTCGAAGTACTTGTTGCCCGGCACGTCGGCGCAACTGCAGTTGTACGTCTGGCCGATTCCGCCGGCTCCGTGAATAAACGTTTCGTCGAAGCCCCGATTGTGCGGCTGATAGGGCTCCTCGTCGCCCAGGTGCCACTTGCCGAAAATGCCGGTCGTGTATCCGGCCCGCTTCAAAACCTGTGGCAGCGTGACGGCGTCGAGCGTGAGTCGTTCGCGTTCGAGAATCGTGTGCGTGACGCCGTTGCGCATCGGGTGCCGGCCCGTCATCAGGGCCGAGCGCGTGGGCGAGCACGTGGGGCAGACCAGAAACCGCGTGAAGTGCACGCTCTGGTCGTACAGCTCGTCGATGTTCGGCGTGCGAATCCACGGATGCCCATTGCGGCCGACGGGCGGATAACCCTGGTCGTCGGTCATGATGAACAGGATGTTGGGCCGCTTTGCTGTACTAACGGGCGACGCCTCATCGGCGGCAAGGCAGCGACGCGAATCGCGCTCAAGCGAGCCCGGCATGAGTGTGGAAGCGACACATGCCGCGACAAGAAGTGCGAGGAAAGGCAGGTTTCGCGGCATGGTAAGCGCTCCCGATGCGTGGGGGTACTGTTGCGGCGGTACTTTCGCCTGCTTGGGCGGCGATTACGCGAAAACCGTCGCACACGCGCCAAGTATCGTGGCTGGCGCCGCCCGCGTCAACTTTCGGGGTGCGCTAGCGCAGAACGGCGGAAGAGCAGATTCCTCGACGTGGCGTGTCGCGGTCGGGAGACCGCGACACAACCGGCCGCTACGAATTCCCGGGCGGCTCGAACGCTTCGTTGGCCAGCAGGATCATGCGAGCGATCTCCACCATCTTCTGATTCCGCTCGCTCGCAAGCCGTTGCAGGCGCTGGAACGCGGCTTGCTCTTCGAGGCCAGCCCGCTTCATGAGTATCCCCTTGGCGCGTTCCACCACTTTGCGATCCTCCAGCGCTTGCCGCAGGTCGTCGGCCTCCTGGCGAACGGCCTGGAACTGCGCAAAACGCCGCACGGCCAGAGCGATCGTGGGCTCGAGATCCGATTGCTTAATCGGCTTGACCAGGTAC
>CAYQAJ010000080.1:6414-9711 GCA_964415245.1 uncultured Pirellulaceae bacterium | reverse complement strand
TCCGCACGCTCGATCAGCTCGCGGTCGTGGTAGGCCGAAACGAGAATCACCGGCACGGGCCGCTTCCGACAGATGTGCGCAGCGGCCTCGATGCCGTCCATGTCGGGCATCTTGATGTCGGTGATTACCAAGTCGGGCTTGAGCGCCTCGCAATGCGCTACAAGCTGGCGCCCGCTTTCGGCCACCGATACGACTTCGTGACCCATGCGGCGTAGCACCTTCTCGAAATACTCTTGCATGTCGGGCTCATCGTCGGCAACCGCCAACCGCAGCTTCGCACTCATAGCGCACCTCGATGCGCAGGGACAGGGAATCTAGCGGCACAGCACGTTCCCGCTTTGCCCAATCTCGGCGGGCTACACTCCACGGGGCAGCGTCAGAATCACTTCCGCCCCGGGACCTTTATCGCCCAGAGTGATCTGGCCGCCGTGTGCTTCGACAATCCGCCGTGCAATCGCCATGCCAAGACCGGTCCCCTTGACCTTCGTGGTGAAGAACGGCTCGAAAACCTTGGCCCGGTTCGCCGGGTCGAATCCCGGGCCGTTGTCGCGGATCGCCAGCTCCACCGCACTCTCCCCCACGAAGCGCGCGTCGCGACAGCGGATGACGATGCGACCCTCCTCCTCGGGACAGGCGGCGATTGCGTTTTCGAGGATATTGCGGAATACCTGGCCCATGGCGAACCAATCGACATGGCACGCGAGGCCGACGCCGCCCGCCTCCTCGCGCAGTTGCACGCTCTTCTCACCATGCGCGTGCTGCAGGTGCGACCATGAGTCGCGCCACACATGCGCTAAATCGCACACCTGACGGTCGAGAACGATCGGGGCGGCGTAATCGCGCACCTCCTCGTACAGGTGATGCAGGTCGTCGAGGGCCTTCTGCGTTCGCTCGACCAGCTCCAGGGCGTCCGGTCGGTTTTCCAGTTCCATCGCCAGCATCTCCAGGCATGCCTGGCTGCGCTGAAATGCGTTGCGGCTTTCGTGAGCCAGGCCCGCGACGGTTTGGCCGATGGCGGCGAGCCGCTCCGCCTGCCGTGCTCGTTCTTCCGCCTGCTTTTGCTGGCTGATGTCGCGGTGCGTGGAGACAAAGCTGACGATGCTGCCCGCATCGTCGCGGACGGGTGAGATTTGCAGCTCGACTTCGTACGGACTGCCGTCCTTGCGAAAGTTGACGTTCTGGCCCACGTAGGTTTGTCCCTGGCTCAGTAGTTGGCGGAGCCTCTTTGTCTCGGCGCGGCTCGTGTTCGGCCCCTGGAGAATGCGGGGTGTGCGACCCACAAGCTCGTCGGCTGCATAGCCGGTGATGCGCGTCATGGCGGGGTTGACGAACAGAATGCGTGGCCCCGGCGGATCGAGGTGCGCGTCCGTGATCATCACGCCTTCGGCAAGCACGTCGATGGCGGTTTCGAGCAGCCGCAGCTCTGCCTCGGCGCGGCGGCGGTCGCTGATGTCGCGCACGATACCGGTGAACAGCCGCCGGTCGCCCAGACGCACCTCGCTCACCGCCAGGTCCATGGCGAATTGCGAATCATCCTTGCGCAATCCGACCACCTCGCGTCCAATGCCGATGATCTTCTTTTCACCGGTCCGCAAGTAATTCTGGATAAAGGCGTCGTGCTCTTCGCGATAGGGCGATGGCATGAGCAGCTTGACGTTCTGCCCCACGACCTCGCGTTCCGCGTAGCCGAACAAGCGCATGGCCGCGGCGTTGAGCGACTGCACGATTCCCCGCTCGTCGATGGTGATGATGGCGTCGACGGCCGTGTCGAGAATCGAGGCGAGCCGCGCCGCACTTTGCCGAATCTCCGTCACCAGTCGCCGCCGACGAAGCACGCGCGCCATGGTAACGCGGAGCGAGTCGGCGTTCACCGGCATCGAGAGGCAATCGTCCGCTCCCGCGCGCAGGGCCGCCACGGCGCTCTGCAATTCCGAATCGGCGGTCACGACGACGATGGCGGTCTCGGGCGCCCGTTGGGCGATCCGCGATAGTTTGTCGCCGCGCGTCGCGTCGAGGGACCCGCCGTCGAGCACGACGGCCAGCACGTTCGACCAGTCGCTGTGCGCCAGCGCGTCGTCGATCGACGCCGCCTTCAGCACGCGATAGCCGTCTTGCTGCAAAAAGGCACACAGATTGGCGCGAGTGTCCTCGTAGTTGGCGGCGACCAGCACGTCGAACGAAGGTCCGGACATACTCGGAGCTCACGGGGCGATGTCCGCGCCGGGATTACCATAGGGAGATGGCGCGGACCGGGTCGTCCATGATACCCCGGCAAGGCCGGCGGTGAAGGGCGTCGATTCTCGCCGCAAAGACTTCCCCAGAGAAGAGCAGCGGCGCCGTGAATTCACGCCGCCGCGGATGTGCGGCGTGAGATTGCCGAGGATGCTTCCGATTCTCGGTCGGAACCCTGGTGCGAGTTGCACTGCGACACTCGGCGCGATTCTCTGCCCGCCTCCGGGTCGGGCTGGGGCAGGGCGTGCTCGGTTTCCCACAGGCGGGCCTGTTTGACGAACGTCACGAAGTACGCCTGCAACATGCACACCTGGATGCCTGCCAGCCCGTCGAGGAATCCGCCGCGGAGCACGTAAAGCTGCAGGAAGCGGAAAAACGGCCGCAGTAGCAGGCCGAACCAACTCGTGCGGCGGCCCTTGTCCCACATGTCCTGGGCGCCCCACTTGGTGTAGCGCAAATACTTGTCGAAGTACTGGTCGTACGACCAATAGGTGTAGTGCACCAGGCGGTTCTTCAGTCGGCCGGCGCGACGGGGGTCGACGCCGATCTCCTCGTGCACGCGGCAGGCGCGGTAGCGGCACTTGTCGCGGCGGATCAGGCGGAACACGTCGTCGGTGTTCCAGCCGCAGTGCCGAATCTCGTGGCCCATGAAGAAGCTGCGCCGCAGAATCCAGAACCCGTCGCGATCGGCGGGCGGGTTTTCCAGCACGCGGCGAATCTCGTCGGCCAGCTCGTCGGTCACTCGCTCGTCGGCGTCGACGATCAACACCCACTCGTGCTTGGCCTGGGGAATCGCCCAGTTCTTGAAGTCGGAGTAGTTGACGAACTCCCGCTCGATGACGCGCGCCGCCTCCTCGCGAGCGATCGCCATCGTTTCGTCGGTCGAGCCGGAGTCGGCGACGAGCACTTCGTCGGCCACCTTGCGGGCGGCCGCGATGCAGGGGCGGATGTTCTTTTGCTCATTCTTGCAGGGAATGAGCACGGTGATCCGGGCTGGCATGGCGGGGTCTCGTGGCGGCGAACAGTGCGGGAAACGTGCCTACGTACCTATCCAAAGACCGTCCC
>CAYQAJ010000080.1:0-6314 GCA_964415245.1 uncultured Pirellulaceae bacterium | reverse complement strand
GGCTCGGCCAGAATCTCACTGGCCGACGCCAGGTAAGGTGTGTCGATGCCGGTGAGCTGGTATTTGAGGGAGTGCAGCAGACGGCAGCAGGCGGCGTTGTGCTGAGGTCCGTGCGTCGAGAGAAACAGGATCGGCCGAACCAGTCTCAGTATCTGCGTGGCGCCGCGGAGCACGGCGAGCTCGGCCCCTTCGACGTCGATCTTGACGTGCGTGGGCGTAACGCCCTCGCGGGTGAAGACGTCGTCGAGCCGACACAGCGAAACCCGACGCGCGCCGTTGCGTGCCAGCCGACCCGTGCCCGTGCCACGACCCGGTGCAAAGCGCGCCGTTCCAGACTCATCTCCCACGGCTGTTTCGAAGATGGACACCGTCTTCAACCGGTTGACGGCGGCGTGCTCGCGCAAATACGCAACGTTTTTGCGGTCGGCTTCAAACGCCAAAACGCGGCCGCTGGGGCCGACGCGCTTGGCGCCCAGGAGCGTGTAGTAACCGGCCGCCGCTCCTACGTCGAGCACGACGTCGCCCTCGCCCACAAGCTGCGCGAACAACTTCGATTGCCGGCGCTCGTACGTTCCCAAGAGCACGCGAAGCAGCTTGCCGCCGCTGGCCGGGAGCCAGCGGTAGCCGCGCAGCGATCCCCTCAGGATGGGAACCTGCGCGCGGTGCCAGAGAGGTAGTGCGTAGGGCTTGGCGCCCGACGACGGTTCGGTCGTCGATTTCGGCTTCATGGGGCGGTATATACCGGCCGTTGGCAGAAGGGGCAAGTTCAACTTCCCAGTGGTGGCAAACCGGGCGGGACACGAGGTTTGCGCTTTAAGGAGTAGGGGGCCGGACACGTCGAAAACCGCCACTGATCGCAGCGCCCCGGGTATTCCCGTCGAAGTTTGTGCAGCAGCGGCTGGGCGGCCCCGCGAATTGCCACGAAGCCTTATGCGGCAGCGGCTGGGCGGGCGATAATTCGGCCGAGACGCGATTCGAGCGATTCCTGGCCCGACAGCAGCTCGATGCCGACGCGCACCGCAAAAAGCGGCTTGGCGCCCAATTGGTCCTGCCCGACTTTCACCAAGTCCTTCTGCGTGCAGACGACCGCCTCAATGTCGGATCGCGCGTTTGCCCATCGCGCCAGGGCATCCAGGTCGGCCGGCGGGAAGTCGTGATGGTCGGGGAACGTACGCAAGTCGGCAACGTCGCAGCCGCACTGCCGGAGTGTCAGCTCGAATGCCCTGGGGTTGCCGATGCCACAAAAGGCCGCCACGCGTCGCCCGCGGAGCCAGGCGATTTCGCGCTGTTGGCTCGAGCTGCTGGCAAGCGCCAGCGGCCGATGTGCCGCTTCGAACCACGCAGCGCGGGGAGCGTGCCGGTGTACCACGTCGCGAACCGCGGACCTGTGCTCGGGAAGAATTGCGTCGGCCCGCGTCAGCATTACCGCGTCGGCCCGCGAAAGCGAAGTCAGCGGCTCGCGCAACAGGCCGCGCGGCAGCAGGTGACCGAAGCCAAACGGCTCGAGAGCGTCGAGGAGCACCAGATTGAGGTCGCGATGCAGGCGGCGGTGCTGGAAACCGTCGTCCAGCAGAAGCACCTGGCAATTATGATCGGCAATTGCGCCCCGAGCAGCCGCGACGCGGTCGGACTGCTGCACGTGCGGCACATCGGGAAGTCGCAGGGCCAGCTCCAGGGCTTCGTCGTTCGGGCGGCCGGGTTGCTGCTTGTAGCCGCGGCTGACAATGCCGGCACACACTCCGCGATCGGCCAGCCAGCGGGCCAGCCACTCGACCATCGGCGTCTTGCCCGTTCCGCCGGTGGTGAGATTGCCCACGCTGATTACGGGCACGCCAACACGAAAGACCGGCGCGCGACGCGCGTCGTAGCGCCAGTTGCGCCACCGCACGGCGGCGCCGTAGGGCAACTCGGCGAGGCGCAAAGCGGATCGAAGCAGGGACGCACCGAGCGTGCGGCGCCGGCCGCTGAGCACCTCTTCGTAATTGCGAGTGGCGAAGGTCATCAGGATACGTGGGGCGGCGGCACATTTCCGTTGAGGTCGCACATGCCTACAATCAGGTCGTCGGCATACGATCGGGAGTCGGGCAAGCGATCGGAAGTGTAGCGAAAGGCCGCCCAACCTCGTACGGCAGTTCGGCCGGAAACGAGCACAGGGCGAACCCTGAGCGCCGGGCTTGCCGCAGCAATGGAGGTGCGAGCGACACCGTGACAGTCCGCATTGCCAACGCCGCGGGATTTCTGGGCGACCGGCCGGATGCGCCGCGCCACCTGCTTGAAGGGGCCGACGTCGACTATCTCACGCTCGAATACCTGGCCGAGCTGACCATGTCGATCCTGGCGCGGCAGCGGGAGAAGGATTCCGGCGCAGGTTTCGCGCGGGACTTTCTCGACGTGCTGCGCGACATTGCGCCGCTACTGCGCGATCGCCCCGGACTGTGCGTGGTCACGAATGCCGGTGGAATGAACGTGCGGTCCTGCGCGAAGGCCGCCTCGAACATTCTCGCCGGTGCCGGAATCGAGGAATTGCCGATCGGCGCGGTGTGGGGCGACGATCTCGTGTCGAAGATCGATGCGCTGAGGGCATCGGGCTGCGAGTTGGCCCACATGGACACCGGCCAGCCATTTGCGGAGCTCGGCGAGCCCGTCGCGTGCGCCAATGCGTATCTCGGCGGCGAGCCGATCGTTCGGGCATTGGACGGCGGCGCTCGCATCGTCATCACCGGGCGAGTGGCCGATGCGTCGCTCACGGTCGGTCCGGCGGTTCACTCGTTCGGTTGGAAATGGGCGGACTACGATCGCCTGGCCGGGGCGAGCGTGGCGGGTCACTTGATCGAATGTGGGGCGCAGGTGACGGGCGGATACACAACCGACTGGCAGCGCTATGACCTGGCCAACGTCGGCTACCCCATCGCGGAGTTGGAGCCGAGCGGCGACGCCGCCATTACCAAGCCGGAGGGAACGGGCGGAGCGGTCACGCGGCACACGGTGGCCGAGCAGCTCGTGTACGAAATCGGCGACCCGCGTTGCTACAAGACGCCCGACGTCGACGTCGACTTTACAACGGTGAGTGTGCGCGAGGTCAGCGCCAGTCGTGTCGCCGTCAGCGGCGCGCGAGGCACCGCACCCAGTGGGTTCTACAAGGTGTCGCTGGCCTATCGATCGGGGTTTGCGGCGGCGGCACAGCTCCTGGTGTACGGGGGCGATGCCGTGGAAAAGGCGAAGGCGGCGGCGGCAATCGTGCAAGAGCGACTTCGCTGCGCTGACCTCAAGCCGGAGAAGTGGAACGTCGAGTTGTTGGGCAGCGGCGACGGAGTGCCGGGGGTCGGCCGCTGGCTGACCGATTCGGACGATCGCCCATGCGAAGTCGTGCTCCGCCTGGCAGCGTGGGATCGCCGTCGCGAGGTGCTCGAACGGTTCACACGCGAGATCGCCCCGCTGATCACGAGCGGTCCCGCCGGCCTGGCGGGTTACGCGGTCGGCCGCAGTGCGGTGCGCGAGGTGATGGCGTACTGGCCCACGCTCGTTCCCAAAGAGGCGGTCAAACCCGAGGTTTCTGTTCACACGTGCCGCCAGTGGCTTGCCGAAAGAGAACAAATACCGTAACCCGAAGCGTTAGCGAGGGACGCACTCGAAGGGGCGCGTGAGCTTGCGCCCCTCGCTAACGCGTCGGGTTACTTCGATGGATAGTTGGAGTAGCCATGAGCCAGCGCACGATACGCCTCGGTCAACTCGCCACGGCCCGCAGCGGCGACAAGGGAAACCACGCCAATATCGGCGTGGTGGCCCGATCGGCGCGGGCCTACGAATACTTGTGTGCCGAGCTGACCGGGGGCCGGGTGGCCGGGTTTTTCGCGCCGCTGGGAGCCACGTCGGTCGAGCGTTTTGAGTTGCCCAACGTTTGGGCGCTTAACTTCGTGCTGTACAATGTGCTGGCCGGCGGCGCCAGTTGTTCGCTTCGCATCGATACGCAGGGCAAGCTGCTGGGCACGGCGATGTTGGAGCTGCCCTTGCCGGCGAGTCCGGGCACCGATGCCCTTCTTACAGAGTTGACGGAAGACTCCAAGTAAAGGCGCACCGACCGCTGGCCGCCGCCAAGGGAGGCCCGCATGATCGCACACGCCAAGCCGGACAAACGAATGTCGCCATCGATCGTACAGGTCAAGAAGCACGTTCCCAGCGGGACGATCGTTCTCAACCGCCCGAAAAAGCGCAACGCCCTCTCGCGCGAGCTGCTGGAGCAATTGCAGCAGGCCCTCGACGATTTGCACCAGGAGCGCCGCGTGCGGGCCGTCATCCTCACAGGCGCCGGGAGCGCCTTTTGCTCCGGCATGGACCTGGGCCAGATGCGCGAGACGGCGCAGCAGGAAGATCCGCATCCGCAGTGGTACGCCGACGCGCAACAGTACCGCGAGCTGATCGAAATGATGCTCCGCTTTCCCAAGCCGATCATCGCGGCCGTCAACGGTCCGGCGGTGGCCGGCGGCGCTGGACTGGTCCTGGCCGCCGACATCGTGCTCGGCACGCCCGAAGCACGATTCGGCCTGCCCGAGCCGCGCCGCGGACTGGTGGCGGGCATGGTGGCGCCGCTGTTGGCGTTTCGCATCGGTGGATCGCACGCGGCCAATCTGCTGCTGTCGGCCCGCACGATCGACGCGACCGAGGCGCATCGCCTGGGGGTTTATCACGAGATCGTCGCGAACGATCTCGTGTGGGCCCGCGCCCACGAGTTGGCCGAGGAGTGTGCCAAGAGCGCCCCCGAGGCATTGCAGCTCACCAAGCGGATGCTCAACGAAACGATCGGCGAGCATCTGATGACGCTGTTGGCGGCCGGGGCGGCGGTCAGCGCGACCGCGCGCACCACCGATGCCGCCGCCGAAGGGCTGGCCGCCTTCCTCGAGAAACGCGAGCCCAAATGGCATTGACCGAAACCGGTAGCCCCAACCGTCCGCGATCCACATCGCTTGCGGTTTCGCGCTCCCACGCATCGGCGATCAATACCTTTCGGCGGCCGCAACGTCGTCTCGGTTGAGCCCACCGTCGTGCAGCGCCGTGGCGACCAGCACGGCATCGCATCCGCAATGTGCCAGCATTCTCAGGTCGCCCGCGCCGCGCACTCCTCCTCCACCGATCAGCTCGATCGTTGCGTAATCTCGCCGCACTGCCGCGCACAACTCCCCGATCGAAGGGCCGCTCGAAGTGCCGACTTGCGCCAAGTCGAGCACAATCAAAGCGCGAAATCCGCCGGCGATGGCGGCCGCCGCAATCGCCAACGCAGCTCCTTTGCCGCTGGATCCCGCCGACGCGGCGACCCGATCCCAGTCGGAGCCGGCCAACGGCGCCGCGGCCTTCAGGTCCAAACTGAAAACGGCACTCTCGCGCCCCGCGGCCTCAGATACCTCGCCGAGAATGTCGGGATCGGCAATCGATTCCAGGCCGACGATTACCCGGCCCGCGATTCGTTCTCGATCGAAGAAGCCGCGGAGCGCCCGGGCGCGCTGGGGACGGGATACGCCCGCATCCACCCATGGTCGCATGCCCGACGCGGCGATGTGCCGTAGCGACTCGTAGTCGGGCTCGGCGCCGGCGATGGCGTCGAGGTCGGCGACGTACACCTCGCTCACGTGAAACTCGTCGGCGAGAGCTCGGGCAACGCACTCGGGAGATGCGCCCGCGACGAGGCGGCTGTCGATGGGCCGGTAGGCGGCCCGATCGCCTTGGGCGGCTCGAACCACCTGCCCCGCCATCAGGTCGATGACCGCAATCACGCGCACGGCCAACGGCCCTTTGCGAATCTACCCGCCACCGCGGCACATGGGATCGCGCAAGCGCGGCACCAGCGCGAGGTGTGCCGGACTCGAGGCGCGCCCCGTGGCGAGCCTGTCGTGGTCGGCTCGCCTAGCCGTTGAAAAAGGGGACTGTCCCTTTGCGACCAGTCGACTCTCGCCTGACAAAACGTGCGGTCGAAGAGGGACTGTCCCCTTTTTCAACGGGCTGCTAGGGGGCATTAGAGCGGGAAGTTCTCGGTCGAGGCCTGCTTGCCGTAGATCGGCATGTGGCGATAGTACACCTCAAGGATCATCGTGGCCATTGACGTGCAGTACACGCGGCCGCCGACGGTCGATCCGTGGTCGCCCTCGATGTACCAGCTTCCCTTCATGTGGCCTTCCTTCGATTGCGTGCCGACGAGCCAGTCGCGCATCTTGACGTTCCAGGCGTCCCACTCGTCCCCTTCGTAGTGTCGCATGACCTGGGTGGCGTAGTAGTTGTAGTACATGTTGCTGGGCGACGGCCCCGTCGCCGACAAAGCCTTGACG
>CAYQAJ010000079.1:0-18815 GCA_964415245.1 uncultured Pirellulaceae bacterium | reverse complement strand
AGATGTTGGTTTCGAGCGTCGTCTTCTGGAACGCACCGAGCCGCCCTCGGAGCGAAGTGACGATCGAAATCACTTCGTCGACCACCTTGGCCGCGCCGCCGACGTCGTTCCTGAGCGACTTGCCTGCGCCGGAGGCAAGCTCGAACAGCCGGCCGCTGTCGCCGCCGAGGGTGGCGGTGTTGACGCTCTGGATGCCCAAGCGGGCCTGCTGGTTGCTGACCACGTCGGGACCGAGTTGGAACAGGGCGCCGCCGCCGGTGATGGAGAAGTTGAAGTCGGTATTGTCACCGTCAGCGACAGTAATCGTCAAGTCGAGCGACGACGTGTTGAGCGAGAAGGTGTTGCCCTTGCCGTTGGCGGTAACGCCGTTGACCGCGGCCGCGATGTCGCCGCCGGTGGCGCGGGTATCGCTCAGAAGTGAACCGAATGTGCCCAGGCCGCCTTCGCTGACGACGTCGACCGCAACGAATGCATCTTCGCCGTAATTGCTAGAGCGGAGCTCGACTGTGCCGGCGTTGTTGGTGGCAACGACTCCGATCGCATCGGAAACCAGGTTGATGGCGTCGGCAATCTGGTCGGCGGTGGCGCCGAGCTCGAAGGAGAACACTTCGCTACCAATGTTGCCGCTGACCTGGATGGTGAGGGTATCCAGAAGACCGAACACCTGGTCGGAGCCGCCGACCAGGCTGCCCAATGTGCCGTTGCCGTCGTTGGCCAACACGTAACCGGTACCACCACCGCCGGCGGTAGCGTCGAACTCGGCCAGGGCGTCGATGGCCGCGGTAATGTTTGCCGCCGTGGCGCTGGTGCCGTCGTGCTTGACGATAATCTGGTTGTTGGCCCCGTCGTAAACCGCGACAGCGTCGCCGGCCGCAACGGCCGCGTCGGTCTGGAACACGACGGCCGTATTGTTGAATGCCGCCCCGGCGGTCGCTGCGTCAATCTGCACGGTCGACGTGTCGTTGAAATTCAACGTGACCGTCGCCGCAACAGCGGCAGCCGCCGCGGGAACAGCGTCGGTGATCAGCGCCTGCGTGGCAGCGGTCGTGATATCGACCGATACGTCCACCTGCCCGCTGGTCCCCAAGTTGGCCTGCTGAATCTGCAAGCTCGAAACGGTAGACAGGGAGCCGCTGGTGATGAAGTCAAGGCTGCCGTCCAGGATCTTGCGGCCCTGAAACGTGGTTACCTGCGCGATGCGGTTGATGGCTTCCAGCGAAGAGTCGATCTGAAGCTGATTCGCCTCGATCTGCTCGTCGCTTAAGGCACCGGCGTTGGCCGCTTCGGAGACCAGACCCCGAATATCGTTCAACAGCGAACTCACCTGGCCCAGTGCACTGTCGGCCGTTGCGATGAGCTGGTTGGCCCGCTCGCTGTCGGTGATTGCCTTCTCGGTGCTGATGATATCGCTACGCAGCGTTTCGCTGGCGATCAACCCGGCCGGGTCGTCTTTACCAACGTTAATTCTCAAGCCCGTGCTCAAACGCGTCAAAGCGGTCTGCAAGTCGCTGTTGGAGCGAGCGAGAGTCTTTTGTGCGATGAGCGAACTGACATTCGTGTTGATGCGGGTCATGCCAGACACCCCTTCAAAGGTTTTGGACTACGTGGCCGCCGGCGACCGGTACGTGGGGAGAATCATTCCGGACTGGCGCGACTGCGAATGAGGCCCCGAGGGAATCGTAGGCCATGTTTTCGCAGTCAATCGTAAGCCGTGGATGAAGTACTTGATTCCTTTCCCAAAGCCGAGCCGCGGCCACTTCAGGGGTTCCGCCGCGTGCAATCTCACCATGCGCCTCCGGCAGCCCCTTACTGTCGGAACGATGCGCGCCCGAATCCCGGACAGCGCATCGGTGCGTCTAGTGGCGAACATCGACAGGAAAAAATGAGTACTTTAGGCAAAATGGAAAGTCTCTGCCGGATCACCACAGCGATCCCTCATTTCAGTTCTCGGTTCCGTCGCGCCGGTTTTGATAGCAAAACGCATAATCTCACTTACCGCGTAGGACCGGCCGGCCGAACAAGCCGCATTGTCGGCGCTTTCGTCAAACCCGCCCCGATACGTTACTTGCCCAAGCGGCGAGCGTCCGATGGCGCTACCTTGGCTGCCTTCTGGTTTTCTCGCTGGATCGCCTCGTAAACCTCGCGTCGGTGCACGGGGATATCCTGGGGCGCTTCAATGCCCAATCGCACCTTGTCGCCGCGAATGTCGACAATCGTGACAACCACGTTGTCGCCGATGATAATGCTCTCGTCGCGGTGTCGGGAAAGGACCAACATCGTTGGCTCCTGGTGCTGGCGTGGATGTGTCTCGTGTATGCGTGGAATACGCGTGGGTTGGGAGGCCAAACCGGCGGCAAGTCAATGACGGCGGCCTGCGTCCATCGATCCGTGGCCGACGTTTCGACCTGCCACGCCCCGCAGCCACCATCGGCCCGCGGTGCGACATGTCGCCACACCAGTCAGCCGCGGCAGTGCGACCGCCAGCCGGATCAACCGGCCTTACCCCAACACTACGTCACGCCGACAGCCGCCCTCTAAGGACAGTCCAATCGCTCTGTCTCACTTCGGGCCGACTTGCGGTCTGTGCAGATATCGGTCGCACGTCTTGCCTAGAATCACCCGACCGCCTGATCGTTAGTGTTTTGCCGGACGCAACGGCTGTAGCAACGGCCAGCGGGAGTGCATCACGCAGAGCAAAACAACCCCAGCGCGCGGCAAGGACCAAATCACAAAACCCAAATCACAAACAATCCTCAAAATCCAATCGTCAAGGAGGGCCGTGCGAGGGCCGTTGGAGAGAGCCGGTTCCGAGCACGGCATCCCTAGGACGTGCCGCGTGCCCACGTCTCCGTGACTCTGCATCAGCATGCCCTGCTGCCAACGCGTCACGCCGTCAGTTACCGGCGCTTGTGTGCAGTGCGGCTTGGAGACGCCGGACTCACGCGCTTTTGCGCAGCGGCCGGGAAAGAGCCCCGGCCGGATGAGCGATGGGCTGGTCGTCGCGCGTGACAACCTGCCGACCTAAACGCCGCTGGAGATTGAGAATGACGGGGGCCTTCAGATTGACGGTGAGTGCCGTCTCCGTTTTGCCCACGATCGCCAGCACGTATGCCTGCGCGACCGATTCAAGCTGCAAAGGCAGAAGCTGCCGACGCACCACGCGAACCCGGTAATTGGGCACGAACCGCCGCGGACTGACTACGGCCAGCGCCAGGTCGGGGCGCGTGACCGACTGCAGCCAGCCGATCGCCTCGTTCTCGGCGTCGGCCAGAATGACCCACTGGCGGCAATCCTCCCATCCGATCAGCCCGGACGGGAACAGCAGCACGTCTTCTTCCCGAAGCCGCAGCCAGCCAAAGCGAGTCGTTTGGATCAGCATCGCGTCGAGCGCCTTCGCATGAGTCGAGAGGACCCCATAGTCCTCATCGGATTGACGCGCCAGGCGCGCCCAGAAAAACCGGTACAACGCGCAAACTTCACCACGGCGTGTGCAGCCGCGTCGGCGCTACTGCTCGCATTGCCGGCGCCAGCAGGGGGCCGACGATTACAGGAAGTCGAGCAGCGTGAGCTGGAACGTCTGCCCAATCATCTGCAGCGAAGCCTGGAATGCCGCCTGTTGCGTGGTAAGCCGAGAAATGGCGTCGACCAGGTCCACGTCGATCTCGTTCGACAGGGCCTGGTTCAGCTCGACGTTCTCATCCTCCAGGCGGATTTGCAACGTATCGAGCCCGCGAGCGGCGGCCCCCAGCTCCGCTCGCGTGAAGTTCACACGATCGAGATCCTCGTCGATTAGCGCGATGGCTCGCTCGATCTCCACCAGGTCGAAGCCGTCTAATGCATCCATCAAGCGGAGCAGCGAGTTGAACGTGCTGTGCACCTCCAGGGGATTCACGTCCGTGCCGCCGATCACCTCGGCCGTGCCCCCTTGGGTGGTGGCCACGACTCCGACCGCGCCCACGACTCCGGATCCGTCGTTCGTGGGATCGGTCGAGGTGTCGAGCTGCGCGAAGAAGGTGCCTTCGTTCGCGATGGCTGTGGCGATCGTCGCCGCGGTGGTTTGCGTGGCGTCGATACTGACCACCAGACGCCCATTGATCGAATCAAATACAGCATTGGCCACGTTGCCTACCAGCGTATCCTCGAATTCGACGGTCACGCCGTTGAGCGAAGTGCCCGCCTGGTTGGCGGTGACCAACAGGGCGGTGTTTTGATCGTTGGGCGGTGCAAACGTGACGAGCGCGCCGGCCGACAGTGCCGTCGGATTGGGACTACCGCCGGCCAGCACGGCGACGGCGCCCGTTTGCGTGATCAGTCCCGAGCCGTCGTTGGTCGGCTCGGTGGTCAGGTCGAGAGCGGCCGAGAACGTGTCGTCGGTGTTGATGGCGTCGATGACGGTATTGGCGGTGGTGGCGGCCGGATCGACGTCGATGGTCAGCTTTTTGGCGATCGGGTCGAACGATACGAAAGCCTGGTCGCCGCTGGCCGCCGAGTTGACAAACTCGACCTGCACGCCGTTCAACGCCGTGCCGACCTGTGCCGCGGTAACCGTGAAGCGGTTGTTTTGGTCGTCCGGCGGAGAAAACGCAACGGTGGCCGTGGCCGCGGAAGCGGACGGACCGTCACTGGAGCTGATCTCGTCGCTACCTCGCGGCACGAGCCCCAAGTCCCACACGGCCGTGCTTTCGAAGGCCCGCACGATGGTCAGCGTGCCACTCCCGATCGGGTCGTCGTCGACCAGTTCGATACCGTTTCCGACGTCCTTCAATTTCGCCACAACTCGGCTGGCCGGATCGAGGTTGTCCGGATGGTTGTTGATCAGGTTCAGTATGTCGCCGATGGTCTTGGCCGAAGAGATGTCGACGTTCAGCTCGACGCCGTCGTTGCGGCGGATGACAAAGTCGGTGCCTTCGGCCGTTTCCACGCCCAGCCCCTGGTTCAGATCGGTGAGGGCCGTATCGAGGTTCAACGATCGCACGCCCAGTTGCGTGGCGGTGGTGCCCCCGTTCTCACCGATCTGGAAGTCGGCCCCGCTAAGCCGCGAGCGGATGTCGATGCCGGTGCCCTGTGCGTTGATCTGCGCCAGCACGCCCGCCTTGGAGCCGTTCAAGATGTTGAGCAGGTCCTCGACCGTGGTGGCATCCTGAAAACTCACGGTATAGGTCGAGCCGGCGTTGACGATACGCAGACCGGATCCCTTGTCGAACTCCTCGCCGCTTCCGCCGGAGGTTACGCCCTGGGCGGTCAGATCGACTGCGCCCTTTCCCGCGTTGGATGCGGTGCTGGTGTCCTTGGTGTCGATGCGCGCGTCGAAGAGCGCGGACACGATCGGGTCGGTCTGCAGGGCGGCCACAACCTGGTTGGCCGTCGACTTTCCGGCCTCAACGTTGACAAGAATGGTGTTCGCGGCAGCGCCGCTGTTGCCGGTGTTGCCGCTGACGACACCGGCGTCGGCGGTGGGAATGGGGGCCGTGGCCGAGAATCCGCCGTCGGCCGCGGCCGAGGCGTCGTAGGCGGCCGTGAACGTGCCGTTGGCGTTGATGGCGTTGATCAGCGTTTGCACCTCGGTGCCGTCGGCCGAGTCGATTCCGATCGTCAGCACCTTACCCACGGAATCGTAGTTCACCTGAGCCGCGTTTCCGATCGCGCCGGCATTGACGACGTTGATCTGCACGTTGTTCAAGCCGACACCAGGAGTGTTTGCTGTCAGCACGAGATTGTTGCCCGTGCCCGAGAACGTAAGCGCTGCACGTGCAGCCAGCGGCACGTCGGTGTAGGTGACCGTTTCGTTTCCCGCGACAAGACCGGGGGCGGCCTGGAGCAGCGCATCGTTGACGTACTGAATGACGACGCCATTGTTCTCGGCCCCACGCGTGCGGGCTTCGAGCAGGATGTCGTTGTTGGCCCCGGCCGAGGTGACGACCGCCGAGGCGCGGGCCCCGAGAACGTCGCTTAGCCGCGTGGTCAGCCGCAGAAGCGGGTTGAGATCGGCGCCCACGATGGGCGACGTGCCGGTTCCCACTGCTTGCAGTATTCCCAGCTCGGCGGCGGTGGTGCCGCCCCCCACTTCCTTGATGGTCAGATTGCCCCCCAGGGCGTCGTCGATGTCGATTGTCAGCCCGCCCGAGCCGATGCGTGCCGTCACCTTGCGCCCGGCCGGCGGGTTGTTTTCGATGAGTCGCACCACGTCGCCGATCGTTTCGGCGCGGCTGATATCGATCGTGCGGCTGGTCGAACCGTCGGAAACGACGAAGCTCCCCTTGCGTATGCCCTGTCCGCCGTTGAGGTCGGCCAGCCGCGTGTCGGCCGTGAGAATCGGATTCAGATCGACGCTCCCCGAGACGCCCGCCGAAATGGCGCCGAACACCTTCGTGCCGGGCACGCTGGTCGCCTGCAACAGATCGACGTCGGCGTAGCTCGACAGGCCCCCCTCGTTGCCCCGGTAGACCACGAACTGGCCGTCCATTTCGAAAGGCAGAACGGTCGTACGCGAACCGGCGAAGAGATAGCGGCCGCGAAACTCGTGATTGCCGATGTCGATCAACTGCTCGAGGGTGTGGCGAATCTCCTGAATGGCGGCCTGACGCGACGTTGCGCTGCTGGTGTCGTCCGAAACCGACAGGGCAGTGCCACGCACCTGCGCCAAGAGTTGCGATACGCCGGAGATCGCGCTGTCGCTGGCCGCGAGGTACGACTGGCTCGTGGCCAGGTTCGACTTCACTTGCTGCTTCTGTTCGAGAATCCGCTGCAGGTCCATCGCGCGGCGAGCGGCGGGGGCATCTTCGCTGGGTGCCGAAATGCGCAGACCCGTGCTGAGCTGCACTTGCAGCCGCAACAGGTCGAGCTGGTTGGACTGCAATTGCGCCAGCAGGCGGCTCTGCAGCAACAGGTCGCTGGTGCGCCCCGAAGGGATGGGAAAGATGGCGGCCACCGGTGTCTCTCCTTAGAGACGCACGAGATCATCGAGCAGCTCGTTGATCGTGGAAATGAACTTCGCCGCCGCCTGGAACATCCGCTGGTACGTGATCATACGGATGGCCTCCTCGTCGACCGATACGCCGCTGATGCTCAGTTGCTGCCCTTCCAACGTGCGCTGGAACACGCGAAACGCCTCGGCCACCGCCCGCGCCGCCGAAGCGCCCTGACTCGTCTCGCCGGCGAGACGGTCGTACAAGTCGGCCAGCGACGCGCCGCTGTGCGATTCGAGCGGCGCATCGATGAACGCCGCCAACTGTTCGGCGATTTCCGTGTCCTCGCCGATTCCGCCCCGACTGGCGTTGAACAGCGCCGGATCACTCCGCACCAGGCTGCTTACGCCCAGGTCGGACGAGGAGATTCCGGTGAAAAACGTGTTGATTCCCAGTGCCGCCAGCGTGCCGCTGGTGTCGCCGGCAAAGGCGAATTCCAGATTCGGCGAATCAACCGAAAGCGACAGTCGCCGCGCCGGCGTGATCGTCGCCGTCAGCCCGTCGATGGCGTTGAGCGCGTCGGCCAGCTCCTCGAGCGTCGTGTCGTCGTCCAAGCCGTTTACGTGTACGAACACGTCGGTCGTTTGCGTCAGGTCGGTCTGCTTGTTGCGTATTTGCACCTCAAAGGAGCCGTTGACGGGCGTGTAGGGCAAGCCGGCCACGTCGAGCGCCGCCTGCACGTCGTCGACGGCGAACTCCGACGTCAGCGAACTGTACCCTTTCAGGCCCTGCCCCTGCGAATAAACCTTGTTGAACTCGAAGGCCAACGCGCGGGCGAAGTCGTTCAGGTTGTCGAGGAACCCTCCCAGCACGTCGTCGCGCGAAGTGAGCAGACCGGCCACCTCGCCTGAGTTGGTTTGCAGCTTGGCATCCGTCGCCTCCAGGCGGATTTCAGCGGCGGTGAGCCCACGATCGGCAACTGTCTCGACCTTGACACCGCGAAAGTTGCCCTCGAACACGAGGAAGTCGCCGCCGGAAAAAACGGTGACCGAGCCACTTTTCTGCTCGACGGCGCGGATGTCGATCAGCCGCGAGAGCTCGGAAAGCGCCTTCTGCCGCTCGTCGCGCAGACCGATGGCGTCGCTGGGCGTGGCGCCGCCGCCTTCGACGGTAACGATCTGCACGTTGAGCCGGGCGACCTTTTCCAGCAGGCGATTGATGTCGTCGGCGGCGTCGATCACGCGGTCGTTGACGTCGGAGCGTAGCTCGCGCACGCGGGAGTCGGTGCGGCGGATGGCGTCGGCGACGGCCTGCCCTTGCAGCGTGGCCAGATTGCGGACCGACGTGCTTTCCGGCTGGTTGAGCACATCGTGAATGCTGCCGAAGAAGTTGCTAAGCGTGGTGCTCAGGTCGGTATCGCCCAGCTCGGCCAGCACCGACTCCAACTGCAGGTAGGTGTTTTCCTGCGTCTCGCCGCTAGCCAGGTCGCTGTTGGCGCCGCGCAGCCGCTCTTCGAGAAACAGGTCGACCTTCTGGACGATCGCCGTAACGTCGACGCCCAGCCCCAGCAGCAGGTCGCCAACCCGCTGTGTGGGCCCCGCGCTGAGCACCGCTTCGGAGCGGATGTACCCCGGCGTGCCCGCGTTGGCGATGTTGTTGCCGGTTACCTGCAGACCGACCTGCGCAGCAATGAGCGCATTGCGGGCGATGTTGATCGCGCTGAAGAGAGACATGCTGGCTTACCGCGCTGTGGATGAGCCTGCGGCGAGAGCGCTAGACTTGCTTGTCTACCAAAGCTCCCCGCGCCGGGGCAGAACCGCCCTTTTCATATGTCGGCTTCCACCGGCCGCCAGTAGCAATAATCTCTAGCATCTGGGCTAGGTGTAGCAGTGTGCGCTGCGCCAATACCCAGTTGGTGAGGCTTTCGTGTTGCAGGAGCCTCACCCGCGACGAAGCCTCCTTGACCTGCTTGCCCAGATTGTCGCGGGTAGGTCGCGGCATGGCGGCAGCTAGCTTGCCAATGCTGGTATCGGGGAATCCTTCGGCGCGGGCCGATTCCAACATGCTGGCGCGGCGCTGACTGCACTCCTGGAGTCGTTGGCACAGCTCGGCCTCGCGCGGCTCGAGCTCGATCATGCTCTCGAGATTGCACGCGGCCATGGCGGTCCGCTTGCGTGAGAGTACGTCGAGCATCTCGTCCTGCACGGCCGCCAGATCGGCCAGCAGTTGCGCCAGCTCGGCCTCTCGGCTTTCCGTCGGATCGCCGTCGGGTATTTGCGAAGTATGTGTTTCCATCAACGATCCTGAAGCATCATCGGTTGGTCATTGGGACTTGGTCATTGGTCATTGCGCGGGTGCGTCGATACCCGTAGCCGGCCGGTTCACACTGCGGTTTTTCAATCCCAGTTCGAGCCTGGCCTCACGGTCGTTGCATCGTGAACAGCTCGAACATCGGGCCGGTGAATTGGTCGGCCGTCGCTTCGGTCATCCGCTCGGCCAAAATCTGGTCGAGTTGCGCTTGGAACACCTCTTCGGCCCGTCCGCCGTGAAAGTAGGCCGGCTTGTCGACCGTCTTGCGCATCGCTTGCAAGAGCTGGCCGTAAAACGTTTGCCCCACGAACGAGTCGAACGCCTTGCGCAGTTCCGGCGAGGGAGCTCCCTCGCCCGAGGGGTTCGTCGGCGCGGCGAGTGCATGTGCTATCGGCGTATTCGCGGGATCGGCCATCAGCCGCGGATCGTGCAGCAGCCCCGATGCAATTGGTTCGATTGTCATGAAAATGTTCTCCACGTCGACGACATTAGTCCTCGCCGTCTCACTCGATAATCAGCCGCCCGTAAAGCTGCCCGTTACGCTCCAGCCCTTTGATAATGTCGACGATGTCCTGTGGCTCAGCCTTGATGGCGTTCAGCGTATCGACCAGCGCCTTGAGCTTGGTGGCGTTCTGCACGCTGGACGAGGGATCCAGCGGAACGAACGGCCCCGCCTCAATAGCGATGTTCTTATGCGTCACGGCCACCGAGCCGATGCTCACCTCCGATCCGATAATGACCGTTCCCGACCGCTCGTTCACCACGACGCGGGCCTCGTTCTGCGGATTGAATACGCGTCGCGAGAGCACCTCGGAAACGAACAGCACGGGGTCATCGGCGTACTTGGGGGGAATGCTGACCTCGATGGTGACCTGGTCCTTGGCCGTGGCGATCACATTGCCCACGTCGTCGCCGCTGTAGCGGAAGTCGGGCTGGTTGTTTATCAGCTCGGCGATTTCCTGCACGGTTTGGAAGTTGGCATGGTTCTTGTCGAGTACGAGAGTGATCTTGCCGTCTTCGACGAACGGGTTGAAGAAGTCGGCATCGAGGCGGCAACCGTTGTGGATCCGCGCGGCGGCGGGGCTGGCGGGGTTATCCAGGTGCAAGGGGCCCTGGGCCGTGGCGTAAACCCGCGGACTGCCCGAGGTGCTCAACGGGTCGGGAGGGCGAGGTCCCAACAAAGGAGTGAGCATGAGCATGCCCCCGTCGAGACTCTTGGCGCTGATGGCGCTGACCTGGCAATTGATTCGGTCCCCCTGTCGCGCTCCGGCGGCCGGGACGGTGGCCGTGACCAGCACCAGCGCCACGTTCTTGGCATCCTTGAGCTCCTTGAGCGTCTCGGTGCCGTCCTTATCTTTGGGAAGCGGACTCCCCATGAGCGTGAGCATCCGCGCCAGCGCGCGGGTGGTCGGCGTAATGCTCGGATCGCCGGTCCCTTTGAGCCCCACGACCAGCCCCAGGCCTTGCAGCGTGACTTCTTCCTGTCCCTTGAGACGGCACAGATCGCGAATTCGCATCTGCGCGGCAGCGGGCCGAGCGGCGAAGGCGGCAAGTGCCACCGATATCAAAGTGGCCAGGAACCAAATGGCACAGGTGCTCTTCATGTTGAACGCTCGCAAGCAAATGGCAAATAGGACAAACGCTAAAACGGATTGAACGTATCGATCAGCCGCACGAGCCAGCCGCGGCGGTAGCCGTCGCGTACGTGGCCTCGCTCATTCTTGTCGACGAGCAGGTCGGCAATGTCGCGGCTGAGCACGACGTTGCCCGGCCCCACGTCCTCCTTGCGGCAAATGCCGGTGAGCGAATACTCCCAAATCTCGTTGTTGTTGCGCACCATGCGGTGCGCCTCGACCACCAGGTTGCCGTTGGGGCGAATGTCGACGACCTGCGCGGCAATGTTGAACGTCAGCGATTCTTTCGTTTCCACTTCGTTATTGGCGCGATAGAGTTGATCGACCTGTCCCTTTGCCGTCGGGTCGCCGTCGGCCTGCGCGGCCGGTTTGAGGCTCAGTCCATCGAGCCGCAACCAGTCCAACAGCACGGCGTTGTAGCTGGCATTCTTGCGGCGCTGCACTTCTCCTTCCGCGGTCATGGTAGCCCCTTCTTGCACGCGGATCGAAATGATGTCGTGCACGCGAATCTCGCGCGGCGGCAACAGCGGCGTGTAGATCCAACTGCTCCTGTCCAGCGTGAGGCCCTGTACTTTCTCGGCCATCGTGCCGCGGCGGTAGTCACCCGACTCTTGGCCGTAGAGAGCAACCTCGCTGACTAGCGACGCGGCCATGACGAAAGCCAACGCCAATACAACTTGCATTCGCATGAACATCACTCCTCGCTGCTGGATTCCGGGCCAACTCGCGGACCGCCCGCGTACACTTCCACCGTTTGAAACGCCGCCACGCGAGCCATGTATTGCTGTTTGCGATCGAGCGTTTGCACGGTGACCAGGTCGCCCAGGCTTCCCTCGTCGCGGGCGACCGCCGTGGTGCGGACCCGCACTCCGGCGGCATAAGCCATCACGGTGACGACCTCGCCGCGTTGGACTAGCACCGGTGAGCGCACCGATTTCTCGTCGACCGGCTGGCCGGCGGCGACCGAGCGGGTCAGCTCTCTTCCCGTCGCGTCCTCGATGCGAGTCAGAGAAGTGTTCGCGCCCGACGCATGGGCTAGGGCCACGTCCCCCTCACCGACGATTTCACCTCGACGCAGGGGACGTGCCGCCACGACAACCATGTCGGGGAGCGACACGTCGGCCAGTATCTCCAGACGTCGATCCCCCTGCGGCGACCGCACGGTAACCGCGAAAGCCTGGCGGCCCGTCCAGGGATCGGCGCCGCCGTCAATGTGCAGGGCTCCGCCGGTCAGCGCGATGGCCGATGCATTCACGTCGGGCAGATCGGCTTCGACGTTCCACGCCGCTTTGGCGTCGACGCTGTCGCGCAGGTAATGGGTAATCGCCTGCTCGACCCTTTGCCGGGCGCGGCGCGCGGTGGCGGCGTCAACGCCTCGTCGGCCTTGCGTGTCGTCGTTGTCTCGATTCTCGAATGCCCCCACGCGGCGGACATTCGGGTGAATCGCGACGAGGGCTGCCCCGGTGAACTGGCACTTGACGTCGTCGATGCCGGTGAGTGCCAATAGCTCGCGCACTTCGCCGACACGCACATAGCGCACCAGCGCCGGCGCGGGAAACAGTTCGATCTTCCCCAGTTCGACCGCCTGCTTTTCGTCGCATTGCAGCACGTCGGCCACGTCGCTCAACCGCACCAGTGGTCCGCTGACCACGCAGTCGGACTTCAGACGGATTTCCACCGCGTCGGCCGATAGATTCGCGGCCACCACAACCAGGAAGCACAACAGTGTTTTGAGTCTCGCCGATTGAGTCATCGTCCCTGTGTCCCCATGTCGACCGCGATCGAGCGCCACATAAATGTGGCGGCTATCAAGCGCAACGCGAATGTGGCGGTTATCGAGCGCCGCATGAATGTGGCGGCTAGGCGCGCCGCAGGTTCGTAACGATCTGCAGGATCTCGTCGCCCGCCTGCACCGCCTGGGAGTTCAGCTCGAACGAGCGTTGCGTGGTGATGAGATCGATCAGTTCCTGCACCGGCTCGACGTTCGACGCCTCGAGAAAGTTCTGCCGCAGCACTCCAATGCCATCCTGGCCAGGATTCCCGGGAAGAGGGTCACCCGACGCGTCGGTCTGGGCGTACAGGTTTTCGCCCAACTTGAGCAAGCCCTCGGGATTGAGGAACGTGGCCAGTTGCAACTGCGTCACTTGCTGCAACTGCGGATTGCCGAACTGTTGGACAAACACCTGGCCGTCCGGGTTGATGACGATCGCTGTTGCGTCCTGCGGAATGCTCACTGGCGGTTCGAGCAACCGGCCGGTGCTGGCCGACCCGAGGACGAGCTGACCGAGAGCGTTTTTCGAGAGGTTGCCGGCCCGCGTGTAAACCACTTGGCCGGTATTGGGATCTTGCACCTGGAGGAAACCGGCACCCTCGATGGCCACGTCCAGCTCCCGCCCCGTCTGCTGAAACGCGCCCTGCGCAAATTCGGATTGCACGCTGGAAACTTTCGAGCCCAATCCGATGTTGGTGCCGGTAGCTGTGGGGTTTCCATTGGCGTCCAGAGTGCCCGGAAGCACCTCGTTCTGGTAGAACAGGTCCTCGAAATTGGCCCGGTCGCGCTTGAAGGCCACCGTGTTGACGTTGGCCAGGTTGTTGGCGATGACGTCGAGCTTGGTTTCCAGCGATTCCAAGCCCGTGGCGGCGGTGTAAAGTGTCTGAACGCTCATGGATTCGCGCCCGGCCTGGCAGGCCGGCTCCTTGTCATATCAGATGGCAACGCGCCGTTTGGCGCCAGTCTGTATAGCTTGTGTACTTGCTAACCCATGGCTTAGCTCTGTCGCAGAACGCGATTGACGAGCGAGCCCAGCATCTGGTCCTGATTCTGAATCATGCGGATGTTGGCCTCGTAGGCCCGCGTCGCCTCGATGAGCTGCATCATCTCCTGGGCCGGGCGAACGGTCGACATTTCCAGGTAACCGCCGATCACGCTCCGCTCTTCCTCCGGCACCAAGGGCACGTCGGCCAGCGGCGCGAACAAGTTTTCGCCCGCGCGGGCCAAATCGGCCAGCGACCGCGGCCGAACCAGCCGCAGCGGCACGCCCGACGTCCCCTGCGTGACCACGCCGTTTTTCGTTACGTGCGGCGGCGGGAGCGAGGGGTCGAGCGTGATGGGGTCCCCTTCCTGAGCCAGCACGCGGTAACCACCGTCGGTCTGCAAGACGCCGGTCGGGCTGAGGCGGAAGTTGCCGGCGCGGGTCAGCATTCGCCGGCCGTCCTTTTCGACGACGAAGAAGCTTCGCCCGTCGTCGTTGATGGCCATGTCGGTCGGCACGCCGGTCTTTTTCATTGCACCGGCGGACGTGTCGAAGAGAAGCTCGTCCGCGCGGATGCCGCCGCCGACGTCGTTGATCGAGCGCGACCCCGGCACGTCCTCGCCGCGTTCGATGGATTCGCTGTGCCGCGCCTGCAGAATGGCAAATTGTCGCTTGAAGCCGGGCGTGTCGACGTTGGCCAGGTTGTTCGACAGCACTTCCAGGCGACGACTCTGGGCATCGGCGCCGGCGGCGGAGAGGTACATTCCGTACGGCATGCTGCTCGTGGGTCCACAAAAAGAGCGCCCCCCCGTACGTGCCCGAAGGTGTTAGCAACGGGCGTGCCGAGCCGCGTTGGACGATGGAAGAATCTTCGCAGCTCGGCCGTTAAGCGACGATCAGAGTGCGACTTAGTGCCGCTGGACGATGCGATGCTCGCGCGACGGCACGAACGCGGGAACGCGCCGCGAGGCGCAGGAATTGCCGAATCGAGTCCGCAAGATTGGCCGGTCTTGCCGAAAGTAGGTCCCGCTTGCCGAGCGGGACCTTTGCATCGGAGGAGTGTTACCAATGCGACAGGTCCCGCCCGGCAGGCGGGACCTACCTGGATCCGCCACCTGTCGTCGCTACGCGCGCGCCGATGCGATGAGCGCGCCAGCCCCTTGGTCGGCCAGTTGCCGAGCGACATCCTCTCCAATTGCCCCGGCCTCATTAGGTGGTCCACCAGCCGATGCGAATAGCCGCTGCATGCCATCGCCGCTCAGCACGACGCCATCCAGCCGCAACTCGCCCCCTTCCATTCTTCCCCATGCGCCCACCGGCGCCATGCATCCGCCGCGCAGCTCTGCCAGCATCGCGCGTTCCGCCAGCACGCACTGCCGGCTGTCGACATCGTTGAGCTGCGCCAGTATCGCCAGAGTCGTGTCGTCGTCGCCGCGGGCTTCGATGCCCAGCGCTCCCTGCCCCACAGCCGGCAGCATGATTTCCGGTGGAAGCACCTGCGTAGCCCGCTCCGCAAGCCCGAGCCGCGTCAGCCCAGCCAGCGCCAGCACCAGGGCGTCGAACTGCCCTTCGTCGAGCTTGCGCAACCGCGTCTCCACGTTGCCCCGCACGTCGCACATCGCCAGGTCGGGCCGCGCGTGCAGAAGTTGCGCTCGCCGCCGCGTGCTGCCCGTTGCAACGCGGGCGCCGCGCGGCAAGCTTGGCAGATCGCGCGGTCCGAGCGACGGCGAACAGACGAGCACGTCGGCCGGGTTCTCGCGCTGGGGAACAGCCGCCAATGCCAAACCGGGCACGGCGTCGGTGGGCAAGTCCTTGAGGCTGTGCACGGCCAGGTCGATGCGGCCATCGAGCAGCGCGCGCTGGAGCTCTTTCGTAAAAAATCCGATGTCGCCGGCCTCGCGCAAGGGACCAGACGTTACGTCGCCGGCTGTCGTAACCGGGACAAGCTCCACCACATGCCCCAGCGCAACGAGCCGGTCGGCAACATATCGGGCCTGCCAACGGGCCAGCGGACTGGCGCGAGTGCCCAATCGCAAGGAAGAAGAACTACTCATGCGGTGAAGTCACATGCCTTGTTGTGGCACGGTCTCCCGACCGTGCCACGCTTTTTGTTTTGGCATGGTCTCCCGACCGTGCCGCGTTTTCGACCTGTGGTTGATTAGCGGGAGAGCTTTGGTCGCTCAGGTGCCGCGGTCGGCAGACCGCGACACAACGAGTAGGTCCCGCCTGCCGGGCGGGACCTGAAATCAAGGTCCTGCTCGGCAAGCAGGACCTACTTCACGCGTCACGAGCCGCTGCGAGCCTCGTCCGCCGTGGGACCCGGCAGCTTGGGCGCGTTGCCGTCTCCTGCCGCGCCGCCGGACGCGACCGCCGACGCAATGGCCAAGCTCACCTGGTCCCGCGACATCTGGTGGGGCGGCACGACCACACCGCAGCTCACCACGAACTGCAGCGCCTGGTCGATTGTGATATCCAGGTCGATCGTTTCGCTCCGCGGCACCGTGATCGTGAACCCGGTCACGGGCATGGGCGACGTGGGCATCAACACGCTCAACACCGGTTCGTTCGCCGCCGAGCGGATGTCGAGGAAGCTTTCACCAGTAACAAACCCCAGCGAAAAGATGCCCTTGCGCGGGTATTCGACGGCCACCACGCGCGTGTATTCCACTTCGCGCTCGCTGAACACAAAATCGGTCACCTGCTTGGCCGAGGAATACACGTTGCGAATCACGGGCAGGCGGTGAATGATTCCCTCCCCCACGTTCCACATGACGCGGCCCACTCCGGCCGCCAGAAACTTGCCCGACAGGTATAACAGCAGCACGAATACCAACAGAAACACCGGTATCACGTACCGCCGCGGCAGGGCGAGCTGCGCGAAGCGGTCGTAGAATTCGGCCGCCGTGCGGGGCGCCGGCTTGCCAGGATTGGCCGTGACGGCATCGTGGTACTCCTGCGGAATCCACTGATTCTCCACCGGCACATACACGCGACTCTTGTATTCGAACGAAGCCACCTGCGCCCCGCGGGCCGCTACCTGCATGGCGAGATCGCCACCGCTAGCCGGGCCGCCGAGCAGCGCGGCCAGCGTCATGGTCTCGCCGTTGCGGTTAACGAGAATCCGCGATTGGTCGACGTCTTCGGGTATTCGGCCCAACGGGCGGGGCATCGACCACTGAATGGCCGTTCGTGCGATCAATTCCACCGGCCGGACCACGTAACTGTCGATGACGCTCCACGCCCAAAGAAAAATGACGATCGTCAACAGCGGCGGCATGACCAGCCCCATGCCGCGCAGCAAGGCGCGTCGCACCGGATGGTGTTTGCGTTGCCCGGGAAGGGCGGCCAAAGGATCGGGAGTCGTAGACATCGTTACCTTGTTATTCTTCGCATCCGCCGCGAACGTGCAAGCTGCCAAGCGTTCGGCGAATTGATGGCGGGCGGCCGGCGGCCATTCGAGAAGAATCTCACCTGTTCCGTAAGGAGGGTGGGCCTCACGTCGCGCCGATTCCGCGGGCGGCCACCGCGAGCGAAACCCGCGATGCCCCCGCGCGGCGGAGCACGCGGGTGGCCGCGTTCGCGGTGGCGCCGGTGGTCATAATGTCGTCTACTAACAGTATATGTGCGCCCGACAGGTCGCAGCCCGCCTGAACACGAAGCGCGCCCGACACGTTTCGGCGTCGCGCAGCGGGCGGTAAGCTGCTCTGCACGGCCACGTTACGGCGCCACGAAAGAATCGAGCTTTCCTGCCGAATGCCCAAGCTGCGGCTCAGAGCGTCGGCCATCCATTCCGGTCCGTTCACTTGCCGCACCAAACGACGACGCCACGTCATGGGCACCGGCACAATCACATCGGCTGATGCCAGCGGCGCGTCGACACGTTCGGCCAGCAGACCGCCGACGGCAAACGCCAAACGTTCGTTGCGCTGCTCCTTCATGAGCAGCACAGCTCGCTGAAGAGCGCCTGTGTAAACCCCTAGCGCTAGGGCACCTCGAAAGGCGATCGGTGCATCGCGACAGAATTGGCACCGGCCCCGCTTGCCCGCCGGCGATGTCGACGGGGTCGATTCGGCCGGCGCCGCGCAGCGAGCACACAACGGGCCCACGCGGGTTGTCAGGCGCTCTCGGCACGACGCGCAGAGCATCGGCCCCTCGAGGCCCGACTCCAACTCACTTTCGCAGAAGGCGCACCGCGGCGGAAACACCAGGTCGGTGCATGCCCGCGCCCATCCGCGAATCCTGCTCCAGCGGCCGGTTGATCGTGTACCGCTGCGGATCACGTCATGCGCCCCAACTCAGGCCGGAATTGTGGAAAGAACCGATCGAAATGGAACCGACCGCAAGAGAGCCAATCCGCAAACAGTCGTCCGCAGGGAATCGATCCGAAAACCAGGGATCGGCGCGGCGCCGCCCTCGACCGCGCGTGCGCCCCCGTCGCACCAGCGAGCGCCAGGTATGATAATGCTGGGTAGTAGGCCCCGCAATCAGCGGCTGTCGCCGCCGTGGCGATCGGCACGTCGCGACCGACTAAGCCGCCGCCGCACGTGGTGGCCGAACCAAACACCGCTACGAGTGTCTATTCGTCTTGACCCGTTTTGAGGCCCTGCCCTATCGTACGCCAGCACGCATCTCCTTACGCCCATGCCTCATGCCACAGCATCCCGAGTGACGACACCCAGCCGCCTTAGCCGTCGCGCCGCGTGGGCCGAAGGCCAGCCCATCAGCGAGCTGATGTCTCGGGCCCTCGCCGACCCGAACCTCATTTCGCTGGCCGCCGGCTTCGTCGACCAACAGACGCTCCCCGTGGAACCGACCGCCGAGGCGTTTCGCTCGCTCTTCGCCGATGCCGAGTCTGCCCGAGCGGCGCTACAGTACGGCACCACTCCGGGCTACCCGCCACTACGCGAGGCGCTGCTCAACCGTTTCCTGGATGCCGACGAGACGACCGCCGACGACGCCAAGCTCTCGATCGATCAGGTGGTGCTCACCGCCGGCAGCAACCAACTTTTGCACCTGGTGTGCGAGAGTTTGCTCGACCCCGGCGACATCGTGCTGTGCGCTTCGCCCACGTACCTGGTGTTCCTCGGCACGCTGGGCAATCTTGGCGCACGATCGGTAGCGGTCGAAACCGACGAGCACGGCATTGTCCCCGAAGCGATCGACGACGCGCTCCGCCAAATCGATCGCCGCGGCGAGCTGGAGCGCGTCAAGGC
>CAYQAJ010000078.1:6361-18866 GCA_964415245.1 uncultured Pirellulaceae bacterium | reverse complement strand
TGCCGGCAAACGTTGATGTCGTAATCTTCGATGAACACGATGCGGTTGGCAAACCGCGGATCGTGCCGCGCGTTGGCGATGCTTTGGATGAGACGCTTACCCGGTTCGTCCTTGGGATGCGCCTTGCCCGCGAACACAAGCTGGATGGGCCGATGCGGGTCGTTGAGAAGACGGCACACGCGATCGACGTCGCTCAGGATCAGGCTGGCCCGCTTGTAGGTGGCGAATCGCCGACCGAAGCCAATGGTCAGTGCGTTGGGGTCGAGCAGGTTGCGGGCCGTTTCGACCGCGTCGTCGCTCTCGCCGCGGCGGCGGCATTGCCGACTGACGCGGCGGCGCAGAAACGCCAGCAGCAGGTTCTTCAGGGCGTTGTGCGTTTCCCACAGTTCGCCGGGATCGACCTCGTGAATGAATTGCCACACCTCGGGCTCGCCCATCCGCTCCATCCATCCGGAGGGGAATTGGCGGTCGTAAAGCTGCATCATCTGCCAGGCGGCCCAACTGGGCAGGTGCACGCCGTTGGTAATGTGGCCGATGGGAATTTCTTCCTCGACGCGCCACGGCCACAGGTGGGCCCACATACGACGGGTGACGTGCCCGTGCAGCGAACTGACCGCATTGGCCCGACGCGACATCTTGAGCCCCAGCACGGTCATGCAAAACGGCTCCCGTTCGTTCTGCGGCTCAACGCGGCCCAATCCCATGAGCTGCTGGTACGAGATGCCCAGCGCGTCGCTCAAAGGGCCGAGGTGCTCCTCGACCAATCCGCCGTCGAAGCGGTCGTGACCGGCGGGAACCGGCGTGTGGGTAGTGAAGGAGGTGTGCTGGGCGGTTTCGCGGAGCGCCTCGTCGAAGCTCAGCCCGTCGTCGTGCATCCGCTCGCGAATCACCTCCAGCGGGCAGAAGGCGCTATGCCCTTCGTTCAGGTGGAAGGCGCCCGGCGCAACACCCAGCGCCCGAAGCGCCCGCATTCCGCCAACCCCCAGCACGAGTTCCTGGCGGATGCGCGTTCGCTCGTCGCCGCCGTACAGGCGGCTGGTAAGCTGACGGTCCTGGGGGCTATTGCCCTCGACGTCGCAGTCGAGCAAGTAAAGCCGCACCCTCCCCACATACGTCAGCCACACTTTGGCGAACAAGGGGCCGTTACGCGTATCGATCTTCACGGTGATGGGCGTTCCGTCGGTCGCCAGCGCCGGCTCCATGGGAAGGTTTTCCACCTTCGTGTCGATGTACTCTTCGAACTGGTAGCCGTTTTCGTCGAGGTGCTGCTTGAAGTAGCCCTGATCGTAGAACAACCCCACCCCCACTAGCGGCACCCCCAGGTCGCTGGCGCTCTTGACATGGTCGCCCGACAGTACACCCAGCCCTCCCGAGTAAATGGGCATCGACTCGTGGATTCCAAATTCGGCCGAAAAATAAGCCACCGGCTTGGCCCCCAACACGCCGGCGTGCGTGGCGGCCCAGGTCGTCTGGCTGCCCAGGTACTCCTTCAGCCGCCGATAGGCGTGGTGAATGCGGCTATAGAGGACCATTTCCGCGGAGCGGGTCGCCAGACGCTCCGGAGTGAACTCGACCAGCAACGCGATCGGGTTATGGTCGAGCTGCCGCCAGCGAATCGGATCCAGATCGCGGAACAGGTTGATAACGTCCGGGTGCCAGGTCCACCACAGGTTCCGTGCCAGCGCCATGCACTTATTGTGCAACGCCTGGAACGACAACTCACCGGCCGGCACGAGAACCGGCCGCTCGGGTACCGTCGCGTCGAGCGGGTTCATGGCAAACCCTTCACTGCCGATGAATCGGCGCATGCCGTCGCGCCCTAACTCGAATGGATGTATCGGTTTGGTACTCGCGACGTGCCCTCTCTGTCAAGTGGTCTTAGCGCGAGAGAAGCGGCCGGCAAAGCACTGACGAACGCACGGCAGTGCCTGATATAATCAATCCGTTGGCCCGGCGTTTCGCCGGGCGACGCGCGTTGCTGTTTTGCCAGTGTCCACTTGCCCTGCAGTACACCGATGACCACGTTCGGCTCGCCCGCCAGCCCCGAAGACCCGGCCCTCGACGCCTTGTGCGAGTCGATCGCGGAGCTGGCACCCGCCCTGGAGGAGGAAGGGGCCTGGCCGAGCCAGCAGCTTGCGCTTTGCAGCAGCGCGGGCGTGCTCGAGTGGTTCATTCCCAGCAAGTGGGGAGGCCAGGAGTGGAGTCAAACCGACCTCTTGCGCGCTTATATGCGGCTCAGCGCCGCCTGCCTCACCACGACGTTCGTCCTCACGCAGCTCACCGGCGCGTGCCAACGCGTCGTCGCCTGCGGCAAGGACGACCTTCAGTCCGAGCTGCTGGCCGACCTGGCCCGAGGCACCCGTCTGGCTACGCTGGGCATCTCGCACTTGACCACCAGTCGCCGCCATTTGAAGCAGCCGGTGATGCGGGCGACCTTGCGGGGCGACGATCTGATCCTCGACGGATATAGCCCCTGGGTCACCGGCGCCGATCGCTGTCAGTTTGTCGTGACCGGCGCCACGCTCGACGACGAGCGGCAGGTGCTCGTCGCCTTGCCGATGGACCTTGCTGGCGTTTCGGTCGACGAGCCGGCGCGACTCGTTGCCCTATCGGCCAGCCGCACCGCTCGCGTGAACTGCCGCCAGGTTGCGGTGGACAGCCGCTGGCTGATGGCAGGCCCAATCGAAAACGTAATGCAACAAGGAGTCGGCGGCGCGACGGGAGGATTGCAGACATCGGCTCTTGCCGTTGGCCTTTCCACGGCCGCGATCAACTTGCTCTACGACGAAGCGGCGCGACGGTCGGAGCTTGCCGCGGCGGCCGACGCCCTCGTCCGGCAAGTACAGGAGTTGACCTCGCAGCTTTTGGCCCAAGCCGAATCGCCGCGGCCCGGCGGAGCCGAGCAGTTGCGCACGCGCGCCAACAGCCTTGCCCTTCGCGCCACCCAAGCGGCACTGGCGGCGGTCAAAGGAGCGGGCTACCTGGTCGGACATCCCGCCGGAAGGTGGTGCCGCGAGGCGCTATTCTTTCTGGTTTGGAGTTGTCCCCAAGGCGTGATGGCGGCTAACCTGTGCGAGCTGACGGACGCGGCACGTTGATTCGTCGCAGTGGCCAGGGCGTGCGGCGCGCAAATCACAAATAACAAATCACAAACAATTTCTAAATCTCAAATTCCATTATCCCAAACCAGATACACGTGATGCCCGGCACCGTTCCCGTTTGGGTGTTGGATCTTGTGATTTGTTTGGGATTTGGTGCTTGAGATTTGGGATTTTCCCTCCGCACAGTCGCCCCGACCTATGACCGAAAAAACGCACGTAACCTGGCACCAGCACGCTGTTTCGCGCGCGGACCGCGAGCGGCTCAACGGGCACAAAGGGTGCGTTGTGTGGTTCACGGGCCTGAGCGGCAGCGGAAAGAGCACGATCGCCAATCTGGTCGATGCGAAGCTGCACAAGCTGGGCGTTCACACCTGCCTGCTGGACGGCGACAACGTGCGTCATGGACTGAACGCGGGGCCCGGCATGCTCGCTCCCCAGTTTGGCGAGGCCTTCGCGCGTCGTTTCGGCCTCGGCTTTTCGCAAGAGGACCGCTCCGAGAACATCCGCCGCGTTGCCGCCGTGGCCGAATTGTTCCTGCAGGCGGGCATCGTCACGCTCACCGCCTTTGTCAGTCCCTATCGTCGCGACCGCGCCGCGGCCCGTAGCCGCATCGAAGCGTCGTCGGGCCAAAAGGGGGATTTTCTGGAGGCCTACGTCTCCGCGCCGGTGGAGGTCTGCCGCGCCCGCGACCCCAAGGGTCTCTACGAGAAAGCGCGGTCGGGCGAAGTAACGAAATTCACCGGCCTCGACGACCCCTACGAACCCCCAGAGTACCCCGAGTTGGTGCTCGACTCGGCGAAAAAGTCGGCCGACGCTTTGGCCGACGAGGTGGTCGCGCACCTCAAGTCGCACGGTTACCTCGGCGGGTAATCCAACTTGTCCCTGAGAGGGTAGACGCGTTTCGCGGTGCCACGCGATTCACACTACGTGCCCGCTCCCGCACGGCTCGGCGACACACTCGGGGGGAATCCACTCCCCCTGGCCGGACTTTCGCCCGGCAACCACCGCGAGCGGGCTAGCACATACATGCTGTCGGTGTTGACTTCCGACCCGGCGCCGTTAGAGTAAGGGTCGAAACGGCGTGTTCCCTTGATGAGGCTTCTTTGCGGCGTCGCGCGTCGTTGCGACCGGCGGCAAGTCTGACGGATGGCCGGGCAGCGCGAGGGCGCTGCTCCTCCCACGATCCTGCCCGTGGATCGGAACCGAAACGGATGGCGGACTCTTCGACGAAGGAATTGGAACGCCGCGCGCAAACTGCGCTTGCTGGCAGCCCGATCTTCGTGCTGCGTGAGCTGCGCGTGGAATCGGTCGACGACGCCCTGCTGCTTTCGGGACGCGTCGACACGTACTACCACAAACAGCTTGCCCAGGAAGTCGTGCGCGCCGTGTCCGACGGATTGACCGTGATCAATCAAATCGATGTCGACTGAGTCGACGCAGGAGCACCCAGGAGCGCCGCAGAGAAGGGGACACAGCCGCACCACTCGCGGCGACCCGCGGAAGCCCGAGGTCCGGACGCCCGAGTCGCGGCTGCCCGATTTACGGCTGCTGATCGCCTTGGGGCGCTTCGCTCGCCGGCGCTGCGTTGGATGCCGCGCCAGCCGCCTCTTGGGAAGCTTCCCGCGCGGCACCGAGCCCGTGCCCAGGTCTCTGGATGCGGATAACGAACAGTACGTTCAGGCGCTGAGGCGCAGCGGACTCGAGCTCGGGGCGGGCGTCTTCGATTCGTTTGCCGCCTGCGGGCGAGTCCGCATCCGCGCGCGGCTGTGAGGGCGAGACATTGTCTTCCGCAAATGCCTTCTCATCCCTCGGCTCGTCGCTCTTGCGCCTGCGGGTGTCGCCGCGCTCCTCGTCGGCCGGCGTCGTCAACGGTCTCGGCGATGCAGCGCCGTCAGCTTCGGGGCCGGCTACGGGACGGCCGTTCGCCGGCAGGGCCTGGCGATCCTGGTCCTCGTCCGACTGCACGTTCTGATTGCGGTATGCGTCGTCGATTCGCTGGAGAACGCGCACCTGAGAAAGCCGCCGCGCCCGTCCCTTCTGCAATGGCTCGCCCGTGGTGCCGCGGGCGGAACCGGTGGTCGCCGCTTTGTCGCCCAGCGTTTGGTCGTCGAGCGCGTTGGCGCCGCCTTGTTCCTCATCTTGTTCCTTCTTCAGCGACTCTTGCTCGCCGCCACGACGATCGCCGTCGCTGCGAAACTCGCGCTGTTCCTCGGCGGCCAATTGCGGCGCATCTGCCGTTTCTGCTGGGGCGTCGTCGCGGACGCCTCGACCGCCTCCACCGGACTGGGCGATACGGGTACGAGGGGCCGGCGCCGATTCGAAAGCCGACGACGCGGGAGCCGCGGGAGCGTTGGCACGCGGTGTGGGCGAATCCCCAAGCGGCGAATGGGCACCGTCCACCGGGGGCGCCTCCGCACTCTCATTCTCGGCAAACCCTCGCTGCTTGTCCGTATAGTCCCCTTGATCCGTCGTGCTTGCCGCCAGCAACAAACTGATTTCCCGCTCGTTCGCCGAACGCAGCTCAACGTTCTGGAATGTGTCGGGCTGCCGCCGCAGATCATCGATGGCCGCTTGCACGAGCTCGGGGGGAGCGTCGACCTCGACCATTTCGACGTCGTAGGCCCGAACCGCCTCGCGCTCGAACTGAACGAGCGGTTCGCGAGCGTCGTCGGGAGAGACACGCGCGGCGTCAGCCTCGACAATCTGGCGAGTTGCCTCGCCATTTGCAGTTGCCGCGCGGTCGCGAACGGTCTCTTCACGCCCCCTTTCACGCACTGCCAACTGGGCGTCGGGGGCTGTCTGCTCCATGACAATACTATTGGTAGAAAGCAGTTCGTCGAAAGCGCCCGACTCGTACGCCGCCGAGGTGACGTCGACCGTCACCACGAGCAGCGACCGCCGCGGGATGCCGTCGGTTGTTTCGGTACCGCCCTGTTGCTGAGGCTGCGCGTCGAATGCACGACCGGGCGGGCTGAATTCGGCGCTTTCCAGGCGGAGAGCGTCTTGCGGCGCATAACGGGCCGCCGCGCTGCGCGACGGGCCAGCGGCGCCGCCATCTTTCGCCGCTCCGGCGCCCCCGAATCCACCGGCGTATCCTCCGCGGCCGACGGAACGTCCACCGCCTGTGCCTTCGCGACCTCGTTCATATAGGTCGCCTTGTCGCCGGTCGGCCGATTCCTCCGGCTGCAACGCGCTGGCGTTGTCGGAAATGGCTCCCCCGACGGTCGACCCGTACTGCAAACTCTTTGTGCCGCCGTCCTTGAGGTTCTGAGATGTGAACGATCGGGCGGCGGCCGACTTGCCCTGACTTTCGCCCCCTGCCTGCGCTTTCGTGTCGACTGTATTGTTCTCGACAGGACCCGCCAGTTTCCCTTCCGGCGACGAACTCGAGTCGCTGCCGGGCACGGGTTCTGGGCCTCGCGCCACTTCGGGCTGGAGCCACCTGGGCACCACCAGCACGGCGATGAGCAGACTGGCGGCCAGTGCGCCGGCGGTGACCAGAGCGACCCAACGGCGAATCGGCACTCCGTGCTGAACAGTCGAGGGGGACGCCGCGCTCGATAAGGGTACGACCTTGCGCTCCGCTGAGGCGCCTTCGTCGGGTGCGGCCGGTTGCCTTTCTTCGTCGTCGCGACTCGTTGCCCGTGGCGCGAGCATTTCCCTCTCCGCCCGACGCAGCACGCGCTCGGCAAAACCCTCGTCGAGACGCTCCACCGGGAGCGATTGCAGCGAGCGGCGCAGCGCGCGCAGCTCCTCGAACGTGCGCCGGTGCTCGGCGCTGTCGAGGAGCGCGTTTTCGACCCGCGCCTGCTCGTCGGCGGTTAGCTCGCCGTCGAGGTACGCGCTGATCAGTTCGTCGGAGAACTCTGGAATCATGACAATTGCCCCGTGGCTTTACTGTTCCGCCTGGTTTAAAGGCCGCTTGGTTTAAGGGGTCCAATCTTCTACGGAGCCGGATTCTCCTGAAGCACGTCCCGCAACTCATCCCGCAATTGCAGGCGGGCCCGGTGCAGCCGGCTCCGCACCGTACCGATGGGAAGCTTCAGGATGTCGGCAATCGATTCGTAACAACAACCCTCCATTTCCCTCAATACAAGTATCGTCCGGTGCTCCGGCGAAAGCGCCCCCAATGCGGCCCGAACCTGGCCAGCCCTCTCTTGGCGAAGCAAGTTGTCGCCGGGCAGTTCGCCGTTGTCCAGCGGCTCCGCGCCACTTATCTGGCGGGTATGCTCCACCGACACCTCCACCCGCCGGCGGCGCCGCCGGCTCACGGCCGTGTTGAAGGCAATGCGGTATAGCCAGGTGTAAAAGGCGCTGTCCTGGCGAAACGTGTCGAGCTTGAGGAATGCCTGGACGAACGCCTCCTGCACGACGTCCTCGCCTTCCTCTCGGCTGCCGACCACGTGCACCACGGTATGGAACAACCGATCCTGGTACTTCTGGACCAGTTGCCCGAACGCCGCCGAGTCGCCCCCCAGGGCCTCGTCAATGAGCAGGGCGTCGTCTTTCACAACCGCTCCAACATCTGCGACGCAAGGAATGTGCCGAAAGTTCCGCACCGCTGGCCCTGCCGAATCGGCCGCCGAATGGGACACGTAGAAATAGGGCCGCCCGAGCAATCATCGCCGGTGTGGGGTACCGCTGTCAAATCCCTACCTCGGCGTTACTTGCGCACCGTAAGGGGGGTCGGCCATAGGTGCCTCGTGCCCCCCAAGCGGCTAGGCAAATGCCGTGGCCGGTCCCCCGGATGTGTGCCACTCCCCTGGTTCCGGTAGCGCGTCGGGCTCCCGCCGCCCCCAGTAGGGCGGCAGGCAGTACCCCGCGCGCCAGTGGCCCCCATTAGATGTTAGTGTACGGCAACCCCCGGGACCGTTCATTCCGGCGGGTGAACTTTGGGAAAAACCTGTCGGGCCAGCCTGCCTAACCCCTACCAGGCGGGGGTCGTCGGTGGCTGTCGGTTTGTTGTAAGAGCTTATCCAGAAACCGTCGGGGACTGGCTCATTTTGCGCAGTCCGCGGAGCAAAATGTGCCTGTCCCCTTCTCTGAGACGGTTTTTGGATAAGCTCTAAGTCGTTTGATGTCGGTTGTTGGTCGTTGGTTGTCGGTCGCGGCTTCCCTTTCGCGCGGCACGACGATAGTCCGTCTTTTTTCCCCTGAAACTAACAACCCACGACCAACAACAAACACCGAAAGAATGCTGATCCGCCAGAGGCGGACTGTAAACTCTGGCCGCACCTTGCACTATGCACTTTGCACTCCGCCGTTCCCGCCCTCCGCGCTCAGCGGCACCCGCACACCCCGCGGTTGCCGAAGCACGTACACCCACAGCAGCACGCCCAACGCCACCAGCACGATGCTCATCCACTGGGCGTTGGTCAGCGCCGTCTGAAACTGGCCAGGCTCGTCGTCGCGCAAAACTTCCAACAGGAATCGCATGGGCGGATACGTGACCAACAGCAAGGCCAATAGCTCGCCATCGCGACGGCGGAACGGGTAGTAGTTCCAGAAGAGCAGGAACAGAATCGCCGCGTTAATGCTGCTGTAAATCTGCGTGGGATGCACGGGCCGACTGTGCTGGGGAAGGTCGCCGATGGTCCAGTTCAGCGGCCGCCCGGCGGCGGTTTCGATCGCCACGGGCCCGCGGGCAAAACTCAGCACACTTTGAGCCTCCTCGCTAGTCTCCAGCGGCGGGAGACGCACGGCGTCGATCACGTCGCCCACTCGCAGCCCCGCGTCGGCAGCCGGACCGTCGGCCGTGACCTCCGCCACGACGGCCCGGCCCTCGGAATACCGTTCAACCACGAATCCGAGTCGCTCGCTCCAATCTTTGGTCGAATAGGTTGGCACGGGCCCGATGGTCAACTCGACGACACGCCCGTCGCCAGTGGCCAGCGCAACCTTGCGGCCCGTGAATTGCGGAGTATTGATCGCCGCAAAATATGCCGTATACGCGGGGAGCGTAATGGAGCGTAGTTCGTCGCCGACTCGCAATCCCGCGGCGGCGGCGGGTCCGTCCTCGTCGACGTGCGTAACTACCGGCGCGGCGCCGCGGGATCGCGTCAGCCGGAACCCGTGCAGCGCCCCCAGGGAAAGCTGCGATTCGAAAGGCGGCGAATCGCGCGGGAACGCAATCGTCGGGGCCCAGGTGTCCTCGCAGACTCCGCCGAAGCAGCAACCGTTCATCAGGCAGCCGATGCGACCGAATGCCAGGCCCAGCATCATGCTGGGAACTACAAGATCGCCCATGGCCAGCAGCGGCAGCTTGCGCCGGCGCAAAAACACCACGGCCGCGATCAGGGCCCCGACAAAGGAGCCATAGACGACCAGCCCTCCCTCGGTAACGCTAAACACGGCCTTTACCGTCTCCCACAGCGTCGCCCGGTGGAACTGCATGTCCCAATACTCGACGACGAAAAACAACCGGGCGCCGACGATGCCCGCCAGAAAGACCCAGAACGCCAGCGAGTACATCACTTCGGGGTCCAGCCCCATGCGGCGGCCGCGATACACGGCGACGCCGACCGCGGACACTGCCCCCAACAGCACCATCACGCCGTAGCCGCGAATCGGCAGCCCTAGCACGACTCCGTCGTCGATTTCCTCCAGCATCGGCAGAAGGAAAACCATGGCCAGCGCGATGATCACCAGCACGGGCAGGTAGCTGCGCGTGTCGGCAGTCCAGCCGTTGCGCCACACCAGGTACACCATCAGCGCGACGCCGAACACCACCCAGCCGATCAACAGCCAGCCGAAGCTGAAACCCAGGCCCAGCCCCAGGTCGAAGAACGAGTGCGGAACGTGGAACAGCGTGCGATGCAAGCGTGGGCCTTCCTCACGGCGCGATGATGCGGTTGTCGATCAAGCGCGTTGTGCCGACGTACGCCGCCACCAGCGCAACGACCGGCGGCTCGGCGCGAACCGGCTCGGCGAACGATTCAGGATCGGCCAGCGCGACGTAGTCGATCCGCTCAATGCACGCCGCTTCGAGCACCTGCCGCATCCGCCGTCGAATGGCTTCCGCGTCGCGCTCGCCCGACCGAACTGCCGACTCCGCCTCGTGCAAGCTGCGCGAAAGAGCCAGCGCCTGCACTCGCTCGGTGGGCGAAAGGTACACGTTGCGCGAGCTCAGGGCCAGCCCATCGGATTCTCGCACGATGGGGCACACGCGAATCTCGGTGGGCACGTTCAGGTCGGCCACCATCCGCCGCACGACCAACGACTGCTGGTAGTCCTTCTGTCCGAAGTACGCCACGTCGGCCGGCACGATCTGAAACAGCTTGAGCACGACGGTCGCCACTCCGCGAAAGTGCCCGGGCCGGCAGCGCCCCTCCAGCGGCTGGGACACTTGCGGCGGCTCGACGAACGTGGAATGTCCCTCCGGGTACATCACCTCCACGCCCGGCGCGAATACCCACGACACGCCTAGCTTTCCCAGCGCCGCCAGATCGCCGTCGAGGTTGCGCGGATACCGAGTGAAATCCTCCTTCGGCCCGAACTGAGACGGGTTGACGAAGATGGTGACCACCGTGGCCTCGCACTCGGCTTGCGATGCCCGCACCAGGCTCAGGTGCCCCTCGTGCAGTGCCCCCATCGTGGGAACGACCCCCACGCGTCGGCCGGTGGCCTGCTCGGCGACGACGGCGCGTCGCATTTCATCGGCGATGGTAACGACGCGCGGCAACTGGGTAGGTAGCGCTGGCGGCGAGGTAGTCGGCTGGGAGATTGAGCGGTTCATGTGTTGCAACGAACGGCAGGATTGCGGCGCCGGGCAGGCTTTCCCGGCACGACGTGGGGCAGGCTTTCCAGCCTGCCACTGCGCTGTATCAACGCAGGCGCGAAGCCTGCACCGCGAATGCACGCGACACTCCTGTTATTGTACCGCTGCCGGCCGTCGCGATGAGAGCCCGGATGTCCGGCGGCCCCGACGCGGAGGTTTCCCTCGACACACCGCTGCCAATCGCTGCACGCGTTCTGGCGGCGTTATCGTATGGAATCGATAGCCGCCGCCGTTTCCGCCACACATTGCTCGAGATCCGAGGCGTCCAGGTGCAGCACGGGCCCCTGACCGGGCAGCCCCGTCTGAGCCAGTAGCCCTTGTCGCCACACTTCGAGCGATTCGCGGGACGATAGCGACCCGTGCGCCGGTGGCTCGTCGACGATCGGAGGCAGTTGGTCGACTGGCCGGTCGAGCAGTACCAACAGCTTCGGCCGCAGCTCAGCGCAGCTCGCCGCACGCCAAATTCCGTGGAATTCGTCCCATTCCGATCCGTCGATCCACAAGCGGGCGTAGACGAGCGTCTGATCGAGCCAGAAGTCGCTCACCAAGGTCTGGCCGCGACTGGGCAACGACAGGGCATGGCGCAGTGCCGCGGTGCGGCGCTGCAGCAGCATGTCGTGAAACGCCAGGCTTCGAATTTGCGGCTCGGTACGCCACGCCGCCAAATCCTCAGCCGACAGCGGGTCGAACAATGCCTCCGCTTGTCCGGCCTCGGCCAATCGCTTGACGAGCCGGGTCTTGCCGCTGCCGGGCAGTCCGGCCAGTGCCACGTAGTCCGGCGCCGAGTCGAGATGGGCCAGCAGCCGCCCGAGGGTCCAGCCGACGACCGGGTGCACCATGTCGGCCGCCACTTGGCAGGCCGGCACCAGCACAAATCGTCGAAACGCCATGCGGGGATGCGGCACGATGAGCGAGGGCGTTTCGATCATCAGGCTGTCATACAGCAGCAGGTCGAGGTCGATTGGCCGCGGTGCCCACCGCTTGGGACGGCGGCGCCCCAGGTTCCGCTCGATTTCCCACAGCACCTCTGCCAGCGCTTGCGGAGTCCGATTCGTCTCGACGACGGCAACCGCGTTGAGGTACTCCCCTTGTCCGGCCGGTCCGCCCACTGGCGCCGTCGAAACGTAGTCGCTTCGTGCCCGCACCGCCACGTCGAGTGCCGAATCGAGGCGAGCCAACGCCGCGTCGAGCGTTGCCGCCCGATCGCCTTCGTTGGAACCCAGGCCGATAAGGCACGTGGCCACAGTGAAGCCGACCTCGCGTGGAATCGCACGCTGAAAGGGAGAATCGCGTGCGGGACGGGTCGGCCGGGTATTGAGCTTAAGTGTTCGTCAGTTGTCCGTTGTCAGTTGTCCGTTGTCGGCTGTCTGTGCCTCGGCCGGCTGAAAACTGAACACTGAAAACTGAAAACTCTCTTCACACTCGCCAGACCGGTGCCGACCTTCGTTACAAAGCTTCCAGCGTACGAAAAAGGCGACAACCGGGGACTTTTGCCCGATTGCCGCCCTGCGTGTTCCATGGGGCATCCTGCCGGGAACCCGCGGTGAAAAGTGGGGGGGACCTCCAAGCCACGACCGAGGCCGTCGACATTGCCTCCTGCGGACGCCGCCCCCCGGCTACCTGCTCG
>CAYQAJ010000078.1:0-6261 GCA_964415245.1 uncultured Pirellulaceae bacterium | reverse complement strand
TCCCGTGGATCGACAAGGCGCGGATTCCTCTTGCATCGCGCAATTTCAGCGTTGCTACCGCGGGTCCATCGCTTCGCAGGGGCATTCGACCCAACGCGCGCACGGCGACCGCCGCGTGCCTCTCCGTCGCTCGATCTATCAGCCGCGCCGCCAGAACGGCCGAGCGCGCTCACACCGAAATGTCGGTGACAAATGTCTGCGAAATTACCGCGTCTCAACGCACCCCCACATTTTGCGAACCGAGTCGCACTTGTCAAGCAAGTCACCGCAGAGTTTTTTTGCGCGAAGAAAACCCAAACAATCTGCTCAGAGCCTATTGCATTTTCCGATGCAGGCGTTCTCGCCAGCGAACCGCCTTAGCGCCCGGCGAGAGCAATTCGCTGTCCGTTATTCCGCTCCTGGCGGAGCTGCCTTCATTCTGCATTTTGCATTTTGCACTTTGCATTCTCCCCTTTCCGCTCTCCGCTTTCCGCTTTTAGCGCACGCTCCCTTGAACGCCCCTATCCTGCGAGCGTACGATTGAGTAGCACCGCATTGCGTCAACGCTTTTCGTAAAGTGCGCCGCTCTCGCCGACTCGCCCGCCACGTCATGAATCGCTTCACCACCGAAGAGGCTTGGACCGCCGAGCACGCCCGCGCTTTGCGCCAGGCGCTCGCGCAATTGCCCGATGGACACGCGGCGAAGCAAGTCCTCGACGTAGAAGCGGGCGACAAGCTATCCTCCGGCCGGATTCACGACCTCCGCGACGCGATTCTGCAACTCGCCGACCAACGACTTGCCGACCAACGACTCACCGACGAATCGGCGGGCGCGTCGCTCGACCGCATCGCTATGCTCCACCGCGCATTGGGCGAGAACACCTGTCGCCAACTCGGCATCTATCGCGTGCCCGCAGACCTGCGGCTCTCGGTCGTGATTCCCGTCTACAACGAGGCGACCACGATCGAGAAAGTGGTGGCCCGGGTGCGCGCCGCCGAACCCGATGCACAGATCGTCGTCGTCGACGACGGCAGCAGCGACGGCACGGGCGAAGTGCTCGAGCGCATGAGCCGCGATCGCGCGGAAGAGTCGGGCAAGCTCACCGTCGTGCGGCATGATGTCAATCGCGGCAAGGGCGCCGCGCTGCGAACCGGATTCGCCCACGTGACCGGCGACGTGGTCGTGATCCAAGATGCCGATATGGAGTACGACCCTCGCGAGTTCCGCCTGCTCATGCAGCCTATCGTCGAGGGTACGGCCGACGTGGTATACGGCAGCCGATTCGCACACGGCCAGCAGCCCACTTCCCCCTGGTGGCACCGAGCCGCCAACGGGCTGATTACGCGGCTGTCGAACGTCCGCACCGGCCTGGGGTTCAGCGACGTCGAGACGTGCTACAAGGTGTTTCGCCGCGAGCTGATCGACCGCTTGGTCGGCGACTTGCGCGAGGACCGGTTCGGCATCGAGCTGGAAATCACGGCCAAACTCGCCCGCATGAAAGACGTGCGATTTTGCGAGCGCCCGATCAGCTACGCCCACCGCTCGTACGCCGAGGGCAAGAAGATCGGCTGGCGCGACGGAATCTCGGCGCTGCGGTGCATTCTGCGGTACTGAACCGCGGTGCCGAACTTCACGCTACCTTAACGCGCCCTTCACGCATCCTGCTCTAGAGCGGCCGTAGATTCGACGGCCGAGAGCGCGCACCGCTTTGCCGAAGTGTCGCACGCGATGGCGGTATGCGCCATGAGCGGATAAGGCCGCCGTCGGCGCTCCTACATTTATTGCGCTTCTAACTTCGCCTAACCTGACACAGCCCAACTCGGGAGACAGCCGATGCGTCGAATCCTTGCTTGTACTGTGGTTGCGAGCATGCTGCTAACGACGGGCTGCGGCGGATGCGGCGTGTCGCAGGACGACATGAGGAAGCATGCCATTCACCGTCCATCGACTGACGATGAATCGACGACGAACAAATCGTCGGCGCCTCCGTCCCCAGGCGCGGCTAAGCCCAAGGCGGGAAACGGCGCGCAGAATTCCGCGCCCCGGCCCGGCTCGCGGTCGACGTCCGCCACGGCGAACTCCAGTGGCGGCGCAGGCGCGGCGGCCGATGCGGCGGCCGCCATTGCCGGACTGCCCCCCCTGCCCGACCGCGCCAGGCCAGTCGCCAGCGTCGACCGCCGCCGCTGGACGATCGAAAACCTGACGCAAATCGGCAAGGCGATGGCGCTATACTTGGACGCCAACAACTTCTACCCGACTTCCGCCATGTACGATCCCTCCGGCACTCCGCTGTTGAGCTGGCGCGTCGAGCTGCTCCCCTACCTCGGCTATGGTGAATTGTATAATCGCTTCCACCTGAACGAGCGGTGGGACAGTCAGAACAACCTCCCTCTGCTGGCCGAGATTCCGCCCGTTTACCAGTCGCCCGAGCGATTCGACGACAAGACGAACTACCTGGCTACGGTCGGGTCCACCGCGATTTTTTTCGGCAAGCGCAATTCGTGGCGTTCGCGGATCAAGGACGGCCCCGCCAACACCTTGTTGGTCGTGGAAGTCGATGATGGCGCCGCCGTCCCCTGGACCCGCCCGACCGAGTACGACTACGCGCCCGCCAAGCCCATGACGAATCTGGGCGGTCTGCGCGAAGACGGCTTCTTCGTGGTGTGGGGCGACGGCGAGATCGGCCGCCTGGAAACCACCATCAACCCAAAATTCCTGGCCTCGTTCTACGTCGTCGACAACGAAGATAGTTTGACGCGAGCCGCGTACTCCCGCGCCGCGCTGCCCGAGCCCGCCGTGGTCCCAAGCGACCAGGAGCCGTCGGGAATCGCTTCCCACGGATCGGGCGAGGCGAGCGCGACCGGCGGCACGAGCACTACGAGCGCCACCGGCGCAACTCGCGTCGTCGACGCGACCGGCGGCACGGCAACCGTTCGGCACGGCACGGCAACGGCCCGGCCCGGCGCGTCGCGCGGCCCGGGTTCGCGGCACGCCGCCGACGAGGAGCTTCTTCCCGTGCCCGACGACGCCCAACAGCAAAAGTCCCTGGCGTTGCTGCACGAGGTGTACAAGGACGACTTCGACAAGCGCGGCAAACGTGAAGATCGACGCAAGTTTGCATCCAAGCTGCTGAGCCAGGAGCAGCGCACCCGCGAAGACCCGGCCGGCCGTTACGTGCTACTCAGGGAAGCGGCGGGAATCGCCGCCGACGCAGCAGACGTGCGAACCGCCATGCGGGCCGTCGATAGGCTCGAACGCTCCTACCAGGTCGACGCGCTCTCATTGCGGGTCGAATTCATCGAGCGGGCCAACACCGCGGGCGAATTGACCATGTCCGACAACCATGCGATCGTCGACACCGCCGAAGGGCTCATCAAGGAAGCCATGTCACAAGACAACTACGCGTCCGCCGAAGCGCTCTACGACGCGGCCATCGCCGCGGCGCGGCGCACCCGCGAGAAATCGAAGATCACGCAAGTGACCGCCCACCGCGAGGACCTCGACGAAGCCAAGGCCGCCTTTCGCGAAGTGAGCGCGGCCATCGAAACGCTGCGAGCCGATCCCGACGACCCAGGCGCCAACCTCGACGTGGGCAAGTACCTGTGCTTCGTCAAACAACGCTGGGATCGCGGCCTGCCCCACTTGGCACGCGGCAGCGATGTCGAGCTCCGAGGTTTGGCCAATCTCGAGCTGCAAGCCAACCACGCGCCCGAGCAGATGATCGAGATCGCCGACCTGTGGTGGAAGCTGGGCGAAAAGACGCCGAAGCTGCACCGCAAATGGCTCTGGCTACGAGCGGCCTACTGGTACCAAGAGGCAATGCCGCTTCTTCCCGGCACCCTCCTCCAGCTCCACGCCGAAACGCAACTGAAAAGGGCCGAAGAAGAATACGGCAAAGACGAAGTCGCCCAGCGGCCGGTATCCTAGCTAGGCTTGAGGCTTGAGGCTTGAGGCGTGAGGCTTGAGGCGTGAGGCTTGAGTCTTGAGGAACGGGATTGGGCGCCAAACGAGCCCCACGCGTTAGCGAGGGCAAACGACCGCCTCGCACAAAACGAGCCCGACGCGCTAGCGAGGGGCGTGAACGCATCGGGAGTGCCATCCACCCTGTACGCCTCCGCACCTCAAGCCGCACATCTCACGTCTCGCGCCGAATCATTCTCGACCCTCGACCCTTGGACTCTTGACCGTTTCGTTAGCTGCTCGGTTGATGTACCGGTTGCCGATCGGAGAGCGCCGCCGCCTTGCCCGCGAGCATCTTCAGCCGCAGATCGGCAAACCGCGAGGTCGTGTAGTAGGCCGTTTCCAGCTCCACGCTGCCGCCGCGCAGCAGCTCGCGCTGGGCAACCTTATCCACTTCGCCCGACCACTGAAACAGAACCCGGTCGTCGCGGCGAATCTCGATCTCCACCTTGTCCCCGTCGCGCCGCACCACGCACGACAGCTCGTACTCGGTGCCGATCTTCACCGACAAATCGCCCGGCGGCTCGGGCCGCGGATCGAGCCCCGTCAGCTCGATGGTCGCGGTGGGCGACTCGGTATTCCCGCCATCGCCGCGTACTGCCAACACGACCGCCCGCGTCTCGCCGATCGGCAAGGAAATGGCCGTCACCTCCTTGGCTCGCGTGATGGTGACGCGAGTCTTCAATTCATAGCTCCCGTCAATCCGCACCGGGATCGAGACGTACGCGCGCGGCCTACCGGCGCTGAAGTCTGCCGTCTCGCCGTCCCACTTCCATCCCGCGTCTTGAAGATCGCGGTCCGCGTCGACGAGCGGGGCCAGGGCAATCCAGCCATCCTTGTCCGCCTTCAAGCCGACGGTGGAAACCCTTGCGTCCGGCTCGATACGCCGGACCTGGTCGTCGGGCTTGGGCGTGGCGCCATCGGCCCAAGCGGTGCCGCAAACCCCGAATGCGGCGACAACCGCCAGACATGCTCGTTGCGTTGCGCGCTGTCGCGGCGAGAATACCATGGTTTGCCTCCGTCGGATTGGAAGTTCTTGAAACGATGAAATCAGGCGTGCCGGCAGTAAGACGATTCGCCCCCGCCGAGAGTTCCGCACGATTCCGACCAAATCCCGTCGAGACGCGAACGCTACCGATTGGTTGAATCGTGCCGGAGGCGTGGGGTAGCATGTGTGCTGCGTTGGGTTGCAGCTTGATCGACGTGACACGGGAAGGGAGAACTCGCATGATATTCGAGCACACTTCACAACCGTCGAGGACTGGCTCCTTTTGCGCACTCCGCGGAGCCAATGGTGCCTGTCCCCTTCGCCGAAACGGTATGGAATTGGGCTCGTTCCGCGCGCGAGCGAATCGCGCGGTAGTTTATCTGACGGTCGCGGCCATCGGTTCGTTCCTCGCGGTTCGCACCATCACCGCGGCCGACGACGAGCTTTCCACCACCATCACCGTCGGTCGCAACGTCGGCCGGTCGGCCAGCGGTGAATATCGATTCGAAAAGGTTCGCCGGCCGGCGCGGGGCGATCTGGGGGAGAAGGCGACGTGGGCCATCGCCGACGGCCGGCGAGATCGCAACGGCGGCGATCTCGACAAGCTCCACGACGGCAGAATCCCCACCGACGCGGACCAACCGGCCGAGAACTTCTTCTTTAGCGCCGGCAGCGGTGGAGGCCGGCTTCTCGTCGATCTGGGCGCTGCCACCCAGATCGAGCAAGTGAATACCTATTCCTGGCACCCGACAACGCGCGGTCCCCAGGTGTACAAGCTCTACGCCGGCACGGGCGACCAGGACAACTTCAATCCCAAGCCCGCCGCCGATACCGACCCGACCACCAGCGGATGGACGCTCATCGCCCGGGTCGATACGCGGCCCGAGGAAGGCACGCCCGGCGGGCAATATGGCGTCAGCCTTCAAGCACGCGAAGGCACGCTCGGCTCGTACCGCTACCTGCTGTTCGACATTTCGGCCACCGAGCGCGACGATCCGTTCGGCAACACGTTCTTCAGCGAAATCGACGTGCTGGGTCCGAAGTCGAAGGTGGCCACCGCCGAGCCCGCCACTGCGCCCGATACCGAGCCCCGCGGCGAAGTGCATCGGGAAGTCGTGGTAACCGACGCCGGGCACCGCATCACGATCGACACCACCGACGCGCCGGATTTGACCGAGTGGGCACACAAGGAACTGGCGCCCGTCGTGAAGGAGTGGTACCCGAAGATTGTCGCCATGCTGCCCAGCGAAGGGTACGAAGCGCCCGCCACGGCAACGATCGTATTCAGCGATTCGATGCGCGGCGTGGCGGCCACCGGCGGCACGCAAGTGCG
>CAYQAJ010000077.1:0-19006 GCA_964415245.1 uncultured Pirellulaceae bacterium | reverse complement strand
CCTTACGTTTTTGGGATAGCCTCTCAATCTAAAATCGCAACCCATTCCCGTGGCCGAAGCTGCCAGCTTCGGCGCGAATAGTAACGGCCATGGGGAAGCTGGCAGCTTCCCCGACGCAAGCGAAAGGTTTCGCACCATGAGCGCCGAAAAGAAACTGGCTGAACTGAAGATTGAACTCCCGCCGCCTCCCAAGCCGGCCGGAGTTTACAAACCGGTCGTGATCGCCGGCAACATGTGCTACGTGTCGGGGCACGGGCCGCTATTGGCCGATGGCACGATGATCTCGGGCCGCGTCGGAATGGAAGTCGACCAGCAGGCCGGCTACAACGCCGCGCGGCAGACGGGCCTGACGATTCTGGCTACGCTCCGCGCATCGCTGGGCAGCCTCGACCGGGTGAAGCGCGTCATCAAGCTGCTGGGCATGGTGAACTGCGTGCCCGATTTCACCCAGCATCCGGCCGTTATCAACGGGTGCAGCGAGTTGTTCGCCCAGGTATTCGGCAGCGACGAGGGAGTCGGAGCGCGAAGCGCCGTCGGCATGGGTAGCCTGCCGGGCAACATCTCGGTCGAGATCGAGGCGATCTTCGAACTGCGCGATTGAGTGCGCGGACCTGAGCGCCAACCACGAAGCGATCGTATCTGATGCACAGGTCCCTCTTAGGAGCTTATCCAAGAACCGCGCGAGAGAAGGGGACAGGCACACTCAAAGTTTTCAGTTTTCAGCCGACATGAAGATGGCCAGCTTACAACTGACAACGGACCACTGACAACGGACAGCAGCTCTGCAAAATGAGCCAGTCCCCGACGGTTTTCGGATAAGCTCTCAATACCTTGCCCGGCCGGTGTATGCACAGCCGACCAGGAACATGTCCTGATCGTTGTGGCGATACGGCGTGACGTGCACGACCCGCGCCGTAATGTAATTGAGCGCCGGGGGCGTGCCGAACGCGACGACATACTCGCCATCGGACGTGGGCTGGGAGACCAGAAACGAGAATCCGCCCGGCGAAATGTCGTGGCAGCGCACTTCGAAGAACGAACCGGTGTCGGGCAGCTTCCCGTCGACCAGCGGGGCGACGATCTGCACGTACGGATACGCCCGCCGCTTCTGCCTGCGGCGCTCGACAAACGCATTCGGCGCGAGTCGGCGTTTGTTGTCCGCGTCGCCGGTGAAGCCTTCGACCGCCATTCGCTCCTGGAGCTCGACCAGCGACTGCTGCTTTTCGCGCACCTCGGCTTCGGCGTGCGCCAGGCGGTCGAGCACGTCGTGCTTTTCGGTGACGTCGATGCCGCTGCACACAAACGACTGAATGTGGCCTTCACTGTTGCGCAAGGCAGTCAGCGACCAGGCGACGCACTTGCGCTGCCCGTGCTTGGTGAGGACGCGTGTCTCGACGCGGACGGGCGACTCGCCGCGGTGCACTCTTTCCAACGCGTCCTTCATGAGTCCGACTTCCTCGGGGAGCAGGAAGGCGCTCCAGAAGGGCCGCTCCTTGACTTCGGCGGGAGTGAATTCCGTCGCGTCCTGACAGGCGCGGTTGAATCGGGCGATACGGCCGTCGGGCGAAAGCACGACGACGAGGCTGTCGGTCGAATCCATGGCGGCCGACAGGAACTTCGATTGTTCGGCGAGCGCCGTTTCGATGCGCTCCCGCATGATGTTGGCGCCCAGCATCATCGACAGGGATTCGACAAACAGGATCTCCTGTTTGCTGAACGGGCGGCGCACCTTGCTGTACACGCCGATGGTGCCCAGGGGGCGCGAGCCGAAAATGATCGGACACACCAGGGCGCAGGCGATTTCATAATGATCGAGGACCGCGTCTTCGAAACGCTTATCGCCCGCCGGATCGTTGACCAATAGGACTTCACCCGTGCTCAGCGCGAAGGCGGACGCCGAGCGGCGAGCGACGGTGGCGAGCTGGTGGCTTGCCAGACGGCTTTCCGCAGCGTCCTGCTCGACTGCGCCAAAGTGCAGCAGCAAGGTCTGGCCGTCGGGGCGGACGCGCGCGGCGCCGAAATGATCGACGCGCAGCGTCACGGCGGCCAGGTACGCGGTGTCCTCCATCAGTCCGGCGGGGCTCCGCGCGGCCTGAACGCGGCGGCCCAACAGCGCCAAAGCCAACTGGCGCCGCGCGGCGCCGTCGTGTTCGCCGTGCAGCTCTTCGAGCCACTCGCCCTCGTGCAGGATCGACTGCACCTCGTCGGGCATCTCGGTTGCAGTGTGCATGGCTGGTGTCGGCGGTTTGCGGATCGATTCGGGGGGGCAGTGCAATCTACGGTTGGGGGTATCTGGCTCGGCCCCGTGTCGGTGCGCGTGCGGCCGGGAGAACCGGCCATCTGGTTCAGGCCTCCGGCGTGACCGATTGCGTCTCCGCCGGACTCGTGAGTGGCGCCACGGCGTCGGACCACGGCAGGGATGCCATCGTACGGCGGTGGTCGCGGACGATTGCGATCATGTCGCCCCGCGAAACGATTCCCACCAGCCGCCCGTCGCGTACCACGGGAAGGCGTCGTACCGGGTGTCGCAAAAAGACGCTCGCCACGTCGGTGACCGGGGCGTCGGCGTCGATCGTCAGCACATCGGTGCTCATGAAGTGAGCCACCGGCGCGACCGGGCTGTATTCTTCTTGCCGTGGGTCGAGCAGCATCAGCGTGTCGAACTCGGAGATTACGCCCACGAGCCGGTTGTCGCGCTCGACGACGGGCAAACCGCTCACGTCGTGGTGGAGCATTTTTTCCAATGCGTGTTCGATCAGCGCGTTGGGGGCGATCGACACGACGGGCGAGGTCATAATGTCGCTGGCTGTCAACATGCGTGGCCGCTTCCTTTCGCTGTTTTGGTTCTTTGCTGGTCCGATTCGCCGCGTTGATCGGTGGCGGAAGCCGGGCCGATGCACGCTCCGTCGCTCCGGCGTGCGAGCCACATTCGCCTTAGTTGGCATGCGGGTGCAGTCCGGCCGGTGCGGCCTGTACGCGGGCGACGCGGGCGACGCGGGCGACGCGGGCGCGTAGTGTTTGCAATGCCGCGGGGCGGCCGGCCGTGTTTCGGCAAGAAAATATAGGTTACGCCCCCAGCGGGGGTGGTCCTTCTCGGCGGGCGACCGGCGACGGGCCCGCACCGATCGCACGGTCCCTACAACCGGCACCGACCCCTTACGACTCACGGCGTGCGAGCAGCATCCTCTTTTCCCCCGAAGATTGCGGCAAGCTAGGCTTTCCTGCGCGGGTACCATGCGACGCGTGGTATTAGATGTCGCGTAGCATACAACGGCCAACGCGCAGCCGACCGACGCGGGAGAATAGGAACGTGGCCCAGAGCACGTGCGACGACACGTTCGTTGCCGCGACGCCCGATTGTCCGGAGCTGATCCCGGTTCCGCTGACGGCGCTGCAGAGCGCCAGCGGAATGTCCGTCGATATGTACGTGAAGTGGGACTCGTCCAAAGCACCGGTCCTGTATCGCGAGCAACATTTGCCGGCCGGACCCGAGGAGTTGGAGCGGCTTGCCGCGCAGGACATTCACACTGTTTACATTCCCGCTGGCAGCGTCGATGAGTACCACCGCTACTTGCGTCGGAACCTGCCTTCGATCCTGCACGACGAATCGCTTGCGCCCGAGCGCCGCTACGAGTTTTTGAGCGAAACAGGCCGGGGCCTGTTGCAGGAAGCGTTCCGCCACAAATCATCCGACGCCGTAGTCAAGACGGCTGGACCGCTCGCTGAACAGATGTCCGGCATGCTGGCCGGTTCGCAGATCGTCACGCTGGATCTGTTCCAGGTACTGCGGCACGACTACCACACGTTCACGCACTCGTTCAACGTGGCTAGCTTCGCGCTGGCGCTGGCCAAAGCGCTGGGCATGTCGGACCAAGAAGAGCTGGGGCGGGTGGCCCTCGCCGGCCTCCTGCACGATTTGGGCAAGTTGAAAGTGCCCCATGCGATCCTGAACAAGAGGGGGCCGTTGACGCACGCCGAGCGAGCCGTGGTGCAGCGCCATCCCTACGATGGCTTCGTACAGTTGTGCCATCGCGAAGACCTGACCTGGGGGCAGCTCATGATGGTTTACCAGCATCATGAGCGGATGGACGGCCGCGGTTACCCGGCCCGCGTCGGCGGCGACGAAATCCATCACCTGGCCCGACTGTGTGCCGTGGTCGACGTCTTCGAGGCCATCTCGAGCGTTCGGCCGTACCGCCGGGCGCTGCCGGTGCCGCAGGCGCTGGAGTTCATCAACAAGCAGGCCGGTACCCACCTCGACGAGGAGATGGTTCGATGCTGGACCGCCGTGATGACGCCGTAGCGGTCGCCCCGACGAACAATGCGTTCGACGAGGCGTTCGCCCAGCTCGAGTGCCGCATCAGCATTCCGCGCGAATGGCTGGAGGAGTTCGAGCGCGGCGGGGCGCTCCCCACCGCCACCGAGGAACAGCGACGCTTTCCGCGGTTTCACTTTCGCTCCCGCGCCATTCTCCTCTACCGGCAGACCCTGCCAGCGCTGCCTCGCGACGCCGGGCGGTATGTCGTGCTGACCAAAAACGTCTCGCGGCAGGGAATCTGCTTCCTGCACGAGGAGCAGCTCTTTCCCTGCGAGCGAATGACTCTCTGGCTGCCCTCGGGCAGTCAGGCCGAGGTCGAAGTGGTGCGCTGCATGCGCGTCAACGAGCGGTGCTACGACGTCGGCGTGCGCTTTATGAACGCGCAGTAGGCGCGGTTTCACGACCCATGTTCGTGGTCATGCCGCTCGTTCGTCTCCCTGCCCGGCTAATCCTCGGCCGCCATATCGCGGTGGTATGCCTCTTGCAGCAGGGCGTTTTCCTCGTGCTCGTGCGCCAGGAACTGCTCGGCAAATGCGGCGAAGCGCTGCGCGAGCTCCGAGCGCCAGTCGGCGCCGGCGGACGAGCTGGCGGCGGCGATCAGATCGGCCAGCTCCCCGCGGAATTGGGCATGTTGCGCCAGGACCACGTCGACGCGGCTTTTGAGGCGTGGAGCAACGGATATCAACTGCCGTAGCCCGTCTGGCCGCTCTTCGCGCTGAAAATGCTGCTCGATGCCGCTGGCCATGCCCCGCAGCAAGCCCGCCGCCCGGGCGCGGTCGGTGCGGACGTCGCTCAGTGCTGCCTGAAGCGAGTCGAGCTGGTGGCGCAGCTCTTGGTGCTCGTGTCCGATATCGTTTGACTCGGATCGGCCGGCGTTTTCCGGGGCCATACGCGGCTCCTGACGAGAGTTCCATCTCCGGGCAGATGGAGAGGTCGGGAGTCTGGGATACCCGGCACGCTCCGTACCATGCCGGACCAACAGCCTATCCGAAAACCGTCGCGAGAAGGGAACAGGCACCCTTTGCCTGGCGGACTCGGCAGAGTGAGCCAGTCCCCGACGGTTTTTGGATAAGCTCTCAGACTCCTGCCCCCCCCCTTTTTCGCCCGTGCCTGGGCATTCGGCAAGACCCCGGGTTCGGATAGCGCGGGCGTCGACGCCGGCCCAAGTCGAACGGCGTGGTCACGCGATGCCGGGAGACCACGAGTCCGCAGCGGATCTCAGTCCCGCTTCAGCGTGAAAGTCATGTAGTGCAACCCGGTCTCGTCGTTGGTCATCATACCGCCGCCGGGCGCCAAGTACTCGGCCAGCACCGAGAAGGGGGGCAGGGGGTTTTCTTCCAGCGCGTCGTTTACGGCCCGAAAGAAGCGGTTGTTTTCCGCTCCCTCGGCGATCCGCTGGCGGTTGGACTCTGACGCGACCAGATCGTACAACAGCCGCACCTCCTGCTCGGGTCGACGGAACGTGACCATGGCGGGCTTGTCGCCTCCCGGCTGCCGGCCGATCTTGCTGGCGATGAGCTTGTAGTCGAGCTGCTCCGACAGCGACCTCGCGGGAGTGATGTCGGTGAGAATCGCCTCGCGCAGCAGCGATCGGCTGTCGGTCGCGACAAGATAGTCGCCCAGAATCGCCAGGCACGGTTCGGGCCGTCGCAGTTCGACGCGGCCGCCGGGCGCCCCTTCGCCATCGGCTGCCGGCTCGCCGTCCGCGGGCGGTTCGCCGTCCGCGGGTCGGGCGAATCGGCCGTCCACATTGGCCCGATAGTAGGTCACACGGCCGAACGTCTCTTTCTCGAAGCGGTCGGGGAATCGAGCGATCGTCTCTTCGAGCTTCTTCTGGGTGACCATGGGGTCCTTAAGCTGCACGCCCACCAGCAGGGATCGACTGTTGAGCCGAGCCGGCTTCTCGAACCAGGTGATGAGCGTAAAGCGGCCCGACACGGCCCCCAGCACGTCCTTCTCGAAGTCGAGGTCGAGCGGCGCGCCGATGCGCTGCTGCGCGGCGGTTTTGAACATATCCTCGCCGAAGAAACTGTCGTAGAGCTTGCTGGCGGCGCGGTAGGTTTGGTCGACGTCCCAGTTGAGCGTCATATAGCTGGCCACGTCGCCGGGCACCCACGGCTCCGGCGTGGTGTCGCCCGACTCGAAGGCCACCATCTTGATAATTCCCGCGCGGGGCGTATCCAGAAGCACGTGGATGTGTGCAATGGTGTCGAAGTCCTCATCGGCCAGGACGACGCTCCCGCCGACGCCGTGCAATCCGTCGAGGCCGAGAACGGGCAGCAGCGCCAGCCCCGCGCGTCCGGCGCCGCTATCGCGAGTAGCCGCTCGGGCCAACTCGATGGGGTCGACGAACCAGGTGAGCTGCGGCTTTTCTTCGTCGGTCCGGCGGCAGCTCGACATGATCGTCATGAATTTCGAGTTGTCTACGAGAGCTTTGGGCTTCTCGTCGTCGGACTTCTGGTCGTCGGCTTGTTCGTCGCCGGCCTGCTGTTTGGCGTCCCAGCGGCTGAGCAGATTCTTGGCGGCGTCGACGTCGCTGGCCAGAACGATGACGCCGTCGCGCTGACACTGCACGACGCGCCGCTGGCGGCGCCCTTGCATTTGGTAAATCGCAAGAGACGTGTCCCCCACCGTCTCTGTTGTCACGGTGGCGCCTTGGGCAACGAGCGCCTCTTTACCGCGGTCCAGCAGCACGTTGGCCGAACCGAGCTTGTCGCCGACCTCCAGCATCAGGATGGCGGCGGGCGGGCCGTTTTCGCTGGCCACGATCGCCAGGCACGCTTCGCCCTGCGGGATTTCGAGCAGTTCGGGAAGCGAGAGCCCTACCTGCTCCTCGATTTCGGCGAACGCATCGACCGCCGAGCCATACAGATGCTTCAGCAACGGCTTCAGTTCTTCGTCCTGCAGCATGCGACCGATGGCAGTTTCTTGAAACCGCGCCACCAGATCGCGCGAGTCGGCCACCCGCAGGTAGGCCAGGGTTTCCTCGGGAAGCAGGTACGGCGCCGCGGGGCGGTCTTCCGCGCCGCTTCGCCGGGGTGGGATGCCAACGCACGCCACAGCCACCAAAACGGTCGTCAGGGCGACCACTGAGCGTTTTCGCATCACGGCTGTTTTCTCCTTAACTCCCGTTTTCCCGTTACGAGTTCATCTGTCGCACGGCGTAACACGGGTCGTCCCACCCGCTTGCGTCGAGCCACATGTCCACCGCGTTTCTACCCCGCAGGTTGGTCCGAAGTTTCATCTCCAGGCCGGAACCGGTTGGCCGTAAAGGGGTTAATAGAAAAAGCGGGTCCATCTGCCACATCGTACGAGTGAAAGTTGCGTTGGCCCGCTGGTCGATGAGACCAGTGAGCTCATTGCCAGCGATGCCCCGCCCGACCAAAGGAGCCCGGCAGCCAGCCAATCCCCGCTTGCCTGACCTTTTTACGGGCTTGATTGTCCCCCCACCGAGTGAGAGGATAGCGCATTATGCGAAGCTTGCCCACCATCGCCGTCGCCGTCTGTGCGTTGATAGTTCTGGGCGCAGGGGAGGCCCTGGCGCAAGGCAGTTTTGGAACCAGCTCGAGCAGCGGCACGTTCGGCAGTCGCAATCTCGGGTCCGGCGTTAGCAGCCGGTCGGGTCGCGGTGGCTCCACGGGGTTACAGTCGACGGAGAACGTGGGGCAGGTCACCGGCAACGAGCGCTACCTCCGCGAGAATCGCCAGCCAGGTCAGTTTGTCGGGGCCGATACTGCCGAGGCAGGCAGCTTTGTGGGCCAGGTGGGGGCAACCGGCGGCACGGGCATCGGCCAGACCGGACTCGGCGGACGCAACAACCGAAACCTGCAGAATCAACTTGGGGGACTGGGAGGTGGTCTGAATGTTGGCGGTTACGGCGGCCAGAACTTCCAAAACCAGAACTTCCAGAACCAGAACTACGGGCAGAACTATGGCGGTATCGGCAATACGCGCACCATGCCCCGCGCCACGATGAGAGTCGCCTTTGAAGTTTCTGCACGCAACTCTGCGGTAGTGAGCACGCAAGTTTCGGCCCGCATCGCACGAATTCCCAAATCACATCTGAACGGGAATGTGGCAGTGCAGATGGAAGGCACGACGGCGGTGCTGACGGGAGCTGTGGCTACTGCGCACCAGAGCGATCTAGCGACTCGACTTGTGATGCTCGAACCCGGGGTCGAGGAAGTACGAAACGAGCTGGTTGTGGATCCGGCGGCAGTTGACCAGGAGTAGCCGCGGTGCCGGGCCAACCGGTTGTTGTGCTGCCGCTTTGGTTTGCCGCTTGCCCCACCGTGCCGGCATAGCTGCCGACCGTCTGCACGCGATTGGGCGTGGCCGTCTGCACACCCGCTTGGTAAACGGTGTTCAGCCCGCCGGACTGTGCCCCGGTGGTCTGTTGCCCCGGTCCGATTGAAGTCGCCGTCTCCGTCGAGGGATACGTCGCAGGATACGTCGTGCCGGCCGGCGCCTGAAACGTTGCGTCGACCGGGCCGGCAGCGCTGAGCCGACGTTGCGTGCTGGGAGGAAGCGGAATCGTCGTCGCCCGCATGCCGCCTTCCCGTGATTGCGCGAGGGCGCTGAGTCCTCCGGCGTGAATCGATAGCTCGGTCGCACCCTGCGATCGGTCGTTCGCACCCAAATCGGTGTCACCGGCCAGCAATCCGCCGGAACTTCCCGCCTGCGCACCGTCGGCGACCGATGGGCTTTGAGTTTCGGGTTGCTTCTCTCCGTCGAGCACGCTGACGCTCGGCTGGCCGACGACGACGCGTCCTTCCGCGGTCTTGAATGCGGGGAGCAACGTGATACTGCGCTGTGTTTGTCCTGCCTCGTCCCAGGGCACAAAGACGCTGTACGAAGGACCGAGCCGCGTCGTACTGAAGCATCGCTGCAGTTCGTCGGATGTGAAAACGTACCTGCGGTCGGCCTCTTGGTCCGACGGATCGGTGCGCGAATCGTCGTAGGCGTAGACGACAAGCTTCCCGTCGACGACGATCGGACGGTTTCGTTGGTCGTAAAAGTAGATTCGTCCACCCAGGCCGCGCAGCGGCTTTCCGCCGGGCTGTTGCAGTGCTGCCTCCGTCCAAAGCGCTACGACGGCGGCGGGCTCGCCGGCGGGGGCATTGCCGCCGGCGGCTCCCGGAGGCCAATCACCCGCCAACTTCAGTGGTGCCGCGCACCCGGCGGCAAGCAGCCCCACGAGCGACAGTGCGGCGGTCAACGGGAGCAATCGTTGCATGCTCGACGTCACGGCGTTACCTCCTCCACGGTGTAGCCGCGGTCGTCAAACAGGCGGCGCGTGACAATCGCGGCGCCGCCCGCGGCGCCTTGCTGTGCCGCGGCGCCGAGGACGGCGTCGTCGACGTACTGAGCCGTCGAGACTGCGTTACCGCCGCCAGCCGAATAGACGGACGCGCTCGGCTGGGCTTCCCGCCGACTGGAATTGTTCGTCAGCCCCGTTCCCGCCGGCGGCGCGATCAACACGGGAGGAACGGTCGACGACGCGCCTTGGTTGGTTCCGCTGGAACGTGGCTGTGGCGGCTGTCCTTGCGGCGAGCCGTTCTCCGGCGCCAGCCCCTGCGGCAACGAGTACCGCGGTGTCTCGCTTGGCGGCGACTCGTACGGTGTCGGCTGATCCCGCGGGAACCCGTACCGAGGTGCGGGTGCGGGCAAGTTGGGCAGATTGCCGTCGTTCATCGGCGCACCGGGCAGTATTTCGTAACCCGAGGTAGCGGCCTGGAAGTCGGCCGGACCCGGCGCGTAGTACGGTTCCTCCCGGTTGCGATTCAGCACCGGGCCCCGAGGTTCAGCCAGGGGCTTCCACGGCCAAAGTTGGTAGCGAAGGTCAAACGGGTCGAGCAGATCGGGCAGCGGCGAATCGTGCCACAGACGCACGGGCGCGACAATCGGTGGCACAACCGTTTCAGGCACACCCGTCCCCATGAAGAACCGCCAGGTGGCGGTAAGGGGATCGGTTTTGGGAAAGATCGCGGGCGGCTCGCCCTCGCCCCACAGGCCGTGGCCCGGGCTGAGACCCGCGTCGCCGTGGAATTCGACGAGGTCGGCCAGAGCCCAACTCATGCGCGACGACTCCATGTGCTTGAGTACGTCGGCGTCGTGATCCTCGCGCACGACGTACGGCGTCATGATGATCAACAGCTCGCTGCGCGATTCGACCTCGGAATCGAAGCGGAAGATCCGACCGATGACGGGCATATCGGAGGCGATGGGAATTCGATGCGATACGCGCGAACGACTCTTGGTGATCAGCCCGGCGAAGACGACCGTCTGGCCGCTGCGGGCGCTGATCGTGGTCTGGGCCGTGGTGATGTTGATCTGAGGCGAACGGATCACGTCGCCGTTCTGGTTGATCGAGATGGGAATGCCTTCGGCTTCCGGGCCCACTTCCGATTTCTCGGCGTCGATCTCCATCACGACCAGGCCGTCGGGGCTGGTGCGGGGAGTCACGCCCAGGATAAGACCCACGTTTTCCAGCGTCGTGCTGTTGATCGTGCCGGTTTCCGTGACCTGCGTCGACGTGATGTACGGAACGCGGGCACCCACCTGCACGAAGGCGGGCTGGTTGTCGAGCGTCATCACCTGCGGTCGGCTGAGCACTTGCAGGCGGCGCTTGTCCTGCAGAGCGCGAATGAGGATGTTGATCGATTCATTGCCGGCCGAGAGCACCATGCCGCCGTAGCCGAGTCGAGCGTTGGTTCGGCCGAGCGACAGGTTCTGCAGTGCCTGGCCGGCGAGCGTTTCCCGCGTGGCCAGCGAGACGGCGTCGGAGTTGTTGCCCAACAGGGCCGTGTTGAAGGGGAAACCGACCACGCCGATACCGCGGTCGAACACCAGCGAGTCCTGCACGCCCATCTCCACGCCGAATTCTTCCGTGTCGTCGAGCGTCACCTCGGCGATGATGACCTGAATCATGACCATGGGGGGCCGAGCGTCGAGCTTCTCGACGATCTCGACGACTTCCTTGTAAAACCGCGGCGTGGCGCTCACGATCAGGCTGTTGCTGACGATCTCCGGCACCACGATCACTTCGCGCTCGATCTGCTGGAACGGGCTGACGAGCGTGGGGTCGGCGGTGTTGATCGCGCGCTGCTGCGTCAACAGGTCGGTGATGGCCGCGGCCACGGCGGTGGCCGGGGCGTTCTTGAGGCGGAAGACCGTGGTCTGCCGCTGACCCACGCCCGCCTCGTCCAGCCGCACGAGGATTGTCTCGACCACCCTCAGGTCGCTCTTCGAGCCAGTGGCGATAATGCTGTTGGTGCGCACGTCGACGGCAAATCGCAGAGCGACGAGCGAGCTTTCGCCCGTGCCCGCCGCGCTCTGAAACGCGGCCTGCAACAGGGCGGCCTGCGCCAATCCCTGCGCACCGCCCGCTTGCTGGCCGAATATCTGCTGCAGCGTATTGGCCAGCGTCGTGGCATCGCCGTTGACGATGGGATACACCATGATCTGCGATTCGGCATCGGGCAACTGGTCGAGCTGCTCGATCACCGCCGCGATCAACTCCATGCTCTTGCTGGGGGCCACAACGATCAGTGCATTGGCGTTGTTCAGGGCGGTGATACGGACGTCGAACATCAGGCCGGAGCGCAAGAGCAGTCCCTCTCTGGCAAGAAAGGAAAGGGCGGCTGAGCGGATCTGTGCACCGGTAGCCCCGGCAACGCCGGCCGCACCGCCGGGCACCTGCGCAATGGCCTGCTGTCCAATGCCCCCCGTTCCCGTCGTTGATCCCCGACCCGCTCCCTGAAGCTGCCCGTTCAGCGCGTCCTGCAGCACCGGCTGCAGTTCCACCGCCAGTGTGTTGGTCAACCGGAAAACGCGAATCTCATTGATCGCGCCTGTGTCGTCGACGGTATCGATGGCCTTCAGAATTTCGGCCACCTCCTCCAGGTCTCGCTCGCTTCCTTGCACGATCAGCTTGTTGCTGCGGTAGTCGGACACCATGAGTACGCGCGGTCCCAGCCCCACCCCCTGGTTGGTGTAAAAGGTGGTCAATCGCTGCTCGGCATCGGTCGCCGACATGTACTCGAGCGAGAACACGCGGAACCGCGTGCGCGGCGCCACCGGCGTATCGAGACGGCGGACCAGGTCGATCACCGCGTCGACGCTTTCCCGCCGCCCGATCAACAACAGCGAATTCGGTTTCACCAACGGGATAATCGTCACCTGCCCTTGCCGCGCCGAAAGCACGTCGCCGTAGATCTGAATCAGCAGTTCGTTCAGGGCCTGCCCGTCGACGTGCCGTAGCGGATAAATCTCGACGATCGGCCGCGTCAGCGCGCTTTGCGCTTCGATTTGCTCGATGATGCGTATCACCGCATCGACGTCGCTGGGACGGCCTCGAATGAGAATCAGATCCAGCTCCTCGATGATCGTGATCTGTACGTTGCCGATCAGCCCGGCGCCTTGCAGAAGCGCCGCCGCCTCGGTCGGTCCTAGAGGACCGCCCGGCACCGGACCCTGCTGGTTGCCCTCGGGTTGGTTGCCGTCGGGCGGTGGAAACTGGTTGCCTTGGCCGTTGGCCGGAGGCTGCAAGTTCTGGTTCCCGTCTACCTGGGCGACGCGAACGCCATGCTCGCGATCCTCGGGCTGGAAGATGCGCGAGACCATCCCGCTGCCCGAGCGAGGCTGGTCGAGGCGGAGTGTCGCCAGAATCTGCTTGTCGGCGTTGTCGGCCCGCTGGCTGGAAGCGTTGAGCCATTCGACCACCTGCTGCACTTGCCGTGGGTCGGCTCGACGCAGAGGATGCAATTGAGTCGACTCGTTTCGCCGCTCCCGCGAGTCGATGGCTTGCAGCACTCGTTGCCATGCGGCGACCGCGTCGGCAGTTCCTTCGATGGTGACCAGGTTGTTGCGGCGGTCGACCGATATCTCGGTGGCTTTCCCGCTGGACGTGGGAAACCGCGCGGTCGAAGTTTCTCCCGCCTGATCGGTCGACCAGTGAACCCGATCGCCCCACGCGCGGCGCAAATGGTCCTCCAGGTCGCTCCACCGGGCGTTGCGCAACAGGATTGTCGAGCGACTCTCTCGGCTGACCGGCTGGGCTCGATCCAATGCGGCTGCCAGCCTTTCGTCTTGCTCGGGTTCGATCGCCGGCCCGCCTTCTTGCGCCACCGCACCGCGATCCGATCGCGCGGCTGCCGCCAATCGGGCCTCAATGGCGCGATGCACTTCCTCTGGCGCAATGATGATGATTTGGCCGGTGCGCGGGTCGGCGGTGATTCCCACGCCGGTCTGGGGTGGGTAATCGGCCTCCAGGGCGGCGACGGTCGCGTCGAGCGACTGGGCGGGGACGGAATAACCCGCCACCTTCGGCGGTTTCACCTCTCTGGCAGCGGTCGCCGCCGGCCGGTCGAGCGTTTCGATCAGTTGGGCCGCAAGCCGCTGCGCCGCATCGCTCCCCTTGACCAGAATGCGGTTCATCTGCCGATCGACGACCACCTCGGCAGCCGGGTCGGAGGTATTGACCAAGGTGCGCACCCTGGGCGCAAGCTCCTGTGCCCATGCCTGTTTGAGTTGGTAGGCGCGGTAACCCTCGGGGACCAAGTCCTGCGCAATCGCGGCACCGGCCGACAGAGCCGCAAGACAGCTCGCCGCAAGTAGTACGGCGATGTGGCGAAAGCCGGGCATCTTTGTGCGAACTCGACAGTAGTCGCTAGGCATAATTGTGAACCAAAATGCGACGCCCCCATCCGTCTAAGGCAACGGATACGTCGTGCGGATGCGGTGAACGAACTCAAGTGGCCTGGGCAGCGTGCCGGGTCTCAACGAGTCCGGCACGATCTGCGGCCAGCGTGCCGCCGCGCAAACGCGACATCGGCGCACCCGCAAAGTCTGCGCAGGAGCGATAATCGGTAATCTTTGCCCCGCTTCTGAAACAAACTGCGAAAATCGGCCGGAAGGTCTGCGTGCTCCCGTTATTTTGCCAAGCTTGCTGCGCTCTGACTGGCTAGCACTGGCAGCAAACGGCGGGCAGCGCGACCGCATTGCTGTGATCAGGGATGGCCGATTCTGACAGCCATCGTCGCACGGAATCGTTCCTGTCTTGACAGAACGGAAGTTGTTTTACCGTATAGTATTGCGTCATTTGTTGCATGAGAAAGTGACTGCCGAACGGCAGTACGCACCTCGCTGTGATAGATTTCTTTCACTATATGATTGCTTTCTGTCAGACTCGTGATTATTATCAGTCCTTATCAGTCTCATTCACGCGCGAATTTATTCAATGTCCACCGTCCCCATGCTCGCCGAGGAGCGCCGCAGCCGTCTTCTCGAACTGGTTCGGGTCAAGGGGTTCGCGTCCCTGCCCGACCTGGCGGGCGAGCTGCAAGTCTCGGAGTCGACGATCCGCCGCGACCTCGACTACCTCAAGGAAACCGGCGCAGCGCAGCGCACCCACGGCGGCGCGTTCTACACCGGCCCCTCGCCCAAGCTGCCCCACTTCGACCAGCGCCAATCGACCCAGTGGGAAAAGAAGCGGCAGATCGCCCGCCGTGCCGCCCAACTTATCGAAGAGGGCGACACGGTATTGCTTGACGGCGGCAGCACGACCTATGAGTTGGCCCAAGCGCTCATGGGCCGCACGCTGCAAGTGGTGACCAACTCGCTGCCCGTCGCCAACCTGTTCACGGCCACCGACTCGGCCGACCTGGTGCTGATCGGCGGCTACGTGCATGCCCGCACCGGCGTTTCGATCGGTCCCTACGCCAACCAGATGCTTGCCGACTTGAACGTCCGTCGTGCCGTGCTGAGCGTGGCGGGCGTGAACGACCGCGGCTACTTCAACAGCAACCTGCTGCTGGTCGAGACCGAGCGGGCCATGATGCGCGCCGCCGACGAAGTGATCGTCGTGGCCGACAGCACGAAGATCGGCCACACGAGCCTGGCCCTGTTGTGCGAGCTGGGCGAGATCGACGTGCTGGTCACCGACGACCAGATTGCCCCCGAGTGGCGAAAGAAGATCATCGCCGCCGGCGTCGAGCTCATCACGGCCGACGGCAGTCAGACCGAACAAACCCAGCAGTCGGCGTAACGCGGCAACACTTCCATGTCACCGACGCAAACGATCGACCGCAGCGACGTCGAACGCATTGTGCGGCAAATCGTGCTGGCGCAGACCCGCGGCGCGGGCGCGACGAGTGCCGTAAACGGTGCAAATGGCGCCAAGCTGGCCGAGTCCGACAAGCCCAATCTCGTCGTGAACATTTCCGCGCGGCACGTGCACCTTTCGCAAGAGCACGTCGAGGTGCTGTTCGGGCCTGGGCACACGCTTACGCCGATGCGCGAGCTCTATCAAGACGGATTCTACGCCGCCGAGGAGACCGTGATGGTGGTCGGTCCGCGGCGGCGGATGATCCCCACCGTGCGCGTGCTCGGCCCCACGCGGCCCTTCAGCCAGGTCGAGTTGGCGTTCACCGATTCAATTTCGCTCGGCATCGACGCCCCGGTCCGGCACAGCGGCAACATCGATGGCACGCCGGGCTGCGTGCTGGTCGGCCCCAAGGGAGTCGTCGAGCTGGACCAGGGCGTGATCCGCGCCGCGCGGCACGTGCACATCAATTCCCGCGACGCAGAGTATTACGGCGTGAAGAAGGGCGACCACATGAACCTCCGCATCGAGTCTCCCTTCTGCACCACGGTGCTGGAAGATTTGCTCGTGCGGGCCGACGAAACCAGCAAGCTCGAAGTGCACATCGATACCGACGAGGGAAACGCCTGCTACCTCGACGCGGCAACGCGAGTGACGCTCCTCAAACAGGAATCGCCGTGCAGCTGCAAGAGCCATTAGCTGTCAGCCGGAGGATGTCAGTTGTCCGTGGTCCGTTGTCAGTTGCCCAAATAGGAACGTGGACCATCACCACATCCCCGCGTTTGCATTGCCTTCCGAACTGACAACGGACAACTGACAACCAACACATTCAACCACTACCACAAGAGTTTCTCCCGTTCCCTTTCCTCCCGGAGTTTGAAGCAACATGGCAAAGACGATCGAGGCGTTGGGCATGATCGAGACCAAGGGCTTCATCGCCCTGGTCGAGGCCACCGACGCGATGTTGAAGGCGGCCAACGTGCAGTTCATGGGCTGGGACAAGGTCGGCAGTGGCCTGGTTACCGCCTTCGTAACGGGCGACGTCGCCGCCGTGAAAGCGGCCACCGATGCCGGCGCCAGCGCGGCGGGCCGCGTCGGCGAGATTATCAGCGTGCAGGTCATTCCGCGTCCGCACGACGACCTGGACATCGTGCTGCCTCCGCCCGCGAAGAAGGCGGCGGCAAAGTAGCTCGTGACTGATTCGGCCGGCTTCCAACACGAGGTAGTGATGCCGGCTAGCCTTTTTCCGCCGGCGCAACCGCCGGCAAGGACTGGAACACCATGGAAAATGCACTCGGACTTGTCGAAACCAAGGGCTTGGTGGGGTTGGTCGAAGCGACCGACGCCATGGCCAAGGCCGCTAACGTGAAAATTCTCAAGCGCGTCGGTATCGGTGGCGCGTATGTGACCACGATCGTCAGCGGCGACGTGGGAAGCGTGCGTGCGGCAGTCGAGGCAGGCGCCAACGCCGCCACGCAAGTGGGCGAACTGGTGGCCAGCCACATCATCCCCCGACCGGCGGAAGGTCTCCTCGACGCCTACGTGTCGTAGCCAAACTCCCTCCGCCTGTGATGCGTGAGAGCGAGGAATGTTGAGCAACACGCGCCGCAGTACGAGTAGTCTCTCGCGTCGCTCTCCGACTGAAAACTGACCACTGAAAACTGAAAACTCGCGCCATGAAAATCCTCGTGGCCAATCTGGGCTCGACGAGCTTCAAGTACTGCTTGTTCGACATGAGCGACGAGCGGCAGCTTGCTCGCGGCGGCATCGAGCGCATCGGCGCCGCCGAAAGCCCGTGCGTGGCCCAGATCGGCGACCGGCGGATCGAACGAACAGCCCATATTCCCGACCACGCGGCCGCCGTGCGACTGTGCCTCGAGCAGCTCACGGACGCCGAAAGTGGGTGCCTTAGCGATGCCCGAGAAGTGGCCGCAATCGGATTCAAGGCGGTGCACGGCGGGCGGATCAGCGGCGTGCAGCGCGTGACGCCCGACGTGCTCGCGGCGATGCAGGAGATGAGCGACGTGGCCCCGGCCCACAATCCACCGTACATCGCGGCCATGCGGCTGTTGTCGGAGAAACTGGAAGGCATCCCGCTGGTGGCGGCCTTCGAGACGGCGTTTCACGCCACGGTTCCCGACCGACTCCGCCGCTACGCCGTACCGCACGAGTGGGCGAAAGACTACTCGGTGCAGCGGTGGGGGTTTCACGGTGCCAGCCATCGCTACATCGCACAGCGAATCGCCGAGCTCATGAATCGCGACGACCTGCGCGTCGTCTCGCTCCACCTGGGCGGTTCGAGCAGCCTGTGCGCGATTTCTTGCGGCAAGAGCGCCGCCACCAGCATGGGCATGAGCCCGCAATCGGGCGTGCCGCAGAACAACCGCGTCGGCGACTTCGACCCCTATGCCTTGCGGCACGTAATTGAGCGCACCGGCAAGACCATCGACGAAGTGCTCGACGTGCTGGCCACCCAAAGCGGCTTGCTCGGCATAAGCGGAGTAAGCGGCGACGTGCGCGACCTGGAAGAAGCGGCCGCCGCGGGAAACTCGCGGGCGCGGTTAGCCCTCGACGTGTACACCAGCGATGTGCGACGTTACCTCGGCGCCATGCTGGTCGAGCTGGGCGGGGCCGAAGTGCTCGTCTTCACCGGCGGCATCGGCGAGAACGGCGTCGGGATTCGATCGACGGTTTGCGCCGGTCTGACCGAGCTGGGCATCGAGCTCGACGAAGCCAAGAACGCCGTGGCGAAAGGGGAGACCGCGATTCACTCCTCCACCAGCCGCGCCGCCATCTGGGTCGTCCCCACGAACGAAGAAATCGTAGTCGCCCGACAAGCACGAGAGTTATTGCATAAGCAGAGTGAAAAGTAACAAACAGGCATACCAAGTGTTCAGTTTTCAGTAACAGATGCACCGGCGACTCTCAACGTTGACCGATTGGCTGAAAGCTGACGGCTGAGAGCTGACAGCTATCACGGACAACTGACAACGGACAACTGACCAAGGACAAACCCATGTTCGTCGCCAAGGTGACCGGCTCGGTCGTTTCGACCCAAAAGGCGTCGGCCATGGTCGGCTACAGATTGCTGGTCGTCGAGCCGTACCGACTCGAACCCAAGAAGCGTAACAACCTCGAAACCACGGGCCGCACGTTCGTCGCCATCGACACGGTAGGCGCCGGCGTGGGCGACTACGTACTGATCACCCAAGGCTCCAGCGCCCGGCTCACGCCCGAGACGAAGAACATGCCCATCGACACGGTGGTAGTGGGCCTTGTCGACACCGTACACGTCGACCACGAGTGCGTGTACAGCCGCGAGGAAGGGTCAGAATAGCGCGAACTACCAACGAATGCCGGATTTGTCCGTTGTCAGTAGTCCGTTGTCAGTTGCGGGAAGAGGATTGTCGACCTCCGACAACTGACCACGGACCACTGACAACTGCCCTTGTCCGACTGGAAACTCTCACGACGCTGCCCATCAGGACAGAGTGAGAAGTGAGATAACAGCCACCACTCCCCGAAACGCGCAAGCCCCATGCAAGTCGACGAAGCACTCATTCGCAACGTGGTAACGCAGGTAC
>CAYQAJ010000076.1:9090-19046 GCA_964415245.1 uncultured Pirellulaceae bacterium | reverse complement strand
CGCGAAGCGTTCGCGGCAGGCAGTCGCCATGGCCGCGACGGTGTTGGCGCCGTCGGGGTCGCGGCCTTCGACCAGCTTTTGTTCGATTCCCAGCGCGCGACGCAACGCATCGCTGCTTCGCACGACAACTCCCCCGACAAATGTCGCGGCAGTCGGGTCGGCGCCGCCGAGCCACTTAGATAGCAGCCCGCCCGGTCCCCATTCCGCCACCGCCAGCCGCTTGCCTTGTGCGGCGAGAATCCGCACCAGGGCGTGCTGCAGCTCGTCGTCTTCCTCGCCGAATGCCAAGTCTCCCAGGCACTCGTAGATCGTCCGGGCGGTCGGTCCGATGGCCGCGCGGCACGCTTCAGGCGACGAACCCGCGGCGGTGATCCGCAGGGTGATCGTGGCGCGGTGCACGGTGATGCCCACCGTCGGCTCGCGCCCGCGCCGGATCAGGTCGGGCAGCATCTGTTCCAAATCGCTCTCGCCGACGCCGAAGCACTTGATGCGGCGATGGAGGATCACGCCGCCACCCGAAACGGCGCGAAGGTGCGGCTCGACCGTTTCTTGCCACATTTCCTTCAGCTCCGACGGAACGCCGGGCAGGGCGATAATCCGCACCGTCCCCTGCCGCCGATCGTTCGCGCCGGCCGATTCGCGCGCATGTGCGTGAACGTCGGCGACGATCGACCGCTCGATGTCGATATCGATCCCCGGCGCGCTGCCGTGCGGATTGGGAATCACGCGGCTGCCGCGGGGAAACATGGCCTGCACCTCGTTTGATGGCGGCATGGTCCGCCCGCGCCGACCGAACAGGCCGCGAATGCGATCCAGCACTGCCTCGTCGAGCACCAATTCGACGCCGGCCGCTTGGGCGATGGCGTGACGCGTGAGATCGTCGGCCGTGGGTCCCAGTCCGCCGCTGGAGACGACGAGGTCGACGCGCCCGATTGCCTCGCGCAGTACGCGCGCATGAGCCTCTTGATCGTCGCTTACGGTGGTGTGGTACAGGACGTGGATACCCAGATCGCCCAGGCGCTCGGACAGCCATTGGCTGTTGGTGTCGAGCCGCTGGCCGCTGGTCAGCTCATCGCCGACGGAGATCACCTCGGCTCGCATAGTGCCCGGGAACCAAGAGGATGAGAAACTTGCCCGTTGCGGCGTTCGATGCGCCGCTGATGCCCACGTCGCCGCCGTGTCATACGTCGCACAGCCGCGCGGCCTGGCGCAGCGAGGCGATCTTGTCGTCGGCCCGGGGAATGAACTCCTGCCCCACGTACCCTTTGTAGCCCGTGTCGACGATCGCTTGCATCACGGCCGGGTAATTGATTTCCTGCGTGTCGTCGAGCTCGTTGCGGCCGGGCACGCCGGCCGTGTGGTAGTGGGCGATGTAGTCCTTGTACTGGCGGATGCGGACGATGAGGTCCCCCTGCATGATCTGCACGTGGTAAATGTCAAACAGGATTTTCATGCGATCCGACCCGACGCGGTCGCACACTTCCACGGCCCACTCGACGCGGTCGCATTGGTAGCCGGGATGTCCCTTCATCTCCACGTCGACGCGGGTATTGAGTGGCTCGAGGCAGAGATTTACCTTTTTGCGTTCGGCCAGGGCGATCACCTTCTTGATGCCGGCGACCGTGTTGGTGATGCCCTGTTCGTCGTCCAGTTCGCCTCGCATTCCCGAAAAGGTAATCACGTTGGGAAAACCGGCCACCGAGGAGGCTTCAATCGACGCCGTGAGTTTCTCGACGCACTCGGCGTGGTGTTCGGTGTGGTTCAGACCGCGCACGAATCCGTGGCTGGACGTGATGGCGCAGACCAGGTCGTACTTCTTGAGAATCGGCCAGTGCCGCGGATCGACCAGCTCGACCGACCGGAGCCCCATACCTGCCGCGGCGCGGGCCAGTTCCTCGACCTCCATCGGCTGAAAGCACCACAGGCAGACCGATTGGTTGATGCGGCCGCGCGTGACCTTCCAAGCGGAATCAGCGTTCTTGGCCACTTCGTTCTCGCCCTCGGCGGAGCTGCCCGAATGGGCCACCGATGTCACGGCGGCGGCAGCGGCGGCGCCGGCCGCACCGGCCATCCAGCCGCGGCGCGTCAGGGGCACTCCTCCGCGGTCGGCGAGCTTTTGCTCGTCAGGGCGCTGGGAAGATTGAGGATCGTTTTTCGACATGGGTTTGCAGCTCCCTTTCGCGGTAAGCCCGGAGCGTTTGTGCGACAGCGGCTTGCCAGAATACCGCCGCGCTTACTGCCACGCAAGCAAGCCGAGGAATGGAGCGCGGTGACGGAAGCAACGAGCGATCGTCGGGTACTGGCGGCATAGCGGATTGCAGGACATTGACACTCGCGTCGGCCGCCCCTTATCATCGCGTCTCCACGCACGACCGATGGAACGGATTCCATTGCAAGGGCTCGCGACGCGCCGCAGCATGCCCTCGTCGCGACGCATGCTGGTCGCACTCGGAAAACCGACACGGGAAGAACCGACGGATGAGTTGGCTCAGCGGTCTGGAACACGTGGTTCGCGAAGCGGAGCCCCTGGCCCCGTACACCTGGTTCCGTCTGGGGGGGCCGGCCGAGTATTTCGCCGAACCGACGACGCGCGACGAGTTGGCGACGCTAGTGCGCCGAGCCCGCGAGCAAGGACACGCCGTGCGGCTGCTCGGGGGCGGCTCTAACGTGTTGGTGCCCGACGAAGGGCTGCGGGGCGTGGTTGTGCAACTTTCCGCGCCCGACTTTTGCGGCATTGCCGCGACGAAGGAGAGCATCACCGCCGGCGGCGGCGCCAAGCTCGGGCACGTCGTCGCCACCGCCGTCCGCGAGGGGCTCGCCGGTTTGGAGCACCTCGTCGGCATTCCCGGCACCGTCGGGGGCGCGCTCCATGGCAACGCGGGAAGTCACGCCGGCGACATCGGTCAGTGGACGCGCGCCGCAACCGTGCTCACCAGCGGTGGCGAAATCCTTTCGCGGAGCGCCGCCGACCTGCACTTCGCCTATCGCCACAGCAGCCTCGACGAGTTGGCGATCCTCGAGGCTCGGTTCGATCTGGAGCGCGACGACCCGGCCGAGCTCACCAAGCGGATGCAGAAGCTGTGGATCGTGAAGAAGGCGGCCGAGCCCATGGGCCAGCAAAACGCCTGCCCCATATTCAAGAATCCGCCGGGCATCGGTGCCGAATCGCTCATCGAGCAGGCCGGACTCAAGGGCGCGACGTTCGGCGAAGCCCAGGTGAGCGAGCGGCACTGCAATTTCATCGCGGCCAACCCTCGAGCCACCAGCAAAGACGTGGCCGGCCTGATCGAGCTGGTCCGCAGCAAAGTGGCCGAACGACTGGGCGTCGAGCTGGAAACGCAGATCGATATCTGGTGACGCGGCCGTAGCAGGCACGCTCCGCCGTGCCGTTCGCCGATACGGTAGCAGGCACGCTTCGCCGTGCCGGCAAAGTATTCAGCTCTCCGTGCTCCGCCTTCAGCCGCCGGCCACCGGGACATGGGCGACCATGGACGCCATGGACAACATGGACGCCATGGACAGTCTGCAACTGGCCACCGCGCCGCGTCTCTCAGCATCCGCGTTGCTGCTTTCACTCGGCCCAATGCGGGATAAAACGCGGCGGATAACGCAAAAAGAGCACATTCCGCGGCCCGCGTTTTGCCGATTCAAGATCATGGGCCACTCTCGGCCCGTGCTCGCTTTGCGCTACCGGTCCGATTCGTTTGGCGGGAAGAGTTTTCCGATTTCGGATTCGCCCCATGACTTCCGCCCGAAGCAAGTCCGTGCGTCTGAGCCCGCAACGCCTCGTCGCGCCGCTGGTGCGCGTTCTGACGGGGAGTGGGCGCCGCGTCGCGCTGGTGACCGGGCTGATCGTTCTGTTCGTCGCGGCGTCGATGCTGGCGTGGAACCGATGGGGACGCGAGGTCGTCGATGATCCTCGCTACCTGCTCCAGGCCGACGATGTGGACGTGACGCCGCAGCCATCGTGGATTGGGACGAGCGTGAAGGAGGAGGTGATCCGCGACGGCGGTCTGACCGGGCTGAGCTTTCTCGACACGCAGCTCGCCGCCAAAGTGCGCGACGCCTTCGCCGTGCACTCCTGGGTCGCCAATGTAACCCAGGTACGCAAGTTGCCGGGCCGCGTTATTGTCGATCTCGAATACCGCAAGCCGGTCGCCATGGTGGAAGTGACGACCGAGGACCGCCGCGGGCTGTTGCCGATCGACGCCAGCGGCGTAGTCCTTCCGCCCCATGCGTTCACGTCAGACGACGTCCGCGATTTCCTCCGCATCGCCGCGGGACCGACGAAGCCCGCCGGACCGGTCGGCACACCCTGGGGCGACGAGCGGGTCAGCGGCGCGGCTCGAATCGCCGAAGCGTGGGGCGACGCGTGGAAAGAGGCGGGTCTGTACCGAATCTCGATCGAGCGGCCCCCGGGTTCGGCGTCGTCCGTGCCCGTGTTTGAGATCTCCACGCGGTGGGGAGCGCGGGTCGTGTGGGGGCAGGCCCCCGGACGCGAGCGGGCGGGCGAAGCCGACGCCCCCGCAAAGATCGAATGCCTGCTCGGTTACGTCCGCACCAATGGCTCGCTCGACGTGGAGAATACGCGCCGGCCGATCGTTCTGGACATTCAGCAGGGCGAAGTGATCGTGCTCGACCATTAGAGCACGAAATGAGAACGCCGTCGCTCGAATACGACGGCGGCTCGCGGTTGTCGCGAGAGCGCGCAAGCCATGCGCGGTGACGCGCGGGGAGACGCCAAGCCCGAGTCTACGGCTGCGCCTCGCGCGTCTGCCGCTCCGGATTCATCTCCTCGGCCAGCTCTTCGCGAATCACCGCCATTTCTGGAGGCGCTTCGATCCCGATCCTCACGCCGCCGCCGCTGATGCGCACAACGGTAACCGAGATCTTGTCGCCGATCAGAATCCGCTCGCCGATTTTTCGGCTCAACACAAGCATCGAGAGCGCCCCGGATTCCTGGCCGGAAGCACACCGGCTACTGTTCAGTAGAACACTTGATGATAGCAATGGCCTGCCGGCATTGCAAGCATCCGGCGCGGCGTCGTGCGACTTGTTGCGGCTCCGTGAAACAAGCTGCGGCGCACTCGACGCAGATTACTTTCTTTGCGCAACTTCGTATCGGAGATTGGCTGCCGCTATGCTCGCGCCGCGCTCGAAGCGGCAGCCCTGCTCGGCCAGAAGCTGTTCCAGCGCCGCGAGAAAGAGCAGCACGTTGGCACTGCGGGACGCGTATCCCATCAGCCCGATGCGCCACACTTTTCCCTTGAATGCGCCGAGCCCGCCGCCGATTTCGATACCGAAGCGCTCCAGCAATCCCCGACGCACCTGTGCGTCGTCGACGCCGGCGGGAATGCGGACCGCGTTGAGCATGGGGAGTCGGTGGCCTTCTTGTGCAGCGAATTCGATGCCCAGGGCGCCCAGGCCGTCGCGGAGCGCCTCGTGGTTGCGCATGTGCCGGGCGAAACACCCGTCGAGCCCTTCTTCGTGAATGATCCGCAGCGCTTCGTACAGGCCATACGTCATGTTCACGGGGGCGGTGTGGTGGTAGACGCGATCGCGGCCCCAGTAATTGGCCAGCATCGTCACGTCGAGATACCAGCTTTGCACCTTGCGCTGGCGTCCAAGAACCACCTCCATGGCGCGGGGGCTGAACGAAATGGGAGCCAAACCGGGGGGACAACTGAGGCACTTCTGCGAGCCGGAATAGAGCACGTCGATGTCCCAGGCGTCGACTTCGACCGGCACGCCCCCCAGCGCGGTGACCGCGTCGACGATGAGCAGGGCGCCCGACTGGCGCACCACGCGGGCGATCGGCTCGATCGGCTGCCACGCGCCCGTCGACGTCTCGGCCATCACAATGCCGACCACCTTGGGTTTGGCCGAGGCGAGCGCGGGAATGATATCGTCGGGCGTGAACACTTCGCCCCAGGGTCGCTCGACTTTGGTTACGGCCGCGCCGGCCCGCTCCGCCACGTCGGCCATCCGCATGCCGAAAACGCCGTTGATGCAGACGAGCATGGCGTCGCCCGGCTCGATGAGGTTGACAACGGCCGCCTCCATGCCCGCGGAACCGGTGGCGCTGATGGCCATGGTCATGTCGTTCTCGGTGCGCATCAGCGCGCGCAGCATGGATTGCAGGCCGTCCATCAACTCCAAATAGTACGGGTCGAGATGGCCGACCGTGGAACTGCCCAGCGCCCGCAGCACGCGGGGATGTACGTCGCTGGGGCCGGGGCCCATGAGCGTACGAACCGGCGGCTCGAGTGGACGAGCAGAAGGATTCACTCGGTGCGATTCCTGAGAGCGTGATGCGTGCCGGCCATACGTCGCGCTGCGCGGGTGCGCGGCTAATGCGCGCGGGCCTTGTGTTCGCTGCGGAGAATCTCCTTCGCCTCGTCGCTCAGGCCGAGCGAGTCGATGTCCGCTTCCAGCGATTCCGCCGTGCCGTTGCCGTCGACGTAACCGCACGCGCGAGCCACCGCCGTCGAGTTAATGAAGTCGCGCTCGTCGGGATAGTAGCGTGCCAGTTCGGCATAAAGCTTCTTCTTGCGCTTGAGCAGGTATTTCTGGTGGTAGTCCTCGGCGAGGTAGAACTTGTCCGCGGACAGGATGGCGGTGAGCACGGCACGGCCTTCCTTTTCGGCGTACCGTTTCTTCGCGGCCTCGGCGGCTTTGCGCTGCTCATCGTCACGTACGAAGATGGCCGAGCGATACTGCAAACTGAACGAGCGCGTGCAGGGGTTGTGCAGCGTGAAAAACGAGTCGAGCAATTGCTCGTACGTGATCTTTTCAGGGTCGAAGTCGATTTGGATCGTCTCGGCGTGGTTGCCCAGGTCGTGATACGTGGGGTCGACCTTCGTTCCGCCCGAGTAGCCGACGCGGGTGCGGACGACGCCGGGCAATACGCCGAACTGCGAGTCCGGGTGCCAGAAGCAGCCGAGGGCGAAGGTGGCGGTTTCGGTCACCTCGGGAGCCGAGGCGTCGATGGGGGGGACTTCGCCCTTGCCGTCGCGGGTCGCGTGGTCGTCGGTCGTGTCGGAAGCCGCGGCGTAACGCGACATCCAGCCGCTCAGCGGACCGCGTACCAACGCCCAGCCCGCGGCTCCGATCAGCAACACAGCGAGCGCGGCGACGACTATCCATCGGACGCCGGGCCGCACAGGGCGCGTCGCTCGATCGGTCCGTTTGGCTTGGGACATGATCCGTTTCCTCCGGGTTCTCGAAAATAAGATGCGTTTGGGTCATTGCATCGGCAGCTCGAACACCATCCGCTGCCGGCCGCGTACCACGGTCACCTTGACCTTTTCGCCGGGCCGCGTGTTCTGAATGGCATAGGCCAACAGGTCGGTCTCGCGTGCCAGGTCGGTTCGTTCGCCGAATTGCACGATCAGGTCGCCCTCGCGGAAGCCGGCATTCTTGCCGACGGCGTGCTCGCCGTACTGGCCCACGTACTTCACGCGGAGCGCCATCGAATCGTCGTCGTCCAAACCGGCGGCGCGGCGCTGTTCGTCGGTCGCGGTTTCGAGCACCAAGCCCCCCGTTCCCATGCGTCGCAGCTCCCACGAAGTTGCCCGCCAGGAAAGGTTGTCGCGTCCGCGCCAACCTTCCGGCAGCGAAAGTGTGAGGAGCTCCTTCTCATTGCCGCGCCGTACGAGAGCGGGCAGTTCGGCCGACTCGCCCGTCCCGTGCAGCACCCACTGCACGTCGGCGATCGACAGAATCGCCTGTCCGTCGATTAGCAGAATCTCATCGCCCACTATCATGCCCGCCGCGTCGGCGATCGAATCGGGCGCGACGGTCGCCACGGTGGCCCGCTCCTGGGGATCGAGCGAGATGCCCAACACGTTGGGCCCGGGATTGGGGAACAACTGCTGCGGCGGAAGCGGCTCGCCGGCCGAGCGATACACCAGCCGCTGGGCGTCGCGCACCTGGTGGCAGTGGATGCAGCTTCGCACGACCTGGCCGTCGTAATCGAGCGTCGAGCCGTATTTGCCCTTGAGCGACGGCAACAGCTCGGGTCGCTTGATATCGACGGGGTGCCCTTGCTTGCCGACGAAGTACTGCTTGTTATCGGGGTACCGACCGTGGAGCTTCAAAGCGGCTTCGAGCGTCTTGCGGAAGCCGACCATCGAAATGTCCTTCTCGGCCTCCTTCAGTTCGCTGCGGGTGCCGTAGCGGCCGTAAATGGTGCCGTCGGCGTTCATCAACAGCACGGAGAAGCTGAGGTCGTAGTCGAACTGGAATTGCTCCAGGTCCATGCCGTTGGTTTGCACGATGCGAACGCACACGAACTGGTCCATCAGGCTGCGAATCTCGGGGTCGCGCCGCACCACTTGGTCGTCGAACTCGGCGCACGCCTCGCACGGGATACACCGCACGGCCACCAATAGCGGCTTGTTCTCGCTGCGGGCGGTCTCGATGGCCCGCTCCAGATCGTTGTAGACCCAGCTCTCGTCGGCTTCGAGCCGGCGGCGGTCGTCGCGAACCTTGGTCTCGCGGTCTTGCGCAACGGCGGGAAGCACTGCCAACACGACCAGGCATGCGGGAACAAGACGGGGCAACTTCATGGTGTGGACTCCCGGAAGCACGGTCGGCAAGCCCCAGTGTACCGAATGGCCGTCGCGTGGGGCAACCAAGATCGTCGGCCCGCGCGGGTGATATGGCGGAAGATAGCGCACATTCAGGCCCGGGCGGTACCGTAACGCAACACGCCTGCGCTACGGCTGCGCTGCGCTCCTCAGACGATTCAGCCCGAGGAAGCCGATTGGCAGGTCGGTGTGGCCCTCCAAGGCCAGATCGGCCAGGGCTTCGCCCAGCACCGAGGTGAACTTGAAGCCATGACCCGACAGGCCGGCCGCCAGCACGACATTCGGATGTTGCGGGTGAAAGTCGACGATGAAGTTCTCGTCGGGCGACATGGTGTAAAAGCACGTCTCATGGTGCGTGGTGGTTGTCGACACGCCGGGCAGATGGGCAGCGAGGAACGCGCGCACTTGCGTAAGCTCCACGGGGTCGACACTTCGGTCGACTGCCAGGGGATCGTCGATCTCTTCGCCGCCGCTGTGCATGGCCGTCTTGACGCCCCACTCGTCGAACTGTGGAAAGCCGTAGAAGAATCCCTCCGGCGTTTCATACAGATAGGCCGGACAGCCGCTGTCTCGCCGATATCGGGCATCGTCGTTGGCAAACCAGTGCAGATGTTTGCGCAGGACGCGAAAGCGGACCGGCAGCTTGCCCAGTAGCTCCGCCGACCACGCGCCGGCCGTTACGATGACGCGCGGCGCGAGTATGGTGCCCCCGTCGGTGAGAACGGCCACTTCGTCCGGCGAAGCCGCCAGCGAGTGGACCGCGACGTCGGCGCGAATCTCGGCTCCCCATCGCCGTGCCTGGCTCAGGTGCGCCAGCACGCATTGTTCCACCAGCAGGTAGCCGGCAGCGGGCTCGAACACGGCTTCGTAACGATCGGGCACGTGGAATCCCGGAAAACGTCGCGAGGCCTCCTCTGGCGAAAAACGCTCGACGGGAATGTCATGCTGCTGGGCGCTATCCATCACTCCCGGCACCACGGTGCCATCGGACGGACCGACTTGCAGCAGCCCCGCCTGATGAAAAAGCCGCTCTTCGTGCTCGTGTTCGAGCTTGGCCCAGAGCTCATAAGCGCGGCGCAGCAGCGGCACATAGTCGGGATGCTCGAAGTAGGCCTGCCGGATGATGCGGGTCTGGCCGTGCGAGCTGCCTCGGTCGTGGCCTCCCTCGAAGCGATCCAACCCCAGCACGCGCGCCCCCCGCTCGGCCAAGTGCATCAAGGCGGCGCTCCCCACGCCGCCCGTTCCCACGACGATGACATCGTATGCGGTCACACCAACGCCCTTTTTCCGTGCAAGTCGGGGGCGATTCTACCACGACGCGGCGCGGAAATGACCAAGGACCAAGTCCAAATGACCAAGGACCAA
>CAYQAJ010000076.1:0-8990 GCA_964415245.1 uncultured Pirellulaceae bacterium | reverse complement strand
ACCACGACGCGGCGCGGAAATGACCAAGGACCAAGTCCAAATGACCAAGGACCAAATCCAAATGACCAATGACAGGTCCGGCTAGCCAAGGTTCGCGCGTGGTCGACAGGCGACAGGGCAGAGGAGGACGACGAGTCGCACGTGGTTACGGCACGGTCTCTCGGTTATGGCACGGTCTCCTGACCGTGCCATTTGCTGTGTCGCGGTCGGGAGACCGCGCCACAACGGGGTTGGACCGATCAGTTCTTGATCGTGAACTGAATTGATCCCTGGCCGAATTTCTCGGCGTGTACGTCCTCGATCGTGAGCTGGAGCGTGTACTTTCCCGGGGCAAGTGACTTGGGCATGTACACGCGATACGGAATGAAGAAGTCGCGTCGTCGGTTGCGGCAGATTTCCCGTTCGGTGGGGAACGTGTGGTCGGCGACTCGTCGGCCGCTCGTGTCGAATACCTGGTAGCTGCCGGTGAGGGCCGTTTCGTGTCCTTCGGGTTGGGAGGTGACGCTGAAATTGTCGATTTCGACGTAGAGCAGCACCTCCTGGTCGGCCCGGAATTCGTATTGGTCGAACTCGGTGTACCGCCCGAAGCTGTCGACGCGGGTGCAAAACGTCAGGTTGCGCACGTCGAGCGTGCTGGCGGCGGCGAGATGCGACTCGGCTTCCCGCAGATGGCGTAGCGCCAGTGCCGCGCGACGGTCGACGAGCGGCATGCCGCGGCTGTCCAGCGCCACCGACAGGCCGTGCAACTGGTTCTTCCAGTACTCCTCGAGTGGCTCGTCCCACTGGGTGACGGGCTTCACGGCGTCGTCGTGCCGGCCCGCTGCCACGTACAGCAGGCGAAGATACGTTTCGAGTCGGGCGCGTTCGTCTGCCGTTAGACGTTCGCCGTTGTACGCGCCGTTGACGGCAACGTCGGCCGCGGCGGCATCGTTGTGCGAACCGCCCGACGTGTCGGTCGACGAGGAGTTGACAACGCCCGAGAGGCCGACCGCTCCGGCCGGTGGGACGGACCGCAATCGATCTTCCAGCGCGACAATCGTTCGCTCCAGTAGCGCTCGCCAGTCATCTTTGGCATCGCTATTGTCGTCCTTGCCAGCTTCGTTGTCGCCGCGCGAGGCGAAACTTGACGACGAAGGATCGCTGGCCGACTGACTCGCTGCGGGCACTTCGACCGGCTGTCCCGCCGCGCCGACCGAAGCGGGTGAGCGGGCCGGATCGGCCGCTGCCGAATGGGAATCAGCTCGACTGGCCACGAGCGTGGGGGAACTCGGGGCCGGGTCGTCTCGAAAAGGACTTTCGACTTTGCGCTCCGGAACGCCGCCTGCGTCGTCACGGTACCAGGGCGAGTAGTCGCCCACGGTCGCGCGAGCCGAACCGACCACCTGCGCACTCGCGGCGCTGTTGGCCGGCGGCGAATAAGCCTCGCGTGCAGGCGGTTGGGCCGCGTCGCGCGCCGGCGTCATAACGGAGGGAACCGATGCGCCGGTGTCGTTTCGATCCGCACCAGTCTCGCTGTTGCCGCGCAATGACAACTGGGCCTCGAACTGCCGCTCCAGCGTGGCCCGCATCGCCGGGTCGGCGGTGCTCAGCGCCGACCGCAAATCGGCGTACAACTGAGGATCTTCGTGCCGAAGCGATTCGAGCCGCTGAAGCAAGGGATCGTTTGCGGTGTCGTCCGCGCCGTCGCCCATTTCCGAAGAGCCGGTGCTACTGATCTTGGCTGTTGGTTGAGCTTTCCCAGCCGTCGTTTCCAATGGACGTTTGTCTGCGGTCGCGTCGTTGGGTTCTTGGGGGATGTAATCGGCCGTGGTGGCGTCGCTTGGTCGGTTGACCAGCCACTGCGAACCCATGCAGCCGCCCAGCAGCAGGCAACCGGTGGCGAGTAGACGGAGGGCAGTATTGCCTGGGACCATGAGTGTCGAAGCCCGAAGCGCAAGCGAGAGAATCAGAATCAGAGCCCGAAGCGCAAGCGAGGAAATGGGAATCGGAGCCTGGGCCGAAATGGCGCGAGACGAGTAGGGGGCGGATAGTAAGAAATGCGGCCAGGCGCCGCAAGGTCCAACCAAATGCTAGCTTGACGTGCTGGCGGCGCGGTGGGGTTGCAGAGCGCGAAACCGCAAGCGAGGGGTTAGCGCCGGCGGCGTCGGGGAGAGAGCTCGGATGACATTCGCGCCAGCAACAGTTCGAGCGCCATACGGCCGCGTGCCGGCGATGAATGACTGCCCTTGAGCGCCGCGTCGGCGTCGAGCAGCCAGCGATTGAGGCGCGACGCCCTTTTGCTACCCAATTGCGATAGCTGCGCCACGGCCCGCTCGACGCCGAACTTCGTGCCCGATTCGATCAGCGCCCGATCCAGCGGGACGTTCTTCCCTTCCCGCCGCGCCCGCAGTACGACACGCGTCGCGGCCGCCAAACGTCGCGTCACGGCCGCCATCTGGGCGAGCAGGGCCACCGGATGTTCGCCGGAGAGAATCAGCCGGTCGAGCTGGCACAGCGCCTCGGCAGTGTTGCCGTCGGCGGCTGCGTCGACCATGGCGAAGGCGGTTTTCGCCCGCCATCCGCCCACCATGTTGGTCACCAGGTCGGCCGTGACGCGGCCCTGCGGTTCGACGAAGAGCGCCAGCTTGGCGAGATTCTGGTCGAGCAGTCCCAAGTGCGGTCCGCACAGCTCGATCAGTCTGGCTGCAGCGGGAGTGTCGAGGCGAATGTCGTGGCGATCGCCGGCCCAATCGCACAACCAGCGACCGAGTCGCCGTTCGTCCACGTGCTTGCCACCGCCGCGGGCCGACAAGGGCGCCCGACATTCCACTGCCAGCCCCGTCGCGTCGACGGCCTTGTAGAGCTTGGTGTTAGCCGGCCACGAGGCCACGTCCAACAGTAAGAGAGCGCTCGCCGAGGGTCGCGCGACGTACGGTTCCAATTGCTTGCGGCAGGTGCTGACGAACGTGTCGGCATCATCGACCAGCACCACGCGCACGCCGCCGAACAGGGGAACGGTGGCCAGCTCGTCGTGTACGTCGCGCCACTGAGTCTGCTTCGAGCTGCCGTCGAAGTGCGACAAGGATACCTCGTCGGAATCCTTCGCCACGCGGTTGCGCAGGTCTTGCGCCACGAGCTGCTTGAGAAACTTTTCGTCCCCGAACAGCACGCACACGCGCGGCGGACGAGATTTGGCTGGCGCGGCGAGATAATCGAACGCGTGCATGACCGCGTCAGCTTAGAAGTGCGCCCCGGCCCCTTCAAGGGGTGCCGCGGCCGTTTGGATGGCGCGCTGACGCGGCGACACGGAGACGCGGTGACACGGGAATGTGGTAACGCGTGCTTCGGTTAGCCGCGACGCGCGGCGGAGCGCGATATGGACGCACCGACGAGGCGCCTTACGGCACCACCCCGCGAATGTGCCCGCTGGGGACCATGTGCTCGATGTCGACCGGCTGGGCAAGCTGATCGACGGCCATGTTCCCGGCGGCGTCGCGCACTTCCAGCCGCAGATAGATTCGCGGCGGGATCGCGGGATCGATCCGCCACTCGTAGCGGCCGGAGTTGGGGAGCGCTGCAGCCACGGTCCGCCACGGTCCATCGGGACGCTCGGAGTAGAGCAGAGTGACGGGCCGCTCGTCGAGATGGGCGTCGTCGGCCTCCCACGAGATCGAGAGCACGCCCGCGCCGTCGGCCACGCGGAACGGTGCCGACAGAATGTGCGCGGTGGGCCGCGTTTCGTCGACCACGACCCACACGTCGGGAAGATCGCCCGGCGCCGGGGGCCGAGTGGCCAGTCCGACGGCGTTCTCCACGATTACGCGAAAGCCGTACGTGCCCGGACCGTCGACCGAGATCTCGACGGGGCTTTGGCGGTCGGGGTCGGTGGCCCACCGCGACCAGGTGCGTCCGCCGTCGCTGGTGCCCCAAAGCTCGACGCGGGAAACGCTCGCCGTGGTGGCGACGTCGTAGGCCACCTCGAACCGGCGAAGCGGCGTGGCGAATCGGGGTTTGTCATCGGGCACCAATGCCGTGCGGGGTTCCGCTCGCCGCGGGTCGACGCCGCCCGCGCTGGCCGAGCCGGCCGCGTCGGACGGCCCATCGAGGGCGGGGCCTTCGGGGGAGTACGACGGATTCGCGTATCGCCCTGAGTCAGCAGGTGGCGCGACGGGCCCGGCAACATTTCGGTCGCGCGGCGGAGCGGCGCCTTGGCTCCCGTTGGGCGCGCGGTCGTAGTTCCAGGTATCGCTGCCGGAGTTCGATGCGCCGCCGCCCCCGGAATCTCGGGGATTCGACGGGGCACCGGACGTCCACACACCGCCCTGATTCGACGCATCCCGCGGATTCGATGGTCCGCCCAGTGCGGGTGAAGCGCCGGAAGGCGACGTTCCGCGAGCCGCTGGGTCGCTGCTCAAGGCGGGGTCCGAGGAGTAACGGTCCGCCGGCCAGGGCGTGGAGTGGGGATTTGTTCCTGTCGGAGAGGGCGACGAGTTTGCCGCCGCGCCTTGGTTGCGACTGGCAAATGGGTCGGTGGGAATCGCCCCACGCGAGTTTTCGGTGGCAACGGGGTCGCGATCGGCGCCCTGCCCCCGCCATGGATAAGGACTGGTTCGTTCACCTTGTTGAAAGGTTGGTGCGTCGCCGCGCTCGTGGGGCACCTGCGGCGATACCCCCGACGTTGCTACGCCCCCCGCATCGGGCCCCGGGCCGCTTTGCCTGAGCAAAAACACGCGTCGCGTCGTAACGCTGCTGTTGCCGGCCGCATCGCGAGCCTCGGCACGCACTTGGACGACTCGAGAGGCGGTTTCCGGCCGCCAGGTGATCTGGCCCACGAGGTTGGTGCGCGTGATTCCATCCCGGGGATAATTGAGGGCGACGGGCCGCCACGATGGTTCCAGCGGCGCCTGGTATTGGACGGCAAAGCTCTCGGCGTCGAGGTGATCGTCCACCACGCGCCACGCCGCCTGCACTTCGCCCGCGGTCCCCGCCGTTGCGGTCAACTCGAGTTGCGGGGGCAAGGTATCGACGACCACGACGAGCTCGGGCGCGACGGCGCCCTCGGGACGCTGACGGCCGAGCCGATCGACGGTGCGCGTGGCGAACCAGTATTCGCCGTCTCCCGACGCGCGGAAGGGAAAGCGTTCCGAAGCCGGGTTCTCTTTGGCGTACAGATGCCAGTTTGCCCCGCGGTCGGCCGTCACGTAGAGATGCACCTCGATCGGCGTCGTGTCGGGCGAATCGGCCGGAGTGAGCGAAAAGGGGATCGCGAAGAGCGTCTGACGGGTGAAAACCGGCAGAGGCAGGTCGGAGCGGGCATCGGGCGTCGCTGCCGATGTGGGCGTTGTCGACGACGGTTGCGATGACCACGCTGTAGCCGCAGGCGGGGTCCGATCCGTCGGCGGCGTCGCGCCCGACGACGGCAGGGACTGGCCCAAGGCGCAGAGCGGCACCCAGGTGCTTGCGGCAATAGCCAGAGCGGCGGCGATCCGGGCAGCCATCCGGCCCTCCGTGGTCTGGGGATATTATTGAATTGGGGCTTGCCGCGATCGGGGCGCCCGCGCCCGTGCTCGCCGGTTTGCCGCGCAGCGTATCGCGGCCAAATCTTTTTACGCGCTGGGTCGGCGCGAGAGTGCCCCTTGTTCGTATCGACGCGTCCGGCGGGGCGGCTTGAATCGGTTGCCCCGTGCGGATAAACGGGGAATACTGGGCAGGGCGGGGTATTGCTGCCGCGTCAGCGCGTCCATCGCGCTCCGCTTCGCGTCGCGGCTAACCGGGAATTGCCTTGTTCCGTCACGGTGCCAGCCGGACACACCCTTTACGGACGAGCCGCATCGTCGAGCGACACGTTCTCGCCCTGGTTGGCGGTTGCCATGGCCCGGACCACGTCGCCCGACGTGGCGTTGCCGAGAAGAACGACCTTGCCGTCGACCATTACGGCATGCGCGCCATTCTCGTGGTGGCTGCGGATCGAGTTCGTTTTCGAACCGTTGACGTTGGGGTCGAGCGTCGACAGGGCGAGGTCGTTGGGTTGCGTCCACAGCACTCCGGAGTCGAAGACCTCCACCACCAGGATCGTCGCCGAGGGATCGTCGCTCAGATTCTGCCGGCTGCTGCCCACCGGGCCGCTGAATGGAGTTTGCGGCCCCACGATTACCATGTAGCTCGTTTCGTTGGCCGACGTCGCGGCGGAGTCGAGCGGGCAGGCGTATACCGACGGCATCTGCTGGGCGACGGCAAGGTTCTGGGGGCTGTTCCAGGGCTGGGAAAGATCGTACCGGCGGAAGAGAGCCTCTTCGCCCAGATAGGGAAGCAGCAACACGCGCCAACTGTGCATGGGCTGGCCCGAACTGTCGGCGATAAAGGGAGGCGGGAACGTGCCGGTCTGGGCTTCGTAGTCCAGCATGGCCTGGGCGATGCGCTCGAGGTTCGACGAGCATTGGGAGCGCGCGGATTTCCGTTGCAACGGGCCGAAGAGCGGTGTCAGCGAGATGGTGGCCAGCAGAACGCAGCCCAGCGCTCCAACCGCCAAGGAAGCGAGAACCACCAGAACCACGCCCAGAGCCGAATACGACGACGTCGGTCGCGCGGCCGTCGGCCGCTGCGCTGCTTCAGGGGCAAAATGGGGAACGGCGATGGCACGGCCGCAATTGCGGCACTGGCCGGTCTGGCCTGTGTAACGCTCGTCGATCAGCGTTTCGTACTCGCAGTGCGGGCAGGTGAAGGTTGTGGGCATGGCACGTCGCCCGCAGCGTGGAACGTGAGCAACAGGCACTATCGCACACGACCTTCACGACGTGGAGAGTGCTCCGCACGGTGTATTCTGCGCGGCCTATTCAGCGCCGCTTGTACAGCGCCGCGAATCCCGGCACCGCTTACTCCGCGCCGAGCCGGGCCCGCGTTTCCGCCACGATGTGCACGAACTGTCGCCCCAGCGTTTCGAGTCGAGCAAAGTCGCGCGACTCGATCGCTTGCGGGTCGACCAGTGCTCCGCCGACCCCTAAAGCGCAGGCTCCGGCGCGGAGGTAGTCGCCGGCGTTGCGGAGGTTCACGCCGCCGGTCGGCATCAGTCGCACGTGCGGCATCGGACCGCGGAGGGCCTTGAGGTAATTGGGCCCGGTCAGCTCCGAGGGGAAGATCTTAACGACGTCGGCCCCGCTTTCCCACGCCGAGAGCACTTCGGTGGGAGTGACGGCGCCGGGGATGACAAGCTTATCGTACCGACGGCAAAGTCGAATCACCGAACGACTCAGCACGGGCGATACGATGAACTCGGCCCCGGCCAGCATGGCAGCCCGGGCCGTTTCGGCGTCGAGCACGGTACCGGCTCCCACCAGGGCCCGATCGCCGATTCTGTCGGCGACCTGCTCGAGTGCTCGCACGGCGCCCGGGACGGTAAAGGTAACTTCCAGCGCTTCGACGCCGCCGGCCAGTAGCGCTTCGGCCACGTCGCAAAGCAGTTCGGGGCGATCCGTGCGGAGTACCGCTACCAGACCGTGCTCTAACAACCGCGATAACCCGTTGCTCTTACTCATTCCGTCAAGCCTAGGAGCACCCTCGGGCACTGTCAACGAGTTGCGGCGCTTTGAGGTCGTGCCGGCCTTTTGGCCTGCTCGGTGTCGGCGTTGTGGCCTGCGTGGGGCAGGCATATTTGGCGACATGGGGCAGACATTCTTGCCTGCCATGCATCCGGCAGGCAGGAATGTCTGCCCCACGGCGAATTGGCAGACAGGAATGTCGGCCCAATGAACGGGATATCAGGTGGTCCCATGCTTGGCGAGTGTAACGATTTTGGGCATGGCGGCGCGGCATCGGTGCGAAGTTGTCGCGATTCCGCAGACAGCGCGGCCGGCGCATGCCTCCCCACGAGCGTGAATCTTCGAGAAATGCCGCAACAGAATGACATCCGCCGGCCGGAATTCCGAACAATATGTACGGCACTCGACAACTGCCGACGGTAAACGATACGGGTGACGAGGGTTAGCGCTAGTGGCGCAGCCCGAGCACCGCGCATCGACGTGGCCGGAAGCGCCTTGCGCTGCGTCGCTTAGGAAGTGGCGGAGACAAATTCGCGGCGGCGCTTGCCGGCGCTGTTACAATTGGGAGGCAGACTTCGAGCTCGACCACTTGCGGGCAGGGATTCGCCCAACAGCCCCTCGGCGTTCTGATACGCTAGAGCGGCTGCATCGAGCGACATCTTGGAGCCTTTTTTCGAACCGTGTCGGAGAAGGGGACAGGCACAATTTGCTCCGCGCAAGTGCGCAAAATGAGCCAATCCCCGACGGTTTGAAAACGGCTCTTTAGCGACATGGGTTCCCCGATACCGGCAATTCACGTCATGATCGGGTGACCAGCCCTGCAAAAGGAGCGATTATGCCCGCAGGAAAGGATATGGGCGGAGGGCGGCGTAGCGGCAGCACCACCAAAAAGAACGCCTTTTGTTCGTTCTGCCGCAAGAGCTATCGCGACGTTGGCCCGCTGGTCGAAGGACCCGGCGACGTCTACATCTGCGGCGAGTGTATCGACCTTTGCCAGTCGATCCTCGAGCAGGAACAGCGCCGCCGCGGCGGCACGAAGCAGCTCTTCACCAAAATTCCCTCGCCGCGCGAGATCGTGGGGCGGCTCGACGAGTACGTCATCGGCCAAAGCGCCGCCAAGAAGGTGCTGGCCGTTGCGGTGCACAACCATTACAAGCGCCTGACGCTCGATTGGGAAGGCGCCGGCGTCGACATCGAAAAGTCGAACATTCTGCTGTTGGGCCCCACCGGCTGCGGCAAAACGCTGTTGGCTCGCACCCTGGCCCGTGTGCTCAACGTTCCCTTTGCCATCGGCGATGCGACTACGCTCACCGAGGCCGGTTACGTGGGAGAGGACGTCGAGAATCTGTTGCTCAAGCTGCTGCACGCCGCCGACTTCGACCTGGAGGCGGCGCAGCGGGGCGTGCTCTACATCGACGAAATCGACAAGATTGGCAAAACCTCCCACAACGTTTCGATCACCCGCGATGTGTCGGG
>CAYQAJ010000075.1:0-19070 GCA_964415245.1 uncultured Pirellulaceae bacterium | reverse complement strand
CCCACGCCGCTAGTCGCGCAGCACCAGCACGGGACAATGCGCCAGCCGAACCACGCGCTCCGCCACCGAGCCGATTAGCAGTCGCTTAATGCCCGTGCGCCCGTGCGAAGGAAGAACAATCAGCTCGGCACCCGCTTCTTTGGCAAACTCGGCGATCTCGGAGCCGGGATCTCCGAACACGACCGTGTGCTGCATGCCGCCGTACTTCGCGTCGCCGAAGCGCTTGGCCATCGCTTCCAGCACGTGGTTTTTGCGCGTTTCGTGGTCGACCGTGTGCCACACCTCGCCCGGCTCGACCGGTGAGAGCTCTTGCAACACGTGTATCACGTGTACTCCGGAAGGTTGCGCCGCAAGCTGCAAGGCGACGTCGACAGCCGCAAGCGACTCGTCGGAAAAATCAACCGGGACAACGACCGTCTTGCGAGAGGGCCAACTCATCGGAGCACCTCATGAAGCGTAGCCTTCGCCGCGAAGGTACGGCGCAGCTCCCGCCCCGATTCGGATCAAGTTTTGCTCTCCGCCGCCTTGTGCGACGGCTGCTTGTACGTGAGCACGGGGCACGACGCTCGTCGCACGATCGCCTCGGCCACGCTTCCCATCAACAGGCGAGCCAGTCCGGTGCGTCCGTGCGTGCCGAGGATAATCATGTCGACCTTTTCCTCTTCCGCCAGCCGAGTGATGGCGCTGGCCGGGTCGCCGGTGATCAGGCGGTGCTCGTAGGGCACCTTGGCATCCTTGGGAACGACTTCGTGCAGCATGCGGCGAAGGTCTTCGGTGGCCGGCTCGGGCATGCCATAGTACATTTCGCCCCCGCCATAGGCGACCGGGGGTTCCTCAACGTGCGCGATGAGCAGCGTGGCGCCCGTGTCGCGTGCCAGCGAGGTCGCCAGTTCCAGCGCCGCGTCGCCGGTGTGCGAGAAGTCGGTCGGAAACAGGATCTTGCGCGCTTGCATAGTCCTAACCCTCCCTTCGCGTCGGGCGCCGGGCGACGTTTCTTCCGTGCGCCGGCGACGCCTTGAGCAGGTGATCGACGTGTCGTGCGCGAGCCTCCCGCTCCGTCGTGGCTGCCTTCATTGTATGCAACAATCGTGCCGTAGCTATCCCCTTGCTGGAACGCGCCAGGCAATCGGCGCAAGGGCGGCAAGGTTGGCGCCCACCTTCGCATTTGCACTCGCCGCATTTCGGCAAAACAGCAGAACTGCGGGGCCGCGCCCGCCGTAGTAATTATGGAGGAGCGATAAACGGCCAGGTGCCGACGGAGCGGCACGCCGGGCTGGTCACCCGGTTTCTCCCATCGACCGTCGGAGAGGAGGGTACCGACTATTGTGGCACGACATGGCGAAAGGGAGCCTCGTGCGGCGCGCGGCTTTCGCACGTACGCGGCGGCTAGCCCAAGCGGAGTAACGAGCCTGGGCACCGCATCCTGCTAACGGGGAATCAGCGAGTCGCCACATGGCGCGAGGCTCGGGGGGGCTGGAAAGAGCAAGGGTAGAGCGATTGAACGTGTGAATTGTCAAGCGGCATGTGCCGCTTGTTTTTTGCGCGGCAGGCGACCGGCAATCGCCGCGTGAATGCGGCGGCTATGCGGAGCGCAGTCCCCCCCGCCTACCTCCGCTTCGTGCCGGCCGGGGCGTGAATGGCGTTCATCTCGTCCACGGCGCTCACCAGGCTGGAGACAATGTCCATCGTGCTGACGACGCCGACGGGATGCTGACGGCTGTCAAGAACCACCAGGCGGTGCACGTGCTGGGCACACATCATGCGCGATGCGGCCAGCAGTGTCGCTTCGGGGGCAACCGTTTGCACGGCGTGCGACATGAAGTCTTCGACCAGCTCGCCCGCCAGCCCCATCGTGGCCATCGCATTGCCGCAGGTTTCTCGAGCGCCCTTGTCCGCTTCGCGCCGCAAGAAGTCGGTGGCGCTAAGAATACCCACGCAAACGCCGTCGGATCCCACCACCGGTGCCGCGGTGATCCGATGCTCGGCGAAAACCGCGGCCGCTTCGGACATGAGCTGATCGGCCACGACCGTGACGACCCCGCGGTTCATCACGTCGGCAACCTGCAGCGAGTGCAAACGATCGGTGGCTTGATTCATGGCCGTTACCTCGAATCTCTCCCGCGACGCGATACGACAAGCGGACGATATTTACTCAGAGCTTATCCGAAAACCGTCTCAGAGAAGGGGACAGGCACATTTTGCTCCGCGGAAACCGCGAAAGCGGGGCGCCATCCAGCGGCGCCGCAAAATGAGCCAGTCCCCGACGGTTTTTGGATAAGCTCTTATCAAAGCGTGCAAATCGAGTGCCGACGCGAGGCGTCCCATAGCCCCGGCCGGAAGGCGCCGGGGTTTTGCACACGGCGCCGCTACAACCGTGGCCTTCCGGCCGGGACTGCGCAGTCTAAGCATATTCTGCCGGCAACCAACGAGCCGCCGTGCGTGCGGCATTGCGCCCGGTCCCGCACGGCGGCGTGACATCTCCGCACAGTTTCTGGGACCCCGATGGTTTACGCGCCGACGAAAATCGCGCACGATTTGTACCGGACCGCCTCCGGCATGCAGCGCGCCGAACAAAGGAACCGGATATGTCTATTTGTGCCGCAGTGCTTTTGGCGCTGGCCGCAGCGGCGAGCCCAGCAACGTCCGAATCAGAGACCGGCCCGGCACCGGCCCATCGAGCGGAAGTTCCAGCGGCGGCCGATCGAGCGGCTGTCTCGGCCCCCTCCGAGGAGGACTATTTCCGCATCACGGTCGTAGACGACGAGACGGGGCGAGGCGTGCCGTTGGTCGAGCTGCGCACCGTGAACAACATTCGCTTTTGGACCGACTCGGCCGGCGTGGTGGCGTTCCACGAGCCGGATCTGATGAATCACCGCGTGTTCTTTTTCGTCGCCAGCCACGGCTACGAGTTCGCCAAAGACGGCTTCGGCATTCACGGCAAGGCGCTCGAAGTTACCCCCGGCGGCCAGGCGGTGCTGAAGATCAAGCGGCAGAATATCGCCCAGCGGCTCTATCGCGTCACCGGCGGGGGAATCTATCGCGATACGCTGCTCGTCGGCGGCAAGGCCCCCATCGAGAAACCGCTGCTCAACGCCGACGTGTTCGGTTCCGACAGCGTGATCAACGCCATCTTCCAGGGGAAACTCTATTGGTTCTGGGGCGACACCAGTCGTCCCGACTACCCGTTGGGCAACTTTCACGTGCCGGGCGCCACGTCGCTATTGCCGAGCGAAGGGGGGCTCGACCCGCAGATCGGCGTCGCTCTCCACTATTTCATGGACGACGGCACGTTTGCCAAGGAGACGGCCCACATGCCGGGCGACGGCCCCACCTGGCTGAGCGGTCTGGTTGTGGTGCCCGACGGCGAGGGGAATGAGCGAATGTTCGCGGAATACGTGAAAGTGCGCGGCTCGATGGAGGTATACCAGCGCGGTCTGGTCGAGTTCGACGATGAGGCGAAGGCCTTCGTCAAGCGGGCCGAGTTTCCGCTCGACGCGCCGCTGCATCCCGCCGGACACGCATTTCTGCACGAAACAGACGGCACGCCGTACGTCTACTTCGCCAACCCGTATCCGCTGGTGCGCGTGCCGGCAACGGCCGAAAGCCTGGCCGACCTGTCGAAGTACGAGGCGTTCACTTGTCTGGCGGCCGGAAGCGAGCTGAAGGAGGAGCGGCTCGATCGCGACGACCGCGGCGCGCTGCACTACGGCTGGAAACGCGGCACGCCCCCCTTGAACGCCCAACAGCAGGCGGAGTTAGTGCGCTCGGGGCGCATCCGGCCCGACGAAGCGCTGCTGCACCTGCAAGACGCGGACAGCGGCAAGGCGGTATTGGCACACGGCGGCTCGGTCTACTTCAACGCCTTTCGCCAGCGGTACGTGATGATCGTCGTGCAGGCATACGGCGATTCCTTTCTGGGCGAAGTGTGGTACGCCGAGGCCGACACGCCGCTGGGCCCTTGGGTCTACGCTCGCAAAATCGTGACGCACGACACGTACAGCTTCTACAACCCCAAGCAGCACCCGTACTTCGACCAGGACGGGGGACGGATCATCTTTTTCGAGGGAACATACGCCTCCACGTTCTCGGGCAACGAGTTTCCGACGCCGCGGTACGACTACAACCAGATGATGTACATGCTCGATCTGTCGGACGAGCGGCTGGCGCTGCCGGTGGCTGTGTACCGCGCGTCGGAAGGGGACGGGCCGGAGAAGTACTTTACCCGCGGCGCGGCGACGGGCGGCGCTACGGATTCGCCGGACGACACGCCGGAGGACGGCCAATCGGCGCGCGATTCGCACCGCAATGGGAAGGATGAGAAGGAATTGCCCGCGGGGGCGCAGATCGCTTTTTTCTCCCTCGATCGCGCGGTGGGAGCAGCGGTGCCCGTGTACGGTAGCGACGAGGGAGCGGGCGCCCTACGTGTGGGGGAAATTGCCCGCCGCCAAGACGACGACGCGCCTCGGCCGCTGTTTTACGTATTGCCGCCCGATGTGGCCGATCCGCCGGCCACGACAATGCCGCTGTACGAGTACACGGAGCGCAATACGGGACGTCGCACTTATACCACGGACGGCTCCTGGGAATCGCGGGGGTACGATCGCACGGCGCAGCCTGTGGGGCGCGTGTGGCGGAGCCCAATGTCGTGGGTACCCTGGTGAGAACCGAGATCGCGGGGTCGGCTAAGCGCCGCAAGAATGCGGTGACTAACAGGGTCGTGGCATGGTCTCCCGACCGTGCCACCACTACCGCATCGGCGGGGTCGGGAGACCGGCGCCGATCAGAATGCGGCGGCTAACCAATGTCTTTCGACGATGCATCACGTCTCGACGACTCGGCGCCGGAAGCGACGTTCGCCCGCCTGCGCGAGCAGATGGTCGAGCACCAGCTCAAGCGGCGGGGAATCGCGGATCGGCGCGTATTGGATGCCATGCTTTCGGTGCCGCGCGAAGAGTTTGTGCCCGCGAATCTCCGCGACGCCGCCTACGACGACGGCCCGCTCCCTATCGGCTTCGGGCAGACCATTTCCCAGCCCTTTACCGTGGCGTTCATGGCCGAAGCTCTCCGGCTGGCCGGATGGGAGAAGGCGCTGGAGGTGGGCACCGGCTCAGGCTACGCGGCGGCCGTGCTCTCGCGACTGGCAGATAGCGTGTATACGATCGAGCGGTTTGAGCCGCTGGCCCAACAGGCGCGGGAGCGGCTGGCCCGTCTCGGCTACGACAATGTCGAGGTACACGTGGGAGATGGTTCGCTGGGGCTGCCAGAATACGCCCCGTTCGATGCGATCCTCGTCACGGCGGGTGCCGCCCACCTTCCGCCCCCCTACGCCGAGCAGTTGTCCGAGGGAGGGCGGATCGTCATCCCGGTCGGCGATGCGGAAACGAGCCAGAATCTTTACCGCTTCACGCGGTGCGGCGATCGCCTCACAAGCGAGAACTTGGGCGGGTTTGCGTTCGTGCCGTTGGTCGGTCGCTACGGCTGGAACGACAAGTGAATCGCCCCTATCTCTTGCGGCAACAACGCGCAAATCGTTGCCAGCGGACGACTATCGGGCCTCGCGCAGGAATGTCCCCTTTCGCGTCTCTTTTTCTCGCACCGGCAGCCCGTGGCCGACGTAGAAAACACAGAGGGACCAACGTGGGAGCGGGTTTGTTGCCGCTCCCGGGAGGTGGGTCATGTCCACGGTAACCAGAAACCGGCCACCGGCTCCGCGTGGGTCGAAACAATCGGCCCTGCATGATGCCGACCTGCGACGGCAGCGCATCACGGGCATGGTCGTGCTCGTTGTGCTGGCGCTGCTCTTTGGCCTGCTCATGTGGCTGGCGAGCATCAGCGAGATTCCGAGCGGCATCGAATACCTGCCGCCGATGCCGTAGTCGGGCGTGCGTGATTATGGCGCACCTGCCGCAAGGATCGAGAAGATTGTGTAGCTGGATGCCGGAATGGGGTCGCGTCTGCGTCGTCGTCCGGTCAACCACCGCGCGACATGCCGTGGCGCAGGTCGGTGACGCCGCGCTCGGTGACCAGCCGGTCGATGAGTGACGCTGGCAGCGTGTCGAAGTAGACGTTGGCCACGTCGACACCTGGTGGCGAATCGGGCCAGACCTCCTCGGCCGGATTCTTTTCCGTTGGAGGGGACTCGGGAGACGGCCCGCGGGCGATCTTCATCGACTCGGCCGCCACGACCACCGGCTTGCCCCAGTGCCGCGCTGCCAGCGCCAAGAGCGTGCTCCCCGCTTTGTTGACCACCGATCCGTCGGCAAGCACTGTGTCGGCGCCTAGCAGGACCATGTCGGCCTGCTTCATGAGCGCGAACGCCTGAGCGTCGGTCAGCAGCGTGATGGGCACACCGCGCTCCTCGAGTTCGGCAGCCAGTCGCCGTCCTTCCAGTAGCGGCCTCCCTTCGCATACCAGCACGCGCTGGAGCTTGTCGGCGGCGGCCAATAGTGCACGCTGCACCGTGCCCGAATAGCTGATCGTCATCACCTGCCATCCCGGGGCGATGCCCGCCGCCACTTGTTGCGCAACGCGTTCTTCGGCTTGCCGCGACCGCTCGATCAAGTCTTCGATGGCCGCAGCCAGCTCATCGGGCGAACGCGCGTCGGCGAGGAGCGGTCGCACGTCGTCCATGAGATTGACGACCGCCGCCATGGCGGGCCGCACTCCCTCGAGCTTCTCGATTGCCTCATCCAACAGCGACTGTAGCTTTGCGAACCACTCCGCCGGGCACAGGCGTGCCAGCTTGACCACTTCGTCTGCCGCGGCCCGCGCCAGCGTGCCAGCTCCCATGTCGCGGTCGTTGCGCAGCCAACGCATTGCCAGGTCGACGTTGGCGGCGATGGCCTTTTCCGGCGGCCAGGGCGGCCACACGCTCTCAAAGGCTTCGTAGAGCTGCGGCACTGTCGGCTGCCGCTCACGACGCAGCATCGCCTCGAAATCGACCCACTCGAACCGTGTGGCTTCCCAGTCGTGGCGCACGCCGCTTGGGTCGTCGAGCAGAAAAAGAAACGGGTGGACGCGAAATGCCCGGCCCGCGTCGTCGACTTCCAGCGGCGGGCCGCTCCCCAGCAGTGTCAGCCTGCCGCGCTCGACGCCGCATTCCTCGCGCACTTCGACCAAGGCCCATTCCAACGGACTGTCGCCCTCAAGGTAGCCGGAGATGCCGGCCCAATGGCCCGGGTAGGTGGAAACGCGCTCACTTCGCTGCGCCAGGAGCACGCGGCGGCCGTCATAGAGAAACGCGGTGACCACGTTCTGACGCTGCGGCGAATCGCCGGAAGAACCGGCCGACGCCTCGGAAGTAGGACGCGGCTTGGCGGGCATGTCGTGCCAAGGTCGTTGCAGAAAGCACTACGATTCGCTGGCAAACGCCGCCGTGAGCGGCTGTTCGACGCCGCGATAGTCGGCCACCTTCATGCGGATCGCTTCGCGGTGGGTGTTGGCCTCAAACATGATCTCGTCGCGGCCCAACAGGCTCTCGTCCATCAGCGTTCGCATGCCGTACTGCGATCCGAACGGGGGCAGCACGCCCGTTTCGCAGTCGGGGCAGTGCTGGGCGATCTCTTGCTCGTTGGCCAGCTCGAACTTTCCGCTTCCCAGCGCCCGACCCGCTTTGGTCAGATCGACGTGCCGCGTGGCCGGAAGCACCGCCACCACGTAGACGTGGCTCGCCGCCGACCGCAACAACACCGTCTTGGCCACTTCGCGGCCCGATACGTGCAGCGTCTGGGCCAGGCGCTGGGCGTCGTACACTTCGGCGTGCGGCACCAGCCGAAAGGGCACCTTTTTCTCCGACAGGAAAGCGATGGTTTTCATGACGCTTCTCCTTGGTGCGGTTTGTGCAGTGCGTCGGTTCCTTGCCCCTAGCCATTAAGAGCGCATGGACAAATGCCCCCGTCAAGCGGGGCCCAGGCGCTCATTCCTTTACGTCGCGCAGGAACCCCGCCGCGTCCTCCGGCAGCATCGTATTGATGGCCATGCCGCTCCCCAGCTCGAAGCCTGCCGGCGTTGTTAGACGCGGCACGATTTGCAGGTGCCAGAGGAAAAAGCTCTCGCCCTCGTCCCCCCTCGACACGGTATTGACCGTCAGATTAAAGGCCGGGTCGCCCAGCCCGACGCGCAGCTTGCCCAGCACCGTCTTGAGCACGTCGGCCAGCGGCCGGAGCAACGACGGGTCGACCCAGCGGAACGACGACTGATGGCGCTTGGGAAGCACCCACGTTTCGAACGGCGTGTGCGAAGCATACGGGAGAATTGCCACGAAGTGCTCGGTCTCGACCAGCACGCGCTGCCGGGCAGTCAGCTCTGCCTCGAGCAGCGCGCAGTACAGGCACTGGCCCGTCTGGTCGAAATACTGCGTGGCGATGGCGTGCTTGCGACGCAACGTCGAGGGCACGACGGGCGTGGCGATCAACTGCCAGTGGGGATGGACCAGCGACGTGCCCGCCTCGACGCCGTAGTTCTTGAAGATCACGATCGTCTGGAACCGCGCGTCGCGCGTCAGGTCGTTGTAGCGATCCTGCAGCACGCGCAGCACGAGGGCCAGGTGCTCGGGCGACTGCAGCGCGGGAGGCAGATTGTGGTCGGGCGTTTCAATGATCACCTCGTGGGCTCCGCAGCCCCCCATGGCGCGAAACAGCCGCCCTTCCTCCGTCCGGCCGTTAGCCTCCTCGATCCGCAGGGCCGGAAACTTGTTGGGCGTAACACGCACCTTCCAGCCCGGCGTGTTGGGCGCCGTCCCCTCGCGGACGGCGGTGATCTCGGGGGGCGTCATCTGCTCGTTGCCGGGACAAAATGGGCAGGGTCGCTCCGTCCCCGATGGAACCTCGGCACGCTTTTCGCTACCCCGTTGGAACTGGTGCGGCCGCAGCGCGCGGCTGGGCGCGAAAATGACCCAGTCGTTGGTGGTTACGTCATAGCGCAGCATAGCGCACCTGCGTGCGATATCGCTCGTACAATGCAAGGAGCCTGCCAGACCAGCCGTACGAAGCACGGACGCGTAAAATAAACCACCCCCCGCGGGGTGGCAAACCAGCCGACGCTATCGGTGATCCTCGCGAGCCTGGGTGGGCTGCCGCCTCGCGGCACCACGGATCCCGCTGACCCGCCGGACCCAAAGCGGCGCGCCGTGTCGGCCGAGGACACCGCAGAGCGAGTGCAATCGCCGTGCCAACAACAGGTAGTTCCCAAGTAACAGTATCCGGCAAGATGACCCGCCGCACCTCATAGCACGGGCAACCATGTCGAGTTGTCCCATTACCAATTCCCCATGACCCGTGAAGGCTGCACGACGAGCCGCGAGCGCCGCCTATGAACGTCCTCATGTTCACCAACACGTACGCTCCACACGTGGGGGGCGTCGCTCGCAGCGTGGCCGGCTTCGCCGACGAGTTTCGGCGTCAGGGACACCGGGTGCTGGTCGTGGCGCCGACGTTCGACGGCACGCCCGACGACGAGTCGAATGTGTTGCGTGTGCCGGCGATCGAACAGTTTCGCGACAGCGACTTCTCGTGGCCGCTGCCGATTCCCGCGGCGACGCATCGAACCATCGAGCAGTTCCAGCCGAACGTGGTGCACTCGCACCATCCCTTCCTGCTGGGCCACAGCGCGCTGCGCGCCGCGGCGCTGTACGACCTGCCCGTCGTGTTCACGCACCACACCCAATACCACAAGTACACGCACTACGTCGCCGGCGACTGGGAGGTATGGAAGCGGTTGATCGTCGACGTGGCGACGGGGTACTGTAACCTGTGCGACACGGTGATCGCTCCCAGCAAGTCGATCGCCGACTTCCTGCGCCAGTACGAAGTGACCGTGCCGATCGAGGTGATCCCCACGGGCGTCGACTTCGAGTGGTTGGCGCAGGGCGACCGCCACGCCGCGCGGAGCGAGTGGGGCATTGCGCCCGATTCATTCGTGGTGGGTCACGTCGGCCGGCTCGCACCGGAAAAGAATCTTGATTTTCTCGTCCGCGCGGTAGCGGCCTTCCTGCGCAATCATCCCCAGGCACGGTTTCTGCTCGCGGGCAAGGGTAAGCAGGAGCAGGCGATTCACTCATACCTGGATCGCGCCGGCCTGCGCGACCGACTCACACATGCCGGCCTGCTGGGGCGCGAGAAGCTGCGCGCCGCCTACCACGCCATGGACGTATTCGCCTTCGCCTCCCTGAGCGAGACGCAGGGGATGGTCCTCACCGAGGCCATGGCGGCCGGAGTGCCGGTCGTGGCGATCCGCGCGCCGGGGGTGAGCGACGTGATGCGCGATGGCGAAAACGGCCGCATGCTCGACGACCAGGACGAAGCCTCCTTTGCGGCCGCCCTCGCTTGGGTCGCCTCGCAGCCGCCCGATGTCCGCCAAAAGCTGAGCGAGGGGGCGCGGCGCACGGCCGACTCGTTTTCGATGCCCCGTTGCGCCGCCCGCATGCTGGCGCTGTACGAATCCCTGGCCAGCCAGTCGCGCGACGCACGCATCGTCGACGAGAGCGTCTGGTCGGCGGCGGTGCGGCGGGTGCGGGAGGAGCTGCGCATCTGGAGCAACGTGGGTACGGCACTGGAGCGCGCCGTGCTCGGCTTTGGCGCATCCGACCTGGAAGAACTATGATTACTCGCTGGAATGCACGTCTGGCCGCCCTGCGCCGCTCGCTGAGCCGCAGCGAATGGGCCGTCTGGCTGTTGGGGTTGCCGCGCTCGAAGGGGACGGCGGCTCAGCCCGGCCTGATCCTGGTGCAGATCGACGGCCTGTCCCGCTCGCAGCTCGAACACGCCATCCGCGCCGGCCGGACCCCGTTCTTAAGCCGCCTGATCCGCCAGGAGCGACACCGGCTGCACTCGCTCTACTCGGGACTCCCGTCGAGCACGCCGGCTTTCCAGGCCGAGCTGTTTTACGGCGAGAAGACTGCCGTGCCCGCGTTCTGCTTCCGCGACCACGCCAGCGGCAAGATCATGCGGATGTACTACCCCGAACCGGCGCAACAAGTCGAAGAGCGCGTGAGCTCGGGTCGGGTCGCGCTGCTGGAAGAGGGAAGCGCGTATTGCAACGTGTACTCGGGCGGCGCTGCGGAGGCCCATTTCTGTGCCTCGACGATCGGCTGGGGTGGCCTGCTCGCGGCGATGAATCCGCTGAAGCTGGCCGCCTTGTTTGCCGGATACGGCTGGAGCCTGCTCCGCGTCGCGGTGCTGATGATCGTCGAGTTCTTCATGGCCCTGGTCGACTGCGCTCGCGGCGTATTCGGCGGCCGAGAACTGGGCAAGGAGCTGCTCATGGTGCCGGGGCGCGTGGCCGTGAGCATTGTGCTGCGCGAGCTGGTAGTGATTGGCGCCTCGATGGACGTGGCGCGAGGGCTGCCCATCATCCAACTGAATCTGCTGGGTTACGACGAGCAGGCCCATCGCCGCGGTCCCTCGTCGGCGTTTGCCCATTGGACCCTTAAGGGCATTGACCACGCCATTTGGCGCATTTGGCGCTCCGCGCGGCGATCGGTGCGGCGCGACTACGACGTGTGGGTCTACTCGGATCACGGCCAGGAGGAGACGATACCGTATCCCAAGCTGGCCGGTCGCAACATCGACGAGGCAGTGCGCGACGCGGTGGAAAGCGTAGTACCGATTGCCGACGGTGCGAGGCCAAAGCAAACCGGAGAGACCGACGTTCGGAGGCGCGCCGCCTCACCGTCATCGACGCTGCATCGGTCCGCCTGGCTCGGCGGCGGATGGCTGGCGCGGCTGTTCTCGCCCAGACCCTCGGCCGACGCGGACACAGCCGCTGCGAATCTCTCCGTCGCCGCAATGGGACCCGTGGCGCACGTGTACCTGCCCTCGCCGCCCGCTGCTGAGACCCGCCGCGCCATCGCCAAGGACCTCGTGGAACAGGCCCATGTGCCAATGGCGCTCGTCGCCGCCGACGACGGGACGATCTCGGCCATCACCTCGGACGGCACCTTCGAACTGCCGCGGGCAGCCGAGCAAGTGCTTGGCGCCGACCATCCCTTTCTCGACGAGGCGGCTCGCGATCTGGTCGCGCTCTGCCACCACCCGGATGCGGGCCACTTGGTGCTGTGCGGTTGGCGGCACGGCGCCAAGCCGGTTTCCTTCGCCTGGGAGAGCGGCGCGCACGCGGGTACCGGCCCCGACGAAACGCACGGCTTCGCGCTGTTGCCGGTCGACGCGCGACTCCCCCATCACGGCCGTTCCTACCTGCGAGCGCTCGACCTGCGCGAGGCGGCACTCGACCGACTGGGGCGGCAGTGGCTGCCGGAGGCGGCTCCCTGGGCCGTGCCGCGTCGGCATCCGCGCGCCTTGCGCCTGGTTACCTATAACGTACACTATTGCATCGGGCTCGACGGCAAACTGTCGCCGGCCCGCATCGCTCGCGTCATTGCGCAGTGCGAGCCCGACGTGGTCGCGCTGCAAGAGCTGGATGTGGGCCGCCGCCGCACGGGCGACCTCGACCAGGCACAGGTCGTGGCTCGTGCGCTCGACATGGACTTCCACTTCCACCCCACGTGGCGGCTGGCGGAAGAGCTCCAGGGCGACGCCATCCTCAGCCGCGTGCCCATGAAGCTCGTGCGGGCGGCAGTGTTGGCGGAAGGCAATCGTCGGATTCGTCTTAAGCCGCGGGGCGCGCTGTGGGTCGAGCTCGACTTTGATGGCCTGCCCGTGCAGTTGGTCAATACTCACTTGGACGTGGCCCCCGGGGCGGCACTGGCGCAAGTCGAGGAACTGTTGGGCCCCCAGTGGCTCGACCACCCGCAGTGCAAAACGCCCATGGTGCTGTGCGGCGATTTCAACTCGACCCCACGCTCGCGCGTATATGGCCGCGCGGCCGCCAAACTGCGCGACGCGCAAGTGAGCATGAACGGCCACCGCCCTCGCGCCACGTGGTACGGCCGTCGACCGATGCGCCGCATTGACCACGTGTTCATCAGCCACGACCTCGAGGTCGAACGAGTCGAAGTGCCCAACACCACGCTGACCCACGTGGCGTCGGACCACCTGCCGCTGGTGGTAGAGCTGCGTTTGTCATGAAGCACGCGGCCCGCACGCGGTCCGTGCCCGTCCCTGTTCGTCCGTAACCAACGTCCCACCAACCACTTGCGCCTCCAAACCATAGCCGCAGTTCCGGCGTAGTAACAGTAGAGAGAAGCGTGAAAATTCATGAGGCAGGCACGGGACGTCTGCCGGTGGGTTCGGCGCCGTCCGTGCCGCAGATGAGAGAAGGAGGTGTGCCATGATCGGCAAACTGACACCACAGAAGGAGCGGCAGTCAAGGCTGCTCGGCATGCCAACGTGGGAGTTCTCGCCGATTTGGGAACGGATGCTGTCACCGCTGGAAGAGTGGTGGCCCGTCGGAGGAAGGCTTTTTACGCCTGAGCTCGACGTGGCGGAGACCGACACCTCGGTAGAGGTGAGTGCTGAGCTTCCCGGGATGAAACCCGAGGAGATCAACGTCGAGGTGCACAGCGGTCAGCTCTGGATCAGCGGCGAGAAGAAGGAACAGAAGGAGGAGAAGGGCAAGACCTTCCATCGGGTTGAGCGCCGGTATGGTTCGTTCCGGCGCGTGCTGCCGGTTCCGGCCAGCGTCGATCCCGAGAAGGTCGAGGCCAGCTTCCACGAAGGCGTGCTGAAGATCACCCTGACCAAGACCGAAGAGGCCAAGGCGAAACACGTCGAGGTGAAGAGTTGATTGTCAGCTCGGCCTTGCGACTCGCGCACAACGGCTGGCGCGGGCAAGGCAACGGTAAGGCCGGCGACCCGCGGAGAGCAACCCCGGGCGTCGGCGGTAGTAAGTGATCGACGTGGTTTCGCCGACTGCCGGGCCGGGCGCACGACGGTGCCGCCCGGCCTTGGTTGTTTCTTGCGAACCCGCTACCTGAAGATTGCTCCGTCGGTTAGTCGCCATTACCGGGAGGAAATGGCTTGCGCGGACTTTTCTTCGAGTTTTCCAGCAGTGCTCGAAACCGCGGGTTGGAAGCCAGCAGCTCGTCGATCAGGGAATCGTCCTCGCCTGGGTCTAGCGACTGAATCGCCAGGAGGCGCTGATCGGGCAACTCCACGACCACGGTCTGGCCGGATTCGGCGCACTCATTCAGAGTCCTTTCCAGTTCCGTCTCCAGGCGGCTTAAGGGGATGGTCTTGATGGCCATGAAACTCTTCTCCTTCCACAATCAGTTTGTTTGCTGCTTTTCGCCCTACGAGCACCACGACCACCTCGTCGCCCTCAACATTATACAGCGCGCGCAAGTCACCCGCGCGCAGTTCAAACTCCGCCAGAGGATTGGCGCGCAGCCGCTTGATGGCTCTCGTCGGTGTGGTCGGCTGGTGCTCAAGCCGGGACAAGATGGCCGCTTCCAAGATCCGCTGTTGGCGCAACGTCAATGAACGGAATTGCCTCTCGGCGTCCTGAGTGATGGTGATCTTGAAGGGCATTTCACCGCGCCGCTCGGCGAATCGAGCGCCCGAGCATCAACCGATCGTATGTTTCTTAGCGAGTGCGCAGGCCTCAGCAGAAACGGCCAAAGTCTTGGGTTTTGCGGTTCGGGGTCCCGCCTGAACGGGTCGCCCATGCAGCATAGCGGCGCAAGCGAACCGCGGCAAGCAATCGCCATTCGCGTTCGACTAAGCGGCCCGCCATAGCATCGCGGCGGTAATCAGAATGAGCGCGACCGACACCGCGAGCTGCGGAAAGAATCGCCAATCGAACGTGCGAAGCCACGCCCAGCCGGCCAATGACGCTCCCAAGACCGGCGCCAGGAACAACGAAGGCCAAGACTCCTGGAGTTGCGACCGGCCGAAGTACGCCCATACCAAGAGTAGGGCCGCGACGATAGGCCATGACCAGAGCCACAGTTTGAGGCCGGCACGAAATCGGCAATCCTGGTATCGCGCGAACGCCGCCCACGATCGGACGCGGCCCCCCTCGACGATTTGAGTCGCGCAATGGGGGCAGCATCGCGTGGCGATGATTCCCGTAATGCTGCCCTCAAGGTCTGCACTGCAACTCGGGCAGTGCTGCCGGTATCGGCGTGCGTATCGCTCGGCGATCATCGCGGGCAGTAGGAACACGGCGAACGCGGGCAGCGCGAGACTGATCACTGCGTACTCGGCAATTCTTTCGCCTACTCGACTAGCGACGAGCGACACGAAAGATTCGCGAATCAGCGCCACCAGTGCGAAGTACAACAATACCCCGGCAACGCCCACGAATAGCCCAGGCACCAATACTCGCGCCCGACTTCTGGCGGACTCGCGAAGCTGACGGTCCATGAACATGGCACGTTCTCGCCGAGCGCGATCTGCCCGGTCAATGATGGAGCCGCGCCACCTGCTGACCGCGCTATCGAGTTACGGCGAAGTCTTCTGCGCGACCAGCGGCGGGTAGATGTATGCGCCGTCGATGGCCAAGCCGCCGAGCGACGATCCCTGATACCGCGTGGGGACGGGCGTGGGGTAGCGATCTCGTATCCGGATGGCGTCGCGCGCGACTCGATCCGACGAGTTTACAAGCTTGACTTGAAACGCGCTGAGCCATGGAACCTGGCCGTGGCTCAGGCGCCGCAGTACCTCGCCGTAGGCATCGCGGGTATTGCGGTCATCAATGTGGTCCGACGCGACGTACAGATACCAAATCTCCGCATCGGCTGGGTTAAGCCAGAACGCGACGCTAACGGGAACGTAGTCGTTAAAGCTGCGAACGAAATCGGCGCCCGCTTCGATGTGCTCGTTTACCAGTAATTCCTGACCCATGGCAGTACTCCATTGGTATGGTCGGTCAGTGCGTCGAACAACTCTTCCGCCTTCAACTGTGTTGACATGCGGTAGCGGTTCTGTTCGCTCCAGTCCTTTGCAACGGTCCAATTCTGACCGAACGTGAAGTTTGCGCCCGCCATTCTTTCCCGTTCGACGGCCAGTCCGGCGAGTCCTAGCAAATCTTCGATGTTATGCGTCCAGCATCTCTCCGCGTACTTCTTGTCTTCGAATATGATTCCCGTCCGCTCGATGTACGCCAGAACGCAGGACTTGAGCGCACATTCGAGCGAATACCCTGCCAGGTAGTAGGCGCCGGACCACTTCGCTCCCACCAGGAGCGTACGTGCGTCGTCGATTCGTTCGGCAGACAGTTGCTGCCATTCGGATCGGTTCAACCGCCACCTCCCGGTTTGTTGGGCTCGGTGCCTCTACACAAGTTTATCCCCATCAACGAACCGGGGAAAGTCGAGCGTTGGATGAGAAAAGGCGCGAAGCTCTCGCCATGCCCTCTCGCGGAGCGAGAGGCAACATCAGGCGTGCAGCCCCGCGATCACCGTTTCCAGAAACTCGCGGGCGCGGCGGGCGAGGGTGTCGATGCCGGCGGGTTCGGCGGGGCGCGGTACCAGCGGGGCGAAGATGTTTTCGCAGCACAGCGGCATCTTCAGACCCGTGAACGCCACCGGGTGCAACAGGCGATAGTGGTCGATCTCGCCCAGGCCGGGGCCGCAATCTTCGTCGCGGGGCCAGTTGCGGTGGTCCTTGATGCAGAAGCTGCGGACCACGTCGGCGCACTTCTCGATGTCGGGAATGGGGTCGACGTCGAGGTAGTCCATCACGTTGCCCGCGTCGTAGTTCACCATGATGCCGGGGTCATCGACCTCGCGAACGATCTCCGCGCACGCCTCACCCGTGCCCGTTTCGCCGCCGTGCTGCTTGACCACGATGGTCACGTTGTGGTCGCGAGCCAAGGGGCCCAGCTCCTTGAACCGCTTGAGCCACAGCTCGCGATTGCCGCCTTTGGTGTGCCCGAACGTGAGCACCTGCGGCATGCCAGCGGCGGAAGCCTGCCGAACGCGGTTTAAGAGGACTTCCTGCGCGCCGTCGGCCTCGGGATACACGATCGAGAACATCATTACCGGTTCCAGGCCCATGTCGCGGCAGCGGGCGGCCAGGTCGCGGGCCTTTTCGGGAGGGGCATCCTCGGGCATGACCGGCACCCGCTGGCCCTCCTCTTGATGCGTGGTGCCCCAGGCCACGTAGCGGTAACCGGCGGCCTTGATCCCTTCGAGCGCGCGCCCCAGCGGATGAGCGCTGTAGGGCAGCGTCATGCAGGCGATCAGGAACTCGGTCTTGCGTTCGGTGCCATCATCGGCCCGCGCGGCGAGGCGCAACACGGGGTCGATCAGGCCGACGGCCGCGGCCGCCGCGCCGAGACGGAGAATGTGGCGGCGGTTGTAAAGAGACGGGTTAACCGGCAATTTGCGGAGGATCGGTTGGGCGCTCATGGCGATGTCCTGGGCACCTGTACGACCCGTTCAGGGTCGGGCCCGTACATTGACGCATCGTACCCAGGGTGCGCTCCCTTCGGTCGCGACCCTGAGCTTTGTCGTGTATCCCCTGCGGGGAAAAGATCGATCACGAAAAACAACGAGTGCCAAAGCCCTGTCCAAAGTTACTCGATGAAGCGGCGCAGCAGAATCGTCTGATCGACGTTGTGGTTCTGACCCGGTTCGTAGGCGACGGGAATCGATCGGTCGATGATAAAGAACGCCCGATGGCGCTGCACCTGACCCGAGTCGAGACCCAGCTCTTGCCCCAGCCGCAGGCCGTCGGGATGTCCGGCGTCGAAGACCGCGGGAAGGCCCGGGCCCGGGCTGTTATCCTCGACCTCGAAGTAGCCGATGGTAATCCACACCGCGTACACGTTGGAGTGCGTGGTGACCAGGTTGCCCAGCCGCGTGAGGCCGGCATAGCGGAAGGCGGGGTTTCTCTGCGAGTTGTCGAAAGGCTGTGCCGACGCGAAATCAAACAGCGGATCGGACGGGATGTCGGGATCGCGCCGCAGCAGCGTGGCATCGACGCCTTCCCGCCGCATCGAGGCGATCGGCGCCAGATCGGCGCTGGCCGCCGAGCGGAAGGGCGCGGCGAATTGCGACGGAAACTGCGGATCGAGACCAGGTCCGATGCCGTAACCCTGACGGCTGCGTTGGAGCTTGCTCCACGTCGTCGGGTTAAAGCTGGGGTCCATCTCGGGGAATCCCTTGGTGATCCCCTCCCACACAACCGGGTCAAATATGGTGTTGATGTTCACGCGGCCCGGATCGCGGAACCGCGACAGCCGGTTGAAAGGCGGGCGGAATCCATCGGCGCCGGCGTTCAAAGGCGCTCCGGCGAATGGCGCGGGGCTGTACCAGGTTTCGGTGCCCACGAACGGCGACGGCGTCTCGACGAAGTCGAGCATGCGGTAGAAGTGGGGGGCCTGATCCGGCCCGCCGGGCGTGTTGGTCTGGAAAAAGTTCAACAGGTGCCCGAACGGCGCGCGGTAGTTCAGCGGGTCGCCCCCGTTTACGTCGTAGGGATCCTCGGGCGACTGGAGCGTGAACTCGTGCAACAGCCGCGCCTGCGAGCTGGCGGGAACCAGCATCAGCTCCAACGGCGTGTTGTAGGGGCGATTGTTCCAGGTGAGCCAAGGGAAAGGCTGCGAAGGATCGCCCACGTAAGCGGGCGGAGCCGCCAACGGCACGCCCATCGTCAGGTTCAGATACCCCAGCGTGTGTACCAGGTTGAACGGGAAGAAAAGTTCGGGAGGAGCCGTGGGATTGGTGCCGGTTCGAACCGGAGGCGTCGTGGCATTGATCCAAAGCCGATCATCAGGCGGATCCATCGGGGGATAGGGCGGAAAATCGGGTGTCCGCCGGCTGACGCCTTTTTCCCGAGTTGCGAAGTGCTTTTCGTTACCGTCCGTCGGATCGGTGGGATCGTACATCGGATCGCTGGGATCCCACGGCTCCAGTGCCGCCGGGAACGTGGCCGGCTTCTTGTCCTCGCCGTTGAACACGGTCAGGTCGATGCTCGTCCAGTCGACCGTGATGTACGGATTGGCCAGCGGATCGAACGGCTCGAGCGGATTGGCCAATCGCTGCAGGAACGCCGACTTGTAGTTAGGCGTCGTACCGGTCTCCAACAAGGTGGGATCACTGCCCAATGGACGAGCCCCGTCTTGGTCGAATGGTACATCAGGTATCAAATTAGTTCGGTCCGCAGGATCGGGTTCGTCGTAGCCGTCATATATGGGGCCGCCCGTCATCGAGAACTCGGGCTCCCGGT
>CAYQAJ010000074.1:0-19121 GCA_964415245.1 uncultured Pirellulaceae bacterium | reverse complement strand
TTGTTGGGCGCCACGCGGATGATGATACTTCCGTCACCCTCGGCCGAAACACTGAGTGGCGCCACGGTTTCTGGCGCCACGGTGTCTGGCGCCGCAGTGTCCTTTGCCGAGCTGCGTGGCGCCGCATCGTCCGAGGTCACGCCCTCCGGTGCATCGCCGCTTTCTTGTCCCCGCAGGAGAGAGGCCACGAGTCGGCCAAGAGGTTCGCGGTACCGCCCGAGCGGAGCGTCGGCCTTCTCGGTCCAACCTGGGGCCTGCTCGAGTTGCGCAAGAATGCCGCTATCGCGATACACTCGCACCTGGCTGGAAAGCGCAGTCGCCTCGGCGACGCCAATGTGTGGAACCGTGATGGCTCCCTCTGCCGGCAACGGCATCGCTGCGTTGAGCGTCAGGCGGTAGTCACCGCTGAGGTTTTCCGGGAACATGACTACCACGGTATCGTCGCTCACGCGCGACCAACGCGGCGTGCGTTCGACGCCAGCCTGAACGAGCGACAAGCGATCGACGTGCAGTGCCGCCGGCACGTGCAAATGGTGGCGGAAGCAGGGCGTGCCGGTCGTCGTCAGACTCGCCGTATAGGCGATCGTCGCCTTCTCGCGAGCCAATCCGAATTCGAGCTGCTCGGCGGCCGTGGTGCGACGTTCGACCGGTCGCGTCGACAGGGTCCAAGACACGTCGCCGGAAGGAAGGCGATACGCCAGTTGCGGTTCGCCGTCGTCGGTGGGCCAAAGTCGGGCGAACTCTCCGCCCGCCAGCTCCTTCAGCAGGGGATCTTCGGAAACCGCGAAGGCCAACGACGGTGCAACCGAAACCGCCAGCCAGCGGCGCGCCGTGTGCGCGGCCACAGCTTCAAGCCGCGGCAGCACCAGATTCGCCACGCCGCTGCTTCCTGTGACCAGGAACGAAGCGTCGAGGGTCACTTCGCGCGGTTGCGGCTGCGCGAAGACGAACTCGAACGAATTAACGCTACCGCGTCGCGATTGCCGGATCAGCGCGCGCTCGTCGCTTTGCGGCCGTACCAAGCGAAGCCGTGGGTCGGCCAGCAACTCGACCGATTGGATTTCCCCGTCCGGTACGCTGAAACGGAAGTGAGCGTCGATCGCAGTCGCGCCCGGACGCACCTTGAGCCAAATCAGCTCGTCGACGCCCAAATCGGCGCTCGGTGACGCGCGGTCGAGAACCGGCCAACGCAGCGCCAGCCGATCGGTGGGACCGAGGTCGGTCACCAAGAGGCCGGTTTGCCGGTCGACCGTCGTGGCGCCCAGCGCCGACGGAAAGCCGACGTCCGCCACGTCGGCCGGGACTTTCAAAAAAAGGCGGGATCGTGCCAGCCGCGGTACCGTTAGATCAAAACCCAACTCGCCGTCAACGGCGGTTGCCGTCGGCTGCAAGTCCAGCTCGAGGCGATGGGCACCAACGCGATCGACTTCGACAATCAAATGCCCGCCTTCGGCGTCCCAGTCCACTTCTACCGGCTGGCCGTCGAGTCGGGCGCCGTCGGCGACCAGGTGGATCCCCTCCCGCCGCAAGGGAACGAGCACGCGAGCTGCGTCTTGGAACACTTCCAGATCGTAAGTGGCCGTCAGCTCGGTTACGTCGAGCTGCTGGGCCAGTGCGGTGCGGCCCAGCGTGCAGCGGTAGGTGGCGCCTTGCACGAGCCATCCCTTGGGAGCCGGCACGTCGGCCGCAGCCCGTTGATGCAGCGCGTTGTAGAACGGCCGCGGCAGGTAGACGTAACCGCCGGTGGGGTTGCGGTCCTCGTCGATGGGAATGATCACGCGGTAGATGGGGATGGTCGGCTCGTCGGCCGCGGCCGCGCGATGCGCTGTCGCACTACCGAGGCATGCCGCTCCCCAGCCTCCCAAGATGCACCACGCGAGGACGTTGGCCGACATCGTCGAGGTGGTCGGCGTGGCCGGGCGGCTGCCGGTCGTCTCGTCGCCTTCGGATTGCCGCTTTTTCTCGGCGAGAGGCCGAAGCGCGGCAAGCGCGAGGCCCAGCGTCATGCCCCAGAACACGCCGCGAGCAACGGTCACTACGGAATCGGGGACCAACATCAGCGCGACGCCCGCCACGACAATCAGGGGCAGGGCGAGCAGGGGTCGTCGTCGGCCCAACCACCACACGGCGCCTGCCGACGCGACTACCAGCGCCCACCCAAATGATCGCAGCACGGTGGGGCGGTAGACGTCGAGCCGAGCCGATTGCGCGCTTGCGGTTTCGCCGTTGTCGGCGATGGCATTCGTCGTCGAGACGGTTGTCGCGCCGTCATCGTCGAACGAAGCACCGAGATCGCGTCGAACCGCGGTGTAGCCGCGGTCGGCCAGGCTCGCGTACGGGCGCTCGGGGACGACGGTCCATGGTGATTGCGGCAGCGAAGCGTGCACCACCCACGCGGCCGCTGGCAGGTAGTGCGATGGATCGGACTCATCGACCCGCTGTGCGGAAACCAGTCTCAAGTCAGCATCTGCTGCGTGTGCGGAGGCCGACGCATCTGCCACAGCCAGAAACAGCGATGGATACTCTGTCGCTTCCAGGCGCAACCTGCCAATCTGGGCCCTTGCAACGCTGGTCAGCATCACCGAATGCGGCTGCACCATCAGCACGAGATTGCCCTGCTCGAGCAGGTTCATGCCGCGCTCCTGGTCCGTCGCGCCTTCGACCACCGGGAGCGGCGTCTGCGGCCCGATGCCCATGCGGCTCAAGGCGTCGGCGTCGACCAAGAGCGGCGGGAGCGTCGCGTCGTCCGCACTCCTGTGCTGGAGGAGCACATACTGCGCGACAAGCTGCTGCCACGTGGCCGTCTCGCCGGCCTGTGCGCTGGCCTGTGCGCCGGGCAGCGACGCAGCGAGATTCCCCATGGTTTCGACGGCACGCAGCGCTCGCGAGAGCGGCTCGTCGTGCGAGCTCCCGTGCGTCACTTCACGCCAGTACGCCGGGCTCAGCGGTTGCGCCGGCAGTGCCGGCGCTTCGCGCCACAAGGAACCGAATAGGCGGCGGCCCCAGGTATGCGGCTCGCGGTTTTGATTCCAAGGGGCCAGCCCTTCGGGCAGCCACGCGGTCCACGCGTGCGCAAGCACCGGCACATCGACCGTGGGAAGCGACGCTGTCACGCTGCCGGCAATCCACACATTGTACGAAGCGTCGTGGTAGCGGAGCTCGACCGTGAGAAATCGCGCTCCCGGCGGCAGTGCCACCGTAAACGCGCCTCGCCTCTCTGCCGACCGGGTGAACGTCGTCTCTTTGCCGTCGAGCAGCACCTGATCGAGTTCGGCGCTGGGTGGCAGACGAAACGCCAGGCGCTGGCGGCCCGAATTCTCGATTCGGTACACTGCCGTATGAGCGGCGACGTCGCCGACGAATCGCGAGTCGAGCTCGCAGATCCACGCCCACGCCGTCGGCAACGGTGTGGAATCGACGGAACGCCTAATCGTGAGCGAAGCATACTGCGACGGCACATAACGGTATGCGGCGCGGATCGTGCGAAAGCGATCAGGCGGCGCGGGCTCGATGAGAATCGGCGAAAGGCCGCTATTGTCGAGCACCAACGGCGTGTCGTCGTTGATCGAAACGGACAGCGTACCTTCCTGCGACGCGGCCTCGGGCAACGAGACCAGCGGAACGACCTGCGGCGACTCCATGCGGCTCGTCCACTGTGCCCGCAGCTCGAACGACACATTGCGCGGACGCCGCAGCACAATCTCCCACGTTTCGCCGGCATCGCCCGATGCGCCCCGACCCTCGATCGCCGGAAGACGCTGCGCCGCGAGGCCGTCCGTCGACTCGCCCGCCAGTGTCCAGCGCACCGATTCCCCGGGGCTGCGCGAAAAATGGACCACCAGCCGGCTCACCGGCGTGCTGGTGGGCTGGCAAGTGATGGCGCACTGGTACGAGAGCACGCTCGTCGTGGCCGTTGCCTCGGTGGCGATCTGCGCGACGTAACGGGGAGGCTCGCTACGCAACACGAGTTGCAAACCGTCGGCCGCAGAATCGTCAAAAAAGAGAAGTGCGGCGGGACCCGTTTGCAACAGACGGCGCTCCGCTTCGGGCAGGCTGGTGACGTCGATCCGCGTCAGCTCCCTGTCCCCCGACCACTCGAACTGATACGAGGCGTCGGCTTCGAGCGAAACCAGCCGCCGCGACTGCGAAACACCCGCGAGTTCCAAGGGCCGTAAGAACACCATACCGGCGGGCGACTCCGCCGGCGGCGGACTGCGGTGCGCCCGAACTTCCAACCGCAGCAGATGCCCCGGTGATACTGGCTGCTTAAGACGAACGTGGAGCATCTGGCGGTCGGCATCCAGCGGTTCGACGTTCCAATCGTCGATCGACGTGTCGGGCTGCGCCGTGACGCCGTCGACGATCCAGGGGGAGGGCACCCAACCATCGAGCGTAAACAACTCTCCTTCCGATGCCACCATATCCACGAGCACATTGGCTGTTACGGCGGCCGCCGACACCACCAGCGACGTGCCGCTGGTGGCCGAAAGCCGCGCCGTCGGGCGCGAAACGATCACCTCGGCGCTCGCCTGCGGCGAGAAGTATTGCAGCTCGATCGATTCACCCGAGCCCGGCGCCGGCAGCGGAGCCAACTTCGATTGACGGCACTCGTGCGGCACGAGCTCGCGCAGCACCAGCGGTTGCGGCAGCGAGAGCACGGCTGTCGCTTCCTGCCACGTGACGTTGCGAGGAACCAGCGTGGGGAGCGTCCAGCGTTGGCCTGGCGTAAAGGCACACAGCGCTTCGACGCGCAGCATTCGCTCGTCTTCGGTGATCGGCGTCGGCAAGTCGAGTACGACCACCGCGTGCGACCCCTCTTCGTCGCGCTGCACCTCGCTCTCACTCTGCACGATGAACGGAACGTCGGCATCGCCCATGCGGGCCGCCGTGATGTGGAGGCGGGGATCGACCCGGAGCACGACCTGCCGCAGCGGCTGCCGCCGCACGTCGAGGTAAAGATCGCCGATCAGTTGCACCCCGCTGGGGGCGAATTGGTAGACCAGGTGCTGCCGAAGCAGCACTTGCGGCCCGGCTGCACTTTGGGCGCTTTCGGGCAGCACGCGCAGCGAGAAGCGCGAGTTGCCTCCCAGGTCGATGTGCCAGCGGTGCAGGGAACCGGGCGCGGAACCGTCGTCGTCGATCGGGGAGTCGCCATCTGCCTTGTCGGTTGCTTCGCCGCCGGCCGACTGGCCGTCGCCTCGCTGCCGCTCCGATTCTTCGTCAGCTTCTGCGCCGTCTCCCTCTCCCTCTCCGTCGCTGACTCCGTCCGCGGCCCGACGCACGATGCCGTGGTCGACCTGCGGAATCATGCCCGGCGGCAAGTCGAGGATCAGCCGCGTCGACGGGCAGGGGGGAAGCCCAAACGCAAACGACACTTCCCCACTCACCTCGGCCTTTCCTCGCAGCGACCAGGGAAACTCAAGCCGCGACGACTTGTCTACCAGCAGCACGAGCTTTCCGTCGGCCCGTAACGCGGCGGTGGCGCGGCGCCGGGGGGATTCGTCCCACCAGGGTTCGCCGATCGCCACACGCATCGCGTCGAGCGACAGCACGGCCACGTCGTCGGCCTGATGCGAAACGTCGAGCACTGCCTTGCCTGCCACAAGCTGGTTGCCTTCGAGTCGGGCGCGGTACTCGGCGCGCTGCACGCCCGCTGGCGGTATCGATTCGACCGTCGGCCGCCCGAGCGCTTCGACGAGGCGCTCGAAGTCCTCCAACTTCATGGGCAAATAGCCGCGTGCCGCATCTTCCTGCCGGTCGCTGGGGACGTACACGCGGCGGAATCGCAGAGGTGGCTGCGAATCGGCATTCGACGATGCGGCCGGGGTCGATGCAGCGGGAGACGACGCTGAAGGAACGGGATTGAAAGGCGCTAAGGTCGTATCGTCCGTTCCTCGTGGCGCCTGCGCCCACAGGACGCCGCACTCACCGGCAAGGCGCACGTCGGCCGGCAGGTATAGCAGTCCCGCGACGATAATCGCCGCGCACAGGCGGGCAAGCCGACGAGCGCGGCGACGATCGCCCGGGATCCGGCCGACGACAGTCCATCGCGCTTCGCTCACGCAGACGACCAGCCGAGCGCATGCTTGCCACAATCGAAGCATCAGGGTGGTACCTAGGCTAATGGCCGGCGCGCTCATGGCAGAGAATCGGAAGCAGCCATCGCCCGCGACCTGCCGGACTTCGTGCTGCCACCGGGAGGACGCACTATCGCGGACTGCGTCGAGCTGGTCTCCAGCGCGGCGTACGAACTGCCCCGCACAACCGCCCGACGAACGCGACGCCGGCCCACTCCCCAAGTCACCAGGGCCACCACCGCCAGAAACGCCAGCGCCAGTCCGGCGGGCTGCGCCGCTTGAATCGCCAGCGAGGGGAATACGAGCGCTAGCGCCGCCAACGCCACCCCCACGGTCGTGAGCACGGCCGGGTGCCGCGCGATCCGCAGATGCACCAGTGCCAACCCGGCGACGAGCGTCGCGGCCGAGATAACGAGCAACAACATGCGTCGTCCTGCGGTCATCACTTTGACCGTTGCGACCGAGCCGAATCCGCTGAACAGATACTGATTCGAGCTTTCCGGCAGCGGCGATACGTGGCCCGCGTTGATCCACCGCTCCAAATCGCGCTGGTCGAGCCGCGCGCGGCGCGTCCACAGAATCTGCTGCCAGTGCCAGGTGAGGTCTTCGGCCAAACCACCGGGGCCGCGAACCAAAAGCTCATCGGCGGGCAAGGCAAGCTGCCAGTAGAGCTCGTGCGGTCCATGCGTGCCAGACACCTGCGGAATTGCCACCTGAAACGACCCTTGCGGCGGGCGCCCCTCGCGATAGAAGTACCACAGCTCGACCACGTGCTCGCTGTTGTTCAAAGCGGTCGCGCCCGCGAGGTCGATCGTCACTTGCCCCGGGGGAGTGACGGTGACACCGGGCGCGGTGTGCCCATCGAGGAGCACGTCGATGTCGCCCGGTTCGCTGCTGACGCCCGGGGGGAGCTGGATTACCACCATGTCGCCGGTTGTCGTGAGGCGGAATACGGCGCGGTCGCGGCGGTCGGAGGATGCCATCCACGTCTGCACCCACGCTTGCCGCACCACCGTGGAAGCGCGGTCGTCGGACCTGGTGAGCTTTAGCGCGATCGAGACAGCGCTCACCACCTGAGGTGCGGTCACGCGAATCTGCGCGGGGTGCGTCCCGGCTCCGCCGTCGTCCACCATCGTCCAGGGACTTCCCGGAGCGGCCGCCTCCAGCGCGTCGGATGTGGTGAGGCTCAGCGTATTGCCCGCCAGCGACGTTTTGGAGTTCACGACCGGCATCACCAGCGGCACGTCGAAGCGAGTTTCCTCTTGCGGCTCCCAAGTGGGAAGCGGAAGCGTGTACCGCACCACCAGCTCGAATCGGCCAATGCGGCCGCCTGGAAGTTCCAAACGACCGACGGCGGGGGTCGTCGGCGTGTCGGCAGCCGTGACTGCCGTGGATTCTACCTGATCCGGATGCCCAGGCCCGGTCGTGGAGGGGCCCGACCCCGTCGATGCGCCTGCGGATATCGAGGAGCCATTCTTCGCCGACGACTCTGTTCGCGACGTCGGATTGGTTTGTGGCTGAGGGGCCTTTGGCGATGGCGCGTCGCGCCGCCGCGGTCCGTCCGTCTCCAGTCCGTCCGTCTCCGGAGACGGAGCGGTTGGCGATGATGTGTCGCTCCGCCGCGTTGCATCGCTCGGTGACTCAGGTACGGCCGAGGCGGATTCGGCGATAACCAGGCTCACTTCCCGGTCGCCCAGTGTCACGGTGAAACCCTTGAGGCCGACCAGCTCGCGCGGCACGCTCAGTTCCAGCCGTGCCAGCGCTTCGTACGCCACGCGATACGACAGGCGCTGCTCGACCTGCACGCTCTCCGCGTCGAAAGTTAGCGCCGTCGCCATCGACGCGGCGACCTCGCGCTCGCGAACGGTCAGTCGCGATGCAAACGCAGTCTCCTCCTGCCCGCCAAGCTGCCGGTAGACAAGCGGCGGTTGCTGTCGCGGCGGACCCTCGACGGCTACGTTCGCCGTCTCGACGGCCAGTCCCCGCATTTCCGACGCCAGGGGGGAAAGCTCGATGTTGTCGCCCGCCAGCACGACCACTCTGCCCGGCGTGACGGTCCCCCCCTCGATCTTGGGCAGCGGCAACACAAGCTTGTCCATGCCCGCATCGAGCGGGCGGTGCGCCGTTATCCGCACTTCGGCCTGACCCGACGAAGGTTGCGCCATGGGCGCCAGGAAAATGGTCAGCGGCGCTTCGTCTCCCTCGTCGCTCGCGGCCGGCAACGCATTCTCCGGCACGACCGAGTCGATTACCCACCCCATTGGGCGCACGTTTAGATCAAAGGTCTTCGTCCCGCTCAGCCGGTACTTGAGACGAGCTTCGAGCTGCACGCGGTCGCGCTCGATGCTCAGTTGATACGACGGCTCAATGACCACGCGCGTTTCGCGAGGCACCAGCCGCACCTTTAAGGAGCAGGGCTGCCGTTCGTACTCGAATCGCGCGACGACATTCCCCTGGCTCAGAGGGTCGACGAACCCGCCGACGCGGTGCACTCCGTCGCTCACCTCCGGGTCGAGCAGCAGGTCGCCTTCGACCGCCACGTCGATATGCCCCCACTGCCGCTCGGCCCCCAAAACCTCGAAGCCGGCGAGCTCGACGGCATTGCCCGGTTGATTGGTGCCCCCTGCGAGCCGCGCCCGCAGGTCGATCTCGACAGGTTCCGTGGTCTTGCGTCGTAATCGCACCTCGACAAGCTGGCCCGGCGTAATGCCGTCTTTCGATTTGTCGTCCTCCTCGCGCACGCGTAGCGTGTAACGGTCCTGGTTGAGGACCTGATCCGACGGCGTCAGTTCCATTCCCGCGGGAAGCCGCACCACGAACGATTCCAGCGGACCTCCGTAGTTGCGCACCTTGAGTCGGGCATCGCTCGACACGTGCCTTGTGCCTTCGAACGAGGCGCGAATCGTTGCGTCGGCTTCGAGCACCGGTGCCACGGCTGCTTGTTCCGCGCGGCGCGCGCGCCAGGCCAACTGGAAGTCGCCACCGACGCCCAATACGGTGAAGCGAGTGTGGCCGTCATCGAGTCGCTCGACAGGGCGCAAGTTGGCGCCGACGGAGGGGGTCACCTCCGCATCGGCGGCCGGCACGGTGAGTTGCATCTGGGACGTGGTGGCCTGCGGCAGACGCAGAGCCAGGCGTGCGGTACCGGCCGACGATTCCAGCGGCACGATGCCCTCGAACGTAAGTTCGTGCTCCGTGTCGGCGGCGGCATGGATCCAGCAGGTGTAGCCGTCGCCTTCCCGGTCGAAGTTGGTGAACTGTTTCCCCTCGCCCGTGTGCGATACGGCGTGGAGAAGAAGGAGCCGGTTCATGCGCAGCGGCAAACGGGCCCAGCCTTCGCGCAAAATGCGCACGTTGATCGTGACGGTCAGTCTGGCTTCCGTATCGTCGGCCGTTCCGCTGGCGGAAAGGCTTTGGATGCTGTATGGCCGCGGCTCCTGCGAAGCCTCCAGTTCCTCGTAGAGGCGATAGAGCCGCTCGAATTCCTCAAACGGGAGCGCCTCGAAGAACGGGACGAGCTTGCCGTTGGAGTCCTTGAGGTAATACGTCTCCAGCGGCGATTCCTCGACTGCTCCTCCGGAGGGTGTCCGAGGTGAGGGCTCCGTGGTAGGCGCCGAACGAGGCGGAGTGTCGTCTCGCGGGGTTTGACCCAAAACTGAACCCGGTGCGAGCGCCGCCCAGACGGCCGCCACCCCGACTACCCGCAGCGCCACCAAGAGACGCGCCAGCGGTCCCGTAGCAGGCACGCTTCGCGTGCCGTCCGCTGGCCGAACCGGCGGCACCCAGGGATGGGCCGTGCCTAGCAGCCCGAGGTCATGATGTACGTTGAGCGCCACGACGAAGAATCCCGCCAGATAGCAGTAGAAAGGTGTGTCGTCGTCTAACTTTAGTGTAGTCGAGGCGTCAACCGTTTCACATCCGATTCCCGCCGGGTGGCGAAATCTTCGCGATTCCACGGCCGGAGCCGGTCGCCCCGGCCGCCCGAGCGCCACATGAATGTGGCGGCCATGGTCACCAGCGCCTGTATGAGTGCCACGGAGAGGCGGCCGAGGCCCCGAACGCCGCCACACCACTGCCCATCATTGTGGCGGCTTATCGCAGCACGTCCATCAGCGCAGCGTGTAGGACGGGTGTTCCAGCCGCCATCAGCGAGGGCCGCCCGAGGTCGAGCGAGCCACCTGCCAGGTCGCTCACGACTCCCCCCGCCTCGCGCACGATCAGCACTCCCGCCGCCGCGTCCCACCGCTTGAGGCTGGTCGCGAAGTAGGCATCGAGCCGCCCGCTGGCCACGTAGCAAAGATTCAAAGCCGCCGATCCCATTCGCCGCAGCGACTGGCAAGCGTGCAACGCCTCGACGAATCGGGCGATTTCGGGTGACCCGCGCGGCACGTTCGACGAAAAGCTCACCGCCACCAGCGCCTGATCCAAGAGGGTGCAATCGCCGACGCGAATCGGCTCCCCGTTGAGAAACGCCCCGCCGCCCGCCCGGGCGGTAAAGCACTCGTCGATGATGGGGTCGAGAACGGCTCCCACGACCGGCTCGCCCGCACGCTCCAGCGCGACCGATACGGCGTAACCCGGAAGCTGGTGCACGTAGTTGACCGTGCCGTCCAGCGGATCGACGACCCAGCGATACTCCGCCGCCGGTCCGCCCGGTGCGCCCGATTCTTTTGCGCCACCGTCCGGTAGTGTTTCTTCGCCCAGAAACCCGTGATCAGGAAAGGCGTCCAAGAGCACCGAACGAATCGCGGCCTGCGATGCGGTGTCGGCCTCGGTGACCAGGTCGCGGGGTCCCTTTTCGCGCACGCGAAAACCGCGACGCATCTGGATCAGCACGGCGGCTCCGGCCCGGGCCGCCTGTTCGCAAACGGTTAGGAAATCGGGCATTAGCGTGCGCCAGCGCCTGGGGGTCGCTCGGCCTGGTGGGGGCAAGAATAGTTAGCGCCGGGCTGGATTATAGGCCGTCGAGCCCTGGCGGCAATCTAGTGGCCGAATGCCGCACTGTCGGGTGGTGCGTACCCCCTTACGTGGTGCCATGGCAGGGACGGCTTCCCGGCAGCCGAGAATTTAATTTCAAACTATGGACACGCGCTTCAATGTTGCTATCATCGGGGTGTTGGCACATGCGTGCCGACGAGCCGCATCGAGCAAATCGAGCGGTAGGAACAACATTCTTAACGCATTATTTTTGTTGCGCCTCCTTCGGGTGGCAAATCCGGCCTCTTCTCTGTTCCGGCCCCGCCGTTTCGCCTTACCGCGTACGGCGGGGTTTTTTTGTCAGCGCGGCAACGCTCGGATGGCCAAGCGAGCTGAATCCGCCAATCACTGCCGGTGCTTCGGGCCGGCTTTGTCGATCCTCTAACCGAATGCCCGACACCAAACAGCGATCGGTCTGGCAATTCGACGGGCACGTGGCCGTACTACGCGCCGGGTGCTTGTCGGCCTCGATCGACCCGACGCACCCCGACAACGGCATACACGGCGTTCGGGTGGATAAGCAAGCGCCTGTGAGTGCGAAACTCTTGGGCGTTCGCTTGGAGCCCGATGCGACGAACGCGGCGGCCCAGGACAGTGACCGCTTGAACGTGCGCGAAACGTATGTCCGCGGCGTCGACCTCGTTGCCGCGTATCCGCAAACACCGGGAGCCATTGCCGCGGCGCAAATCTACTGGCGAGCGATCGTACCGGACGGCGGTTCGCCCGCCTGCGGTGTCGAGATGATCGCGTCGATCCAGACGAGCCTGCTCGAAAGTCATCCCACGTTCACGTCCGTTACCGAAATCGATGCTGTCGCGGTGCTTCGCCTGGACGCGGCGACGTCCGATCACTTCTCGCCCCTGGCGCTGGTGGACGGCGAGCCCGTTCGGTGCGCACCCGATGGCGGGCCAGGAGCGTATCTGTTGCGGCTGCCGGGAAGCTCCTTTTCGTACGTGGAGATGATCTACCCCGGCGACTTTCTTGGCACGACGGTAGCCGCGACGTGGCCGTCGTCGAAGGACGAAAAACAAGAGGAAGCCCAGCGGCGATTCACGCTCACTTCGACGCTGTTTCCCGAACGCCTGGAGAAGGGCGTGATTCGCCGCGGCCGCCTGGCGGGAATCTTCGTGCCGTGCGACGGCGACGAACAAGCGGCGGCCCGATTCTACCGGCAGTGGATCGCCTCGCCTCCGCCACTGACCGCATGATGCGGAACGATCCGCTTTCCGCTTTGACCACTGCCGCCTACGCCAGCAGCTTCTCCACCACCTTGCCTCCCTGGTCGGTTAGCCGCACGTTCAAGCCCTTGAAATTGTGCGTCAGCCGTAGGTGGTCGAAGCCGAACAGACGCAGAACGGTCGCGTGAAAATCGTTGATGTGTACCGGGTCCTCGACGGGTGACCAGCCGATGTCGTCGGTCTTGCCGACCACCTGCCCGCCGCGAATGCCGCCGCCGGCCAACATCACGCTGAACGCATACGGATGGTGGTCGCGCCCTACCTTCGCCGGCATGTTGCCGCCGCGGTTCTCGGCCAGCGGAGTGCGGCCGAACTCGCCCGCGAAGATGACGAGCGTCGAATCGAGTAGCCCGCGGCGTTTGAGGTCCTTGAGCAGTGCCGCGATGGGCTGGTCGGCCATTCCGGCATTGTAGCCCAGCTCCTCGTCGATGTTGTCGTGATGGTCCCACGAGGCGTGCATCACGGTCACGAACCGCACGCCGCGCTCGATCAGCCGCCGCGCCAACAGGCAATTGGTGGCAAACTGCCGATACACGTTCGGCCCGCCGCCGCGGTAGTTGTGCTTCTCCGGCTCCTTGCGCGTCACGCCGTACTCGTCGAGCGTGCGCTGATCCTCGCTGGCCAGGTCGATCAGCTCCGGCGCCGCCGCCTGCATGCGGAACGCCAACTCGTACGAAGCGATGCGGCTGGCGATTTCGGGGTCGCGCAGCTCGTCGAATTGCCGCGCGTTCAGCCGGCCCATCGCTTCCAGGCTTCGCTGTTGCATCTCGCGCGAAATGCCGGGCGGGTTTTGCAGGTTGAGCACCGGCTCCCCCTGCGAGCGGAACACCACGCCCTGGTACGTCGAGGGAAAAAACCCGCTCGACCAGTTCGATACGCCGCCGCTGCTCCCCCGACCCGCCGTGAGCACCACGTAACCGGGCAGGCTGTCCGACTCGCTCCCCAGCCCGTACACCAGCCACGACCCCATGCTGGGCCGGCCGAACCGCGGCACTCCGCTGTTGAGCATCAACTGGGCCGGGTGATGGTTGAAGGCGTCGGTGTGCATCGACCGCACCAGCGCGATGTCGTCGGCACACGTACCCACGTGCGGCAGAAAGTCCGACAGCTCCATACCGCATTCGCCTTGCGGCGTGAACTTGCGCGGGCTGCCCGCCAGCACGGCGGTGTCTTTCTGGATGAACGCGAACCGCACGTTCTTGACCAGCGACTCGGGCACCTTCTGCCCGTTCAGCTCCCGCAGCTTGGGCTTGGGATCGAACAGATCGAGATGGCTGGGGGCCCCGGCCGGCAGGATGAAAATGCACCGCTCGGCCTTGGGGGCGAAGTGCGGCTTCTTCGGCGCCAGCGGATTGGCGTGGTCCGACGGATTCGATCGTTCGCCGGTTGCGTCGCCGCTCAGCTCATCGGCCAAGAGCCCATCGCGCATCAAAAGCCACGCCAGCGCCGCGCCACCAAGTCCCGAAGCGCTCGTGGTAAAGAACTCGCGTCGGGCCAACAGAAAGCTTCGTTCTTGAGGCGTCATGGCAGGCTCCATCCAGACGGATGGCGATTGGCGGGGTGGGGCGAACGGTCGGAAGCCGATTGTAGCACGTGCCGACGGGCATTGCCAAATCGTGGACGAGATGGACTGGGATGGACGTTTTGGGGGAACGCGGTCACGGTGCTTTTTGCGCAGCCGCGGTTACGCAGAGTTGCGCTCCAGGTTCGCCAGCATGGCGGTGGCCATTTCTTGGGTGGTAAGGCGTCCGCCGAGGTCGGGGGTTTGGTGGCCTTGGGCCAGCGTGCGCTCGACGGCGGTTTCGATGCGGCGCGATGCGGCGTCGATACCCAGGTGGTCGAGCATCATGGCAGCGCTGCGGATGGCCGCGATCGGGTTGGCGATGCCGCGGCCGGCGATGTCGGGGGCGGAGCCGTGAACGGGCTCGAACATCGACGGAAATTCGCGCTCGGGGTTGAGATTCGCGCTGGGAGCCAGGCCCAATCCGCCCCCCACCACGCCCGCCAGGTCGGTCATGAGATCGCCGAACAGGTTCGAGGCCACGATCACGTCGAACTCGCGCGGGCAGCGGACCAGGTTCATCAGCGCGGCGTCGCAGTGCTGGCGGTCGCTCTCGACGTCGGAGAATTGCGGCGCCAGCTCGGCCAGCACTTCGTCCCACAGTCCGTAGGCGTGGCGCTGGGCGTTCGACTTCGTGATCATCGTGAGGCGGTTGCGACGGCGGCGCGCCAGGTCGAACCCGTACCGCAAAACCCGCTCGATGCCCCGTCGCGAGTGTACGGCCGTTTGCCAGGCGACCTCATCGGGCGTGCCGCGCCGCAGCCGACCGCCGTTGTCGACGTATTCTCCCTCGGAATTCTCGCGGATGACCACCAGGTCGACGTCGCCCGGCTGTACGCCTGCCAGCACGCTTTTCACACCAGGATACAACCGCGAGGGGCGGACACAGGCGTATTGATCGAACGCCTGGCGAATCTGCACGAGCGGCGCGAGCGTGACGTGGTCGGGCAGTACGGCCGGCCAGCCCACGGCTCCCAGCAGAATCGCGTCAAAGCCGCGAAGCTGCTCGAGAAAGTCGTCGGGCACGATGCGGCTATTCTCGCGCCAGTAGCGAATGCCCCAGGGAAGCGTTTCGAGCTTGAGGGCAAAACTGCCATCGAGCTGCTCGGCGGCCCGCAGCACGCGCACGGCCTCGTCGATCACGTCGGGACCGATGCCGTCGCCGGGATAAACGGCGATTTGAAATGTTTTGGAGGGGGGCATCGTTCGGTCACTAACGCGAAAGGACAGTTCGAGTGCAGAGTGCAAAGTGCAGATTGCGGAATGAAGGCATCGTAACCCGAAGCGTTAGCGAGGGCCCACGAAGCGCAGCGGGGTGTCTGCCCTACGCTTCGTCGGGCTCTTCCTCGCCGGCGCGCTTGGCGATGCGGTTGAGCTCGGCGACCAGCTCGTTGCGGGCCTTGCGATAGTAGCGCCGTTCGGGCGCGTAGTGGGTCAAGGTGCGTAGCGCGTCGATCATCGCCGCTACCACAATCGCGCAGGCCAGCAGAGCGACGCCCGTCCAGTAAACGACGGCCACGATGGGGTGCTCGATCCACACGCCGAGTACCACCGCCAGGCCGATCGCGCCGATTGCGTAGCCCGTCAGCGCCCGCAAGCGATAGCGGCGGCGCAGAAAGTGCGCATCACGCTCGGTGAGATCCGACCACCGCGTCGAGCGGCGGTGGTGCTCGGTCCAGGCGACGAGCGCCGCCGAGATGCCGCCCAGCGCGATCGCCGCCACGAGATTCGGCCAAGGACTCACGGCTGACTTTTCCTCGAAAACGCGGCGCGTCGCTTCTCTTGCCGCGCCTTCGACACGATGCCGCCGCAACGCCGAATGACCAATGACCAAATCCAAATGACCAACGCGGGAGGGTTTTCAGGTTTCAATTGGAGAAGGTTGATTGTTAGTTGTTTGTTGTCGGTTGCAGAGAAGTCGCAATCGGATACGCTGCAACCGACAACCAACCACCGACAACCAACACCAAACCACGTACAACTGACCACTCCCCACGGCACTTACTCGCTCCGCTGCTGCCGCTTCAGCCACTCCAGCATAACCCAGCCCACCTTGGCCAGCGACAGGTCGGAGCACTTGTCGGGGGCGTCGGCTTCGGTGTGCCAGAACGACTGCGCGGCGCCGGGGCGGGGGTAGTCGAAGTCGATGACGTCGCACGTGGGGATTTTCGCGATGTCGTTGAGTGCCAGGTGGTCGTCTTGCAACTCGTGCCGACTGCGGGCAATGAATTCCTTGACGCCCAGGTCGCGGGCCGTGTTCCAGATGTCCAGCGTGAGCGAGCGAGCCTTCCGGAGGCTATACCGTTCCTGATAGATTTGCAGCTCGGCGTCGCCGACCATATCCAGCAGCACGCCCGCGCGATACTTGTGGTCGGGCGGGTTGGCGACGTACTCGCGGGCGAAGTGTTCGGAGCCGAGGAAGTAAGGATCGCGGTCCCGGTCGAAGACGAACTCCTCACCGTCGAACAACACGAAATCGACGCCGTAGGGACCTTCCAGGTCAGGCATGTGGCGCCCCAGCTCCATGAGCAGGGCGACGCCGCTGGCGCCGTCGTTGGCGCCGAGAAACGTACCCCGCCGGTTCCTGGGGTCGCGATCGGGATAGGGCCGCGTGTCGTAGTGGGCGCACAGCAGAATCCGCTCGCGACGATCCGGGTGCCACTCGACAATCAGGTTCGCCAGCGTGACGCGGGAGCCGTCCTGTGGGTGCCGCTCGGGAAACTCTTGCAGCGTCACTTTTCCGCCGAGCTTGCGAAAGTGGTCGGAGAGCATCTTCTGCTGCTTGGCCATTGCGTCCGAGCCGCTGGGTCGCGGCCCCAGCTCGCAAATCTCCTTCAGATAGGCGTAGCTTTGCCGGCCGTCAAACGGAATGTCCTCCAGCGCGAGGTCGCCGCGCCCGCGCTGACTGCCCGCCTCGCCGTTGGAATGAAACCAGGCGAAGTACACCACCAGCACCAGACCGACGACGATCACGACGGCCAGCAGCAGCGTTTGACGATTCGGTTTGCTCATCGGTGGTGAGGAATAAGCGGAAAGCGAAAAGCCGAAAGCGGGCACGCGATCATCATTCTAGGGCAATGCGGTAATTGCGGAAAGACAAGCCGCTGTGGCCCAGTTTGCCTTGATGCAAAAGTACGATTGCGCGTAGAATCCCGACCCGACGCCTAGTGGCAAGGAGGCAAACGCATGATCGACGTCGCCCGGCTTAATGCCATGCACAGCGAGACGGTCGCCCGCTGGCACGAGCAGAAAATCGACAATCCTTACGAAGGCGCACTTCAGCTTGCGTGCGAGCAGCATGCGTTCAACTACCGGCTGTGGCACGAGGAGGACATCGCCCGCAGCCCCTCGGTCGGCGACGCGCGCATCGCCCAGGTAAAGCGGAACATCGACGGGCTGAACCAGCGGCGCAACGACGGAATCGAGAGAATCGATGACTGGATTTCCGACCAGCTCGAGCAGCACGGCGTTGTGCCGATAGCAGACGCCCCGCTCAATACCGAAACGCCCGGCAGCGCGATCGACCGGCTGTCGATTCTGGCGCTGAGAATCTACCACTTGCGGGAGCAGCTCGAGCGCGACGACGCATCGCCCGAGCACCTGGCGTCGGTCGAGCGCAAACTGAAGGTGTGCCACATCCAGCAGGAAGACCTGTCGCAGGCGCTGGCTGAGCTGCTGGCGGATATCGCCGCGGGCCGCAAGCGGCATCGCACGTACCGTCAGTTCAAGATGTACAACGACCCCGCGCTGAATCCGTATCTTTACGGCTCGCAGAGGAAGGCGGGGTAGGCAGGCTTTAGGCTCCAGGCTTTAGGCTTTAGGGTCGAAGGCGTAACGGCTGAAGTCCGTTGGGTCTCGACTTTCGGCGCGTCTCCTGCCGCGACCGGCTATCCCGGCGAGAGCACGCCGGTGGCCACCAGCACGAAGACCACGCCCAGCACGGCGCACAAGAGGCCCAGCGCCAATACGACAAAGATCGCCAGGCCGGGATTGCCCCGCCGCCGGTGCTGGTAGCGAGTCGAAGTTGCCGGAAGCGAGCCCATCGAGCGCACCGCAGGAGTTGCCGCGGGCACCGGTGCGGCTGCCTGAGGAACGGGCGACGCCGTGGCGGGTGCCGTCGTCGCCAACGTGGGGAATACCGTACCGGCGGCGCGCCAGTCGGGCCAGCCCTCGCGCCATACGAGCGAGTCGCCGCTGACGCGGCCCTCGCCGATCCACTTGCGCATGATCTCGCCGCCCGCCGGGCCATATTGTCCGCCTGAGGGAGGCCGAACGTACCACACCGCCTGAGGTGCTTCGCCAATCGCGTCGGCAATGGGCGTCGCCTGCGGCATGGGGACGGGCGAGGCAGTGACAATCCCAGCGGAGTCGCCACCCGGACTCGGCCCCACGGGTGCCGCCGATGTCGCCGACGCGGCCGACGGTGCGGGTGCCATTGCGGCGTGCGCTGTCGGTACGGGCGCGGCCCCGTGAGCGCTGCCCGCGCTTCCTCCCGACCAACCCGCCGATGGCTGTGGCGCGGCGGGACGAGCGCGGGCCGTCTCTTCCAATGGCCCAACCGCGGCGAAGGGGACATCGAACGGCATGCCCCCCGATGGCGATGCTGGTTGCGCCGCATGCGTGGGATGATCGCTGCTGCCGTTGTTCCCCGCGTGCGATCCCGCGCCGCGGCGCGATCGGGCGGCGACCGCGTCCACCTGGCTCTCCGGGGGAATGCGCAGCTTGGCGCCGCAATGCGGGCAGATGCCGCGCTTGCCAGCCAAGTGCGACTTCACGTTGAGCCGATGCCCGTTAGGGCAGAAGAACTTAATGCCCATCGCCTCAGGCTCGCGGTATCGCGCGGCTGGCGGCGGCGCCACAGTCGACGACAAACGCCGGCAGCAAGAATGGAGCTCGATCGAATCACAAGGGGGCCCGACGAGAACAAACCCTACCTTTACCGATTATACCACGCCCCGGCGCGATGGGAAGTTTCGCCCGCGACCTCTTCCAGGGCGGCACAATCCGCCCTCGACGGGTCAGCAAGGGGGACCGACGTGCCGCCAAGGTAGATGCATCTCGGAAGCTAGATGCATTTCGCGGGAGCACGTGACGCGGCGTCGTCGCTGCAGATGGTGTGCTGCAGCGGGCACGTCGAGGCGTAACGTTTGCCAGCGGCGGCAGTGGCGCCATTCACATTGCGACGTATGGTTTGCCAGCGGCGGCGCCACGCTCAAGGTCGGCGAAGGATGACACACTGGCGAGAGCGCGCATAAGGGACTACATTGT
>CAYQAJ010000073.1:0-19145 GCA_964415245.1 uncultured Pirellulaceae bacterium | reverse complement strand
GTGGGGGTTGGGGTTTGGGGGTTGGGGGATGGGGGATGGGGGATTGGGGATTGGGGCGATCACCGATCTCTGTTCCCCAACCCCTAACCCCTAGCCGCTAATCCCCCCCTCTCGAACATGGCACGCAACGAGCAAGATCGCGAAGACATCCTCCGCGACGCTACCGCGCTCTTCGAGCGGGCCGAGCTGTCGGTCGAGGGATGTGATGAGCCGGTAGTTGTCGGGTTTCGCCGCGGCGGCGCAGGCAGCGTCTACTTCGGTGCCGATCCCGTTTACCAGTTCGATTCCCACCGGCGGTTGCGGCGGGCATACGAAGGCGGCCGACTCATCAAGGCCGAAGCGGGCGCACTGGTCGAATTGACGCGCGAGCGCACCCCGCGAGAAGTACAGCTTGTTCGCCGCAGTTTCGGCGAGGCGGAAACAGCGCAATTCCTGGAGCGCGCGAGAAAGCGGCTGGCTGCGCTGCATGATGCCGGAATTCAAGGCAAATGGGGCGTCACGGGGCAGGTGCCGCCCTCCGGCGACGTCGTGCAGCGCATTGCCGCCTGGCTCGACTCGCTCGTGGGAGCCCCGATCGAGATCGCTCACACGCCCCACGCGCGGTGAAGCCCGAACCAGCCCTTTCCGGGACCCGCGGCGGATGCGCCTGCGGATGGACTCCTGTAGCGGGATTCAGAAAGTTCGGCAAGAGTCGCCATCATCCTCCTCCAAGCCCCTCTAAACGCGACAACCACCCGGCGAAGTGGGGACAGCGAGCACGGATCGTTTCCAAGCCGATCCGTTCGGCGACCTGTGGGCCTACCACCGCCTTGGCGTCTTCGTAGTCGGGAAACTGGTCCATGATACGCTTGCTGGGCGCGGTGTCTTGCCCGTCGTCGATTAGTTCGGGCGTAGGCTGCGAGCCGGCGGTGGCCAGAAGAGCCGTAATCTGCCGGTCATGCTGCTCATAGAAGAAGCTGAATTGCGACGGATCGCTGAACAGATACGCTTCAAACTCGTGCAGTTGGATATACGGCACGAACCGACGATCATCGATGTCCGCTGCGAAGTACTGCTCCAGGCGCTCGACGCGCTTCACCGGCAGATGTCGCAGTTTTTCAGCTTCGGACAGTCCTGGAAACTCGGGGGAAATCGCGTACAGATCGATCATCGTGGTGAAGAAGACATCGTCGCCTTTCTCCTGCGAGAGAAACCGCACGATGTCGTTCTTCATGGGCAAGTACTTGCGTCCGCCGCCCCGGTGAATCTCTCCCTTTCGCCGGGCGTGGGCGATGAGCACCGGGTGATGCAAGTAGACGCCGTGGTTCGCAAGGTGGGGCACCAGAAGCGTGTCGGCGAACGTCTGCTCGGTTTGTCCCTCGGCAAACAAATAGAGACGCGCCATCAATGCGGCCCCCCGCCGATCACGTTCTTCTCCCAGACTTCTCCCAGGCTGTACTGTTCGAGCCATCCCTTCAGGTAGTCGGCATCGGGGCGCGTGAATCTCGATTCGCTGCCCTCTCGATTCACCACGACGACGTCTTCCGGATCGAAGTTGTCGACGAAGGGGCTCGACTGGGTGCTAATGAGAACTTGTGTCCGGTGGGATGCCTTCTTAAAGAGCGAGGCGATCATGTTGAGAGCGTACGGATGCAGCCCCAGCTCGGGCTCGTCCACGATCATGAGATCGGGCAACTCTTCTTCCGGCTGCATCAGCAGCGTCACGAGACACATCGCCCGCAACGTGCCGTCGGAAAGCTGGTGCGGGCCAAACACTTGCTCCCATTCGCCCGTGCCCGTGCCCAATTCACCTCCTGCGCCGTTCGACAGCCAGTCGAGGTTTACGTCGTTTCGATTGGGTCCCGACGGCTCCAAAACGAAATCGCGAAAGAACGGGGCGATGAGACGTATGGTGGCGATGATGCGCTGATAGGCGGCACCGCCGTTCCGGTCGCGCAACCGCAGCAACAGTGCGGCCAGATTGCCCGCGTCGGGCATCAGCCATCGATTGTCGCCGATGTAGCAATGTTGCCGAACTCGTGCCGTAGGAGACGTATCGTGAAAGTGATAGACGCGGCAATGATTCAAGAAATGACAAAACACCTCCGCCATGCCCAGCTCCCCTTCCTGTGCCAGCTCGGGGACGCGTGTCTCCTGATGTCCTGATCCGATCTCCGGATGTTCTGATTGGATGTGGATGGGAGCCAGCCACGGAGCCGGGTAAGCGTGTTCTCGGGAGTCGAGCAACTCCTCGGCGAACGCAAGGGTATCCCCCGCCACGTGAATTAGTCGCTGGTAATAGGTGTTGACGCCCTGCTCGGTCTCGAACTCCAGAGTCGCCTCCATCTGCGGCGTCGTCTTAGGCCCGAAATGCAGAATCGAGTGGGCCCGGCCCGCTCCGGCGATGTACTGTTGAAGCCGCCCTGCCATCATCTCGTTGAGCATCTTGAAGAACGAGACCAGATTGCTCTTTCCCGCGCCGTTTGCCCCGATCAGGACATTGAGGGGACGCAACTCCAATTCCATCGCCCTGATGGACTTGAAGCCATTGAGAACCACTCGCCGAAGCATCGCCATCGATCAGACTCCCGCACGCTCCTCATTTTCACTATCAACCGCCGCCACCATCAGCATATCATCGGCAGGCGAAACGACCTATCGTAGATACACGCTCGCTCGTCATTGCAAGCCGGCATGTCAGGAAAGCGGCAATCGCACCCGTCGCGCGGCGCCCACCGGCGACTCGAACACGACGTCGTCGCCCAATTGCTCGCGTCGCACGTAGCCCATTGCGAGGGGTGCTCCCAGTCGCGGCGAGTAGACCGACGACGTCACCGTCGCCGCCGTCTTCTCGCCGACCCGCAGCTCGGTCCCCGGCCGAGGAACTTCGCTCCCCTCGAAGCGTAGGCCCACGAGAAGCCGGTTGACATGGCCCAGGGCGTCGATTCGCGCCACCGTCTCTTGCCCCAGGTAGCACCCCTTGGTGAAGCTGATGGCCCTCGCATCGCGGTCGACTTCCTGCGGAAAGTTCTTATCGGTGATGTCGCGGCCGAAGGCGGGCGAGCCGGCCTCGATGCGGGCAATCTCGACCGCCTCGTCCCCGCACTCCACGGCGCCCGCCGATACGAGCGCCTTGCGTACCGCGTTGGTCGATTCCGCGGGAACGCTGAGGAAGAAACCCACCGGTCCGACCCAATCGACCCGCCGCACGAAGACAGTCGCGCCGCCCACGACCGCCTCGCAGTGCGCCAATAGCGATCCCGGCACGCTGCCTCCCGTCAGACCGGACAGAAAACCCTCGGCGCGAGGGCCGGCCAGCAGAAGCTCGCTCCACTCGTCGGTGCGATCGTGAAGCTGCACGTCCTCGCGGATGATGTAGCGGTCGAGGTGGGCCAGCAGCGCCTCGGATTGGCCCGGCACCGTGTCGAGCACCACCGAGTGCGGCGCGCAAAGGAGATTAACGTACGCCAGAATGCGTCCCTGCACGTTCGTGAAAAACGCCTCGCAACCTTCGCCCGGCGTGAGGCGTTTCACGTCGCTGGTGCACAGATTGTGCAGCAGCGCGGCTCGATCGCTGCCGCGGACTTCGATTTGCGTCCGGCCGGCAAGAGGAGCGACCGCCACTTCGCCAGTCAGCGCCGCGTGCTGCGCTCGAACGTCGTCGGGTACTTCGCAAGGCATGGCGTCACAGCTGGCAGGTAACACCCATAACGGTTGAGGACTGGCTCACTTTGCGAAGCGGCAGTCCGTTGTCCGTGGTCAGTGGTCAGTTGTTAGTTGCCGGCATCGCCCCGAGCCAGTGCTCCACTGTGTCCGGCTCTTGACTCTTGACTCTCTCTGCCGGCTGACAACTGAAAACTGAACACTGAAAACTCGCGCCCGGCGTCATTCCTCTTCCGCCGTTGGCACGGCGTGCTGCGCGTTGGCCAGAAGAATGCACGAGTCATACTGACGGGAAAGGCGAACGATCTCCTCGGGATCGGAAACGTGCGCGAGTCCCATCTCCTCGACCACGTCGCCGTCGAGCTGGCTAAGCAGATAAACGCGCACCCGCGCCCGGGCCTGCGCCACCAGCGTCGCCGACAACGACTCGGCCGACCCGTTAACGTGGTGCGAGGGGACCGCACCCTCGGGAGTCGCATGGGCCGTGATGCTTCGCAGGGCCGGTCCGGGGGAATCGGCGATCTGGGTACACAGCACAATGGCCCCGTCGTCTTTCACGGCGCGCGAGGCGGCAAACAGCGCGCGGCTGAAGTTCTCCCACGTCTGTTCCCGCGGCCCCCCTTCGACGGCCGCCACCACGAGGCTCGCGCGATGGGGAACGCGGTAGTGCCACACTTTCTCGCTAAGCTCGCGTCCGCGCCTGGCAACGCTCTGCACCTCGCCAGCCAGCACGTGCAGCACCGAGTCATCCGGCCCCGGCACGACTTGCACGGTGAACTGCACGCCGAGAAGCCAGGCCACCTCGTCGGCCTCGGCACGGCGGCGGCGACGTTTTTTGGGACGCATCAGCGACGCCGTCTTGGAGAAGCGTTGTTGCGTGGCCGAGTCGGAGAACGTGGGAAACAGACCCCCGTGCATGCCGACGTAGTCGAGGGCTTCCTCGGGCCGCACGGCGCCGATCGGAACCACGACGTCGGCATCGTGGATGTCGCGGTTCATATAAATCGGCCGTGCCGAGCGGGAAATCGCCAGGTACGCCAGTGCCTCGCGACATGTCGGATCGTGCCGCACGATGTGCATCGCGCTGCGCACAGACTCCGGAAGCGATTCGGTGGCACTGGCGCACGGGGACGTTTCCTCGTCGCTCAGCACCAACGTGATGTTCTGCGGATTCGTGCCTCCCACGATCAGCGTATTCACGATGGCCGCGACAATTCGGCCCGCTTGCGGCACGCCGCGTGCCAGCGCCAGCACGACGCGATCGCCGGGCACCACCATCTGCACCAGCGGCAGAAAGTCGAGCGGAGCAGCGAGCGCCTCGACAACGGCGGCAGCCGTGTCGGCCAGCGGCATGGCGCGCAGCCGCGTGCAATCGGCCACCACGCGCTCGCGGGGCAGATCGATCCGGCAGTGTGCGTTGTTTCCGTAGGTAAGGTCGTGCAGCATGGTGCCGCCACTTGGGCAAGCAGGAATTGATCTTGCATCGCACGCCGCCTAGCGCCAACTCGCGGCCGCGCGAACCGAAATCTCCTGCGCAATAATAGGCGTGCCCGGTTGAAAGGGTCAAGCAGCCTCGCGCGATCGTATGTGGCGTGAACGGCGAAACGCGCGTCGCGCTCAGACACTGCGTGGGTCGATCGAGTCGGCCATTCGGCCCTCAGCTTTACGCCGGACGGCGGTTTCTCAATAATGCGCCGGTGGGCTGATACCGGTGCGGGGGCGGAAGTGGATTCGATGCCCCCCTTGCACACTACCGGCTTCAGGGGCCATCGCGATTGGTCGCTCGCACAGGGAAGGCCGCGCAACAGGGATCCGCACAAGGAAGACATACGATGCGCTTATCCAGACGCCATTCCGCGAAGGGGACAGGCACTTTTTGCGCCGCGGAAGCATATCGCAGAACGTGGATCGCATTGGCATGTACCGCGGCCGTGGCCGGCGCGGCATGCTTCGGATGCGGTAGCAAAGGGACTCCGCCCAACGGAGGTGCGAGCAAACCATCGACGGGCACACCCGCCGAGTTATCGGCCGACCAGCTTGTGCATCGGATGCGCGACGCCTATCGCAACGCGGCCACCTACCGCGACGACGGCCGCTTCGTCGTTCGATCGCGCGACGCCAGCGCCGAGATACTTGAGGAGGCGCCCTTGGCCGTCAAGCTGCACCGTCCCAACCGTTTTGTCGCGCGGCTCTATCAGGTGACCCTTGCCAGCGACGGCGACACGTTCCGGGGCAAAGTCACCGATGCGGAAACCGGCAACGTCGATGGGCAGGTGCTGAGCCGCCCCGCTCCGGAGACGCTCACGATGGACGACGTGTACTCGGACCGCCTGGTGCACGAGTTGGTCGCCGGCGGACTGGGCAGCTTTCCCGTGCAGCTCGAATTGCTGCTGTCCGACGAACCGCTGGTGCCATTCTTCGCCGACGGAGCCAAGCGGCGGCTCTTGGAAGACCGCACCATCGACGATCGGCCCTGCGCCCGTGTTGCGGTCGATACCGGCCAAGGCGAGTGGATTTTTTGGATCGACCGCGAGAGCTACGTGCTGCGGCGCTTCGATTACCCCACCTACTCGCCCGAAGTCGAATTCTCCGCGGAGTTTCGTCAGGCAGAGCTAGGCGGCCGGCTCGACGGCGACTTCACCTTCGAGGTTCCCGACGACGCCACGATCGTGCAGCAGTTCGTCCCGCCGCCGCCGCCGCTTGCGTCCGACTTGATTGGCGAGCAAGTTTCCGATTTCCGCTTCACCGACCTGCAAGGGGACGAGGTGTCGGACAAGACGCTCTCCGGTCGCATCGCCGTGCTCGTTTGGTTCATGCGCACCCCCGGGTCGCTGGAAGCCCTGAAGCAAGTGAGCCAGGTGCGAGCCCGGTACAAGGACGACGACCGGCTCTCGTTCTGGGCCGTTTTCATCGAGGATTCGTCGGTCAGCCACGACGAGCTGCGGACGTTTCTGCGCAACGGGGGCGTGGATTTGCCCGTCGTGCGCGACACGCAGCTCATGGGTCGCGACCGATTTCGCGTTCCCGGCGCGCCAACGGTGATGGTGCTCGATTTGGACGGAATCATGCAATACGCCCAAACGCAACTCGATCCCCCACCAGTCGAAGCGCTCTCGGCAGTGCTCGAACAAATGCTTCGCGGCGACAACGTGGCGCGACGAATCCTGGATGCCTACCGGCAGGCCCAGGAGCAATACGCGCGGAACTTGCAAGCGGCCATCGAAGGGCGTGTATCGAGCATCGAGGAGCTGCCCCTCACCGAAATTGCCGACCGCAGCGACCCCAAGCTGTTGCAACTCACGTCCCTGTGGACGTGTACCGATCTGGCATCTCCCGGCAACGTGACGGTGATCGCGTCGGCCCCGCCCGCCGGCGGCGATGCCCAAGACGACCCAGGCGCGAACGGGGCGACGCCGAATGACGACCGCATCCTGGTTTTCGACGGATGGCGCACGGTGGTGGAATTGGCCGCCGACGGCACCGTCGCCGCGCGACACGAGCTCGACCTGCCCCAGGACGCAGCGGTCAGCTATCTGCGCAGTTCTGCCGACCGCGAGGGAAAGCGCTTTTACGCCGCGTGGGAGCTTCGCGGCCGCCAAGCGTATCTGTTCAACGACCAGTGGGAGCGCGTCGTCAGCTATCCGCCGCTCGACGAAAAGCATGAGGGTATCGACGACGTGCTCGTGGCCGACCTCGATCGCGACGAAAGCGGCGAGCCCGAGCTGTACGTCGGTTTCTGGGGTCAGTTGGGAGTGCACGGTGTGTCGCTCGATGGCACGCAGCGGTGGCGGAACCGCGCATCGCCGACGGCACTTTCGCTGACTCTATCGGCCGAAGACCCCATCGAGTGGCCCAAGCTGCTGGTGACCGGCGACCAGGGCGATATCGTCCGCATCGACCACTTTGGTGGCGATGACCGCCGCATGGCGGTCAGCGACCGGGCGATTCACTACCTGCACACCGCGCGGTTCGGCCAGCCGAAGTCCGCCGCGTACCTGGGCATCTCGATCACGGACGAAGGGCGTCTCCTGGCCGTGGCGCTGAACGCGGATTTCGAGGAAGAGTGGAGCTACCCACTCCCCCGTGGCGCCTTCTCGAACCAGATTCAGTACGTGACCTCGGGGAGTTTACTGGCGGGCGCATCGGGCGAGTGGGTGTTGGCGGGCCCGGACGGCTCGCTGCACGTGATCGCCGAGAATGGGGAGTTCTCGGACTACTGGAACTACGGCCGGTTACTCAAGGGAATCGGCGTGGCTCGGATCGGCGGCAAGCCGGCGCTGATCGTCGCCGCGGACGACGAAGTGACCGCTTGGCGAGTGAAATTGCTGGAAAAGGTAGGACGGTAGCGCTCGGCAGCGCGTCGAAGCGAACCGGACGCGCTCCGCTGCGCGTCGCGTCTAACCAAGGGAATGCGTGGGAAGGAATCGCGATGCCTGTGAACGCCGACCGAATGCTCAAGTGGTGCCGCGTGCTGTTGGGGGCCGACGAACGTCCGTACGACACGCTGGAAGAATATCTGCGCGCCGTGCCGCGGCTCGACCAGTTGTCCGACCTTCCCCCCGGCACGCCGGTGCTCGTGCGGGGCGATGTCGACGCCAAACCGGGCAAGGCGATTGGCGATGGCGACGTACGCCTCCGCTCGATGGTCGAAACGCTCCGCTTCGGCATCGACCGCGGCTGGAAGCAGGTGGTGTTCGGCCATATCGGTCGCGACCCCCAAGGTTCGCTCACCAAAGTGGCGGTGCGCTTGGGCGAGCTGCTCGGGCGCGATGTGCCGCTCGTGGCCGGCTGGCTCGATGAGGCCACCTCCAAGATCACCGACACAGCCTCGCAGGCAATCGCCAGCGCGGCGCCGGGCAGCGTGCTCGTGCTGGAAAACACCCGCGCTTACGCGATCGAGCGCGTGCTGTGGAAAGCCAAGGCCGACGAACTACCCGGTCTGGCCGACTCGTTGGCCACTCTCGCCAACAGCTTTGCCGAGCGCGTGGCGCGGGTCTACGTGAACGAGGCCCTCTCGGCCGGCAGCCTCGATGCCTCCAGCACGATCGTTCCCGCCGCCATGGACCGCGTCGCACTGGGTCGCTATGTGGCGAGTGAATTCGACGGCCCCATGCTCCGCTGCCAGCGCGCCGAGCTGGTGGTCTTCAGTGGGCTGAAGGCCGACAAGCTCGACGACCTGGAAGCCATGATATCGCGTGGCACCGTGCGCTCGGTGATCAGCGCCGGCTCGTTGGCCATGGCGCTGAAGAAGGCCGATGCGCAGCTTGCCGGCCGCGATTTCGGCCTGGGACTGGCCGAGGATCCCGCCCAGTCGGACAAGCCGTTTTACATTCCGCCGGCCCGCATCGAGCAGGCACGGCGGATGCTGGAGTCGGGCCGTGAGCAGGGGGTCGAATTCGTGTTGCCCGTCGATTTCATCCTGGCCGACGGGCAGTGCAGCGAATCCATTGGACCCGGGCAGCAACAGTTCGACGTCGGCCCCCAGACGAGCCAGCACTTCGAGGAGTTCGTGGGGCGGTTCCTTTCTCGGCAACAGTCGCGCCCGAAAAACGAACGAGGCGCCGCGTTCTACAACGGCGTGTTCGGCATGTTCGAGGACGCACAGTTCGAGGAAGGAACGCGACGATTCATCCCTCAGCTTAAACGTCTGACCGACGCCGGCATCGAGGTCTACGTCGGTGGCGGGGAAGGAGGCGCTGCCCTGGAGAAGTACGGCCAGACCAACTGGGTGACCCACTGCTTCACTGCGGGAGGGACCGTGCTCAACGCGCTGGGGAGCGAGCCGATTCCCTATCTGGTATCGCTGGCAATGGCGGCTGAACGCCGCTAATCGCTTGTAAGTCGTTGCGCCGCATGTGGCGCCGAGTGAGCGGAAAGTCGCTCCGCGGAAAGTCGCACTGCGGCCCGCAATCCTGCTCGCATCTATTACGCATTGGTGTGGCACCGCGCCCGCGCGCAGTCGGCGGCCAGGTCTTCGAGTGCTTTGCGAATCTCGGCCTCCTGAGGGTCGATGCGGCACGCGCGTTCCAGCGCCGACGACGTGTCCGTGAGCATCGGAAAACCGTAGCTTCCCGCCGCGCCCTTGAGCTGATGCGCCAGCCGCCGCAGCGACTCCCAGTCCGATCGACTCGCGAGCTCATCGGCGGCCGCTACTCGCTGCGGCAACTCGTCGACGAACATCGCAATCAACTCGGCCATGTCCGGATCGTCGGCAAGTGTCGAATAGAACGGCTCGCGCCGGTCGGCGTGGGGGTGCGTAGCGTTCACGATTTTATTCCTCCCCCGATTCGTGCGCGCTGGCGATCTTTCCCTGGTTGTGTGCGCCACCAGCCACCGCCGACGTGCCGCATGGCAACATATTGTCGTGAGGCGCGCTGCGAAGGCGCGATGCCGTGAGCCGCCAAGCGGCAGCGGTGTGCGTGACGCCTGGCGCAAGTCTAGCTTTCGCGCTGGGTGAGCACCGTTGGATGCGATTACCGGGGTAGGGAAGACCCGTACTGCGTCTTGCCCATGCGGCATTGTCGCCTGCCCGATACGCACCGATTCGCGGCCATGTGAGGCGGCATAACGTTTGTTGAAGGTTTGAGTTGCGACCGGCCAGACTATACGCCACTGCGGCATTAAGCCGTTACGATCGTCACACGCGAACCAAGGCGACTCGTCTAATTCGGCAAAACGGGAAAAAAGCGAAGGAACACCGGATTGGCTAAGGAGGGAAGAATACGGCGACGATACCCACCGATGAATACAGCAGTGATTTTGCTGATCGCTTCGCCAAGCATCCGCATGCTGGCCGTTGGTGCCGCAATGCACCGAGGCTCGGGTGTCTGGCGAAGGGAGCCATTGAATTACTCAGTCCGTCGCGTTCTTCCGTTCAAGGAGCCCTCGTAATGAAGTCCCGAGTCGTCCTTCCTGCCCTGTTGGCGGCCGGCCTGGTGTGGTTTGCCGCTACGTCGCAGGCCAACGCTTTCGAGCTGTTGAGCCGCGCGTATTTCGGTGGTGGTGGCTGCGGTTGTTCCGCCCCCGCCCCTTCGTGCTGTGCGCCTGCCAAGTGCTGCAAGCCGAAATGCCATCGTGAGCGCTGCTGCAAGCCCAAGTGCCCCAAGGTCAAGTGCTGCAAAGAGCGCTGCCACAAAGACCGCTGCTGCAAGCCGAAGTGCGAGCCCAAGTGCTGCGCCCCGGTTTCCTGCGAGCCCAAGTGCTGCGCCAAGCCGAAGTGCTGCAAGCCCAAGTGCCACAAGGTAAAGTGCTGCAAAGAGCGCTGCCACAAGGTGAAGTGCTGCAAGCCCAAGTGCCCCAAGGTGAAGTGCTGCAAGCAGCGCTGCCCCAAGCCGAAGTGCTGCAAGGTGAAGTGCTGCGCCCCGGCGCCCACGTGCTGCGGCTAACAGCCTGCCCGACCGAGAATCAATGAGCCGGGCCGAACCTCGACGCTCGGCGTGCCAAGGAGGCTCTCAGTACCGATCCTCGCTCGGCACGCGGTTTCGTGGCGGCCCGGAGCCAAGCCACGGTTTTGTTCGCTGAAAAGCCCTCGGGAATTCCCGAGGGCTTTTTTCATGCGCGGCGAGTGCCACCAGTAGGTCCCGCCTGCCGGGCGGGACCCTGAACCGCGTTGTGGCCGGTCTCCTGACCGAGCCACACCCGCCGAACGGCGCTCACAAAGGTCCTGCTCGGCCATCAGGACCTGCCGGCCCGCCCATGTGCAAATGGGGCAATTTGACGAATCAGGCGAAAGTTCTTGACTTGGTGGCATCCGCCATGCCAAGCTAAATACTTGCGGATGGCCTTTCCGGCCAGAAGTCCGTGCGACCGCTGCGCGCCTTGGGGCGACTCCCAGGCCCCCACCGGGGGTATCCCCCGTGTGCGCGGTTCTGGGACGGTTCTGGATCCGGGCGCGTCGGGCAGCCGCACGACATCCAGTCAGATCGAGCAAGGGGCTCAGGGAACAGAATCGGGGAGCAAATCATGTCGAGAGCGCATGTGCTTCGTCGGCACGGGTACATCGTACTTTTTGCCGCGCTAACTGCGGCGGTGGTTACGGCCCCCACACGGGCGTGGGCCGATGACGCTGCCATCAAAAAACGCATCGCGGCACATCTGGCATTTGGCGAGTTTGGCCCGGCGCGGGCGCTTGCCGGGTCGCTCGAAGCGCCCGACGCTCGCGATCGCTCGTTCGCCGAGATCGCCCGAACGCAAGCGCTGGTGGGAGCACGTCGCGCTTCGGTGAGCACGGCGTCGGGCATTCTCGACGACAGCGCGCGGGGCGGTGTGCTGGGCGAAATCGGCTCGATGCCCTTCGGCGGCGGTGCGCGGGGCGGAGCGGCCATCGCCGACTTCGACTCACTCATCGAGCTCATCACGTCCACGGTCGGCGGCGACACTTGGGAAGAACCCGGCGGCGGGCCGAGCACCATCAAAGAATTTCGCGGCGGCGTGTACGTCGACGCCTCGGGTGTGCTGCATCGCATGGAAATCGCCGTCGACGACGGCACGCTGGGCACCTTGCGCCGCGACGCGGCAACCGCAGGCGAAAACCGCGACGTGTTCCGCACTACCCCCTTGCGAATGGTGTCGCTGAACAGGCTCGAAAAACAGGCGCAGCTCCGCGCGGCGTTGGGACTTCCGCCCGACGAAACGATGGCGAACCTCGCCGGACTGCACAAGATTCAGTACGTGTTCGTATATCCCGAGACCGGCGACATCGTGCTGGCCGGCCCCGCCGGCGCCTGGCGCGAGAATGCCGAAAGCCGCACCGTCAACGTGGAAACGGGCCGTCCCGTGCTGCAACTCGACGACCTGGTCGTGCTATTGCGAAACGCGTATGCCGACGAAGGCCGCTTCGGCTGCTCGATCACGCCGCGCCGCGAGAACCTCGAGCGCACGCAGGCGTTTGTGAAAGAGTCCACCCGTACGCCCCTGAAGAGTCGTGGGCAACGCGTAGCTTGGCTGCGGGATTTGCGCGAGAAATTGGGCAAGCAGGACATCACCGTCGACGGCCTGGACCCGCGTACCCACGTGGCCCGGGTCATCGTCGAGGCCGACTACCACATGAAGCTGATCGGCATGGGGCTCGAGGACGGGACCGTGGACGTGAAGAGCTATCTGGCGTCGATTACTCCGGGCCCCGACGGTTCGCTTCCGCCGATGGATGTGCTGCGTTGGTGGTTCACGCTGAACTACGACGCCATCACCGCCACCGACGGGCACGACGCCTTTGCGATCAACGGCGTCGGCGCTCAGGTGCTGAGCGAGAACGAGATGCTCACCGCTCGCGGCGAGCGGGTGCATACCGGCAAGTCGGACGAGCTCAACCACGAGTTCGCCCGCAGTTTCACCAAGAACTTCGAGGCGCTGGCCGTTAAGTATCCCGTCTACGCCGAACTGCAAAACGTGTTCGATCTGGCTCTGGCCGCCGCGCTGATTCGCAGCGAGGACCTGCCGGGCCACGTATCGTGGCACATGACGCACTTCGGCCCCGAGCAGCAGTCCAACGGCCTGGTGTACGAAGTCTCGCTGGGCGAGGCGCCGAAGGAGGTCGATTCGATCATCAACGACCGCGAGGTAGGTCGCAACGGCATCGTGGTGGGCGTCAGCGGCGGCGTGTCGGTCGACACCCAGCAGTTGGTCAAGCACGACGCGATTGAGAAGGATCGTTACGGCCTGCTGCCGGCCCAGCGCACCGGCTCGACTCCCAAAGACCTGCCGGCCGACGCCTGGTGGTGGGACTGAACAGGAGGCGCTTCAGGCTAGAGCCGCCTATCGCCGTCCTAAGAGCTTATCCGAAAACCGTCGGGGACTGGCTCATTTTGCGCAGTCCGCGGAGCAAAATGTGCCTGTCCCCTTCTCTGAGACGGTTTTTGGATAAGCTCTAAATCAATTCAATGCGGAATGCAGAGTGAAGAATGCAGAATGCGGATGCAGAATTCATTCTGCACTCCGTATTCTGCATTTCCTTTACCGCGCCACGAGACGCGATCGCAGGCGATTGATTTGCGCCTGCCGGATGGCCTCGCTGGCCAGCGGGTCGAAGTCGATCGATCGCCCGCTCATTCTCGCCAGATGCGCCGCGGCGGCTTGTCGGATCGCGGGGTCCGCGTCGTGCAGCAGGCATAGCCAAGCCGCGCGATCTTCACTGAGCCAGGCGGCGATCCAGTCGGGCTTGTCGCCCTGACGCGGTTGCAGGCTGTCGATGACGCGTGCGACGTTTTGCCGCTTTTCGGCATCGAAGCGGCGCACGTCGACGCCCGCCAGATAACCCAGCGCTTGCGGCCCCATCCGCGTAAGCTGCGAGACGGCGATGCGGCGGCGGGCGAAGCTGTCGCTGCCTAGCTCGTCGAGATGCGCGTTCCAATCGGGAGGCGAATACGTAGACGACTCGGCCTGCCTGGCCAGCTCGGCGATCGCGCGATCGGCGGTTTCGGCAAGGCCCCAGTCGTGCCGCAGCGACTCCAGAATGGGGAGCAACCACTGTCGGGTCGCCTGCGGTTCGGCCAGCATCAAGTGCCACAGGCTCGCGGCCGACCATTGCCGCCGCTCGGGCCCGTCCCCCACGTCCAATACGACCGGCTGATCGTGCTGCTGCGTAAACCGCAGCGCGGGGAGCTTCGAATCGCCGCGCGGCTCGCGTCGAATCTCAAGCTGGTCGTTGCCGGTGACGTCGACGATCAAGTCCTGCTGGGCATCGCACCATTCATAATGGGCGGTGATGGCGCCCCCCACCACGTCGACGCTGAACACCTCGCGAACGTCGTCGACCGGTGTGCCGGTGGCCACGCTGCGATTCTGCCCGCAACGGGCCCGGGTGGCCGTGACGCGGCCGGCAAGAACCTCGAACCGCACCCAACCGGTTTGCGCGGGAAGACGACCGCCCGGTTCAGGGGTTTGGGCACGTGCCGACGCGGCGTGGATGGCCGTGACGCCGGTCAGCGCAAGTGCCAATACGAGCGTATGGGTTCGGGGCATGAAGCACCGCCTTCCATGGCGGGTGTGATGAGCCCGGTTCGCTCCCTATCGGTGGTGATGCAGGTCAGTGTGGGTGAATCAGAGGTCCGTATGGGTTGTCGAATCGGCGGGCCACCTGCGGCCTCCTGGTGAGGCGCATGGGCCCGGTAATCTGTATCGGAAAGGCGATTGGGTGAGAATAAGACTTTTTTCACAAATGGCCCGGCCCGTATCGGTAAGGCAAGGACGGGCTGGTACGTGAAGAGAATCGACGACGTCCGGGACCGATACGTAGCGCGAGCTGTGCTGGCCTGTCACGCAGAAGCGCGCGCGAGTCGCACAAGACGGCGAGGATCAGACCGGATGCTCGTCGGCGGTTTCGTGAATCGCGTCGCCTTCGCTAATCAGCGCGCCGTCGAACCACGTCCAGTCGTTCTCGTCGATGTTGGCCATGTGGATCTCGACCGTTCCCGCGCCTTGGCCCGGTGCCACCAGCACCGCCGCCACGTCGGGGTGGGCGGCGCACCACGCGAGGGCCCGTTTGACGCCCATGACGTACAGCGCCGTCGAGAGTGCATCGGCGTCGACCGCGGTGGGCGCCAGCACGGTTGCCGACAACGTGCCCTCGGCGGGCCAGCCGCTGCGGGGGTCGATGATGTGTCCGTATTTCCTGCCGCGGTAGTGGAACGATTGCACGGCGGTTCCGGAGGTTCCCAGCGCTCGGTCGCGGAGCATGACTTCGGCAATGCGAAGTTGCGGACGCAACGGATGCCGCAAGCCCACCTTCCAGCCGCGGCCATCGGGCGTGCGCGAGCCCCGCGCCGCCACGCTGCTCTGACCGCCGTGGATCATGAAATTCTCGACGCCGCGCTCCAGCAGCAGGCGCGTGCAGGCATCCAGGGCGTATCCCTTGCCGATGGCGCCCGGGTTGATCTCCATGCCAGCCGCGGCGAACCGGACGGTGCGGTGTTCGCGATCGAGCAGCAGCCGGTGCGTGCCAATGAGCGCCAGCGCCGCGTGCAACTCGGCCTGATCGGGCACACGCCCCTCGCGACGGGTGAATCCCCAAACGCGCGAGAGCGGACCGGCGGTGATATCGAACGCTCCCCCGGTTGTCTCGTGCAGCCGCACGGCGTACTCCAACAACTCGAACAACCCGGCATCGACGGGCACATCTTCGGTTGAAGCCCGGCGGTTGACGTCGCTGAGTTCGCTCTCGGGGCGGAAGATGCTCAACTGCTCCTCGACTGCCGCGACGCGGTCGAGCGCCGCCAGGGCCGTGTCGGCCGCACCGGCGTGCTGGCCGGCATTGAGCAGCACGGCGAACTGGCACGCCATCGCGCGTCGACCGACCTCGAGCAGATAGGCGTCTTGTTCGCCGCGGACGGCGTGGGGCGGGGCGACGCCGCTCGCGCCCTGCCACGGCTCGTTCGCGGCTCCGATATCGCCCAGGGCGACGAGAGCCGATTCGCCCCGCAGAAATTGCCGGCGGTTGGTCGTGCGCTTGGCTGCCATTCAGGCCATTATAGTGGCGCGCGCTTGCCAAAGCGGCCCGTCGGGTCGATAATCGGAACTGTGGCTGCCGTGCAGTCGTAGGGTGGGTGATGCGTACTCTGCTTTTTCTTCGGGCACCCTCGTTACAGGCGACGCTCGCCATGCGAAGCATTCGATTCGCACTTGCCCTGGCTCTTCTCGCATTCTGCGTGGTGCCGCTGGTGGTATGGGCGCAACGGGCCGGCAGCCGCCCGCCGAAGAGGGCCGAGCTACCCCGATTCGACAGCGACGACTACAAGGACATCTTCTTCGCTGACGCGCTGGCCGATGGTCTTCTGGGGGAGCGACCCGCCAATCTGGGTTCGCCCGGTGCGGGTGCATCGGGCGTGGCGACGACGAATCCCAACGGATCATCGGGAAGCGGGAGCGACACGCACCAGGGCGAAGGAATCTTTGGCTGGTCGAAGCTCATCTCGGCCGCCACCGTCGAGGACGAAATAAAGGCGCTCAATCTCGCCATCGATAAGAGCGTTACGACGCCTAGCGATTTCGCGGGCCGAGGTCACAAGTTTGCCCGGCGGGATTTTTCGGTCCTGGCCTTGATGTTCGCGATTGCCGGCGAGTACGACGGCGATATCCGCTGGAAGGACGACGCTCCCGCGGTGCGCGACGCGATGGCGCGGCTGGCTTCAAATCTCAAAGCCGGCGGCAGCACGCAAGTCTATAACGAGGCGAAGCTGCGCAAGACCGACCTCGCGGACCTGGTGCGGGGCAGCCGGTTTAATGGTTCCGGCGAAAGCGAACCGGCCGCATCTTGGGACAGCGTCAGCGATCGCGCCCCCCTGATGAAGCGTCTCGAAATGGCGCACCAGGAAAGGCTCCAGCCGATGACCGCCAACAAGGCCGATTTCACGGCCAATGTCGAGGAGATTCTCCACGAGGCCGAGATCATCGCCGCCCTGTCCGAAGTGCTCACCCGCGAGGGCATGGAGGATGCCGGCGACGACGAGTACGAGTCGCACGCCCACAGCATGCAGAAGGCCGCACTGGAAGTGATCGACGCGGTGAAGCTCAACGACTACGATCGGGCCCGCTCGCAGGTGGGCGCCATGGGCCAGTCGTGCGCCACGTGTCATTCGCTGTATCGGGCTTAGTTCAGTTTTCGGTTTTCAGTTTTCAGTTTTCAGCCGGGCAGAAGAATCGGACGTGGGGACACGGCGACGCGGCCATGAATCCAATCCAGCTTCGATGCGACTGACAACCAACAACAGACGACAAACCTTGTCCGACTGAAAACTGAAAACCGAACACTGAACACTGGCTATTCGCTTCTCCGCGGCACGATCACGGGCCGGTACTCCTCGGCCCCTACGTTCACACCCTCGACCAGCACCAACGTCGCCTCCTCCCGAATGACGTACGGCTCGCCCGCTTCCGGATTGACCTTCAGCGGGGGGAGCGATTCCCCCGTCGCCGCCGACAGGGCCAAGAGCCAGGCTTCGCACAGGGCACGGTCGCGGGCTTGCAGGCGGTGCCCGCGCTCGATGTCTTCCATGAGCAGCATCGCGGCCACGGTAGGATAGAGCGACGTGTCGCGGCGCGCGTTCAATTCGTGACGCACCTCCTGTAGCACCTCCTTGCGCTGGAAGTAGGGCTCATCGCAAGCGGCAATGATGCGCCGCATGGACGTGAGATAGAACGACTCGTCCTCGTCGACGTTGTCGGTCACGGTCGTGGCAAACTCCTCGAGCGACTCGTCCCGCTGCATCTTGTCGATCTCGCTCTGCGTGAGCAGGGAGAGAATGCGACCGTCGCGCACGACCTCGTACGTGTGCAAACCCATGGCCCGGTCGCCGATCCAGGCGTCGGCATCGGGGGGCCAATGGGCCAACTGGCCGGCGACGATCTCGCGAAGCGCTAGCAGCACGTCGCGGCTGGTGGCCGGGTGCTGTGCGATCGCTTCCATCACGCGGATCGCCTCGGCCCGCAATTGTGCCGCCCCCAGTCGCGGCACCACGTGCCGCCGCGTCGACAGAATGGCCGTTGCGCGAAACATGGCCAGCAGCGGTTCGACTGCCTCTTCAGGCCGGTCGTCGGCCAGATGCTCGGCCGCCACGAGCGCTTCGAGGCGATTGCACACCTCGAAGACATCGACCAGCGACACGTCGGCCATCAACCCTTGGCTGTGATCGACGAGCAGCCGGTGGTCGGGCCGGGCGAGCACTGCGCGAAACCGGGTTCGCACGTTGTCGTGTTGGCGGCGAAACGCAGCGGCGTTCTTCAGCTCCAACGCGGTGAACGCAAAGCGGTCGGGCGGGTAAAGCTCTTCCAAGCCGCTTTGAATCTCGTCGAACTCACCCGAAACGAACAGCGTCGCCAGGAGGGAATGGTTCTTGGGCGACTGCTGCTGCGCGTCGCTGGCCGCACGATTGGCCTCGGGCGCGTCGGGGCCGCCATCGGCCGACGAGCCGGCGCCGCCCTCGGCGGCCAGGCGGTTCAGCTCGCTGCGGTCGTCGAGTTCCAGCAGCCGGGGCGTGGCGCGCTCGGCAACCAGGCGCGACAGCTCTTCGCGCAGGCCCTCGTGCTTCGTTTGTGCCAGGTGCGGCAAGTCGCCGAGCAAGGCCGCCTCGGCCCGCGAAGTCTCCTCGGTGATTTCGTGGCGGCAGCCCATGCCGACGACGACCGCCAGGATCGCCAACCACGGCCAAGCACGATGACTCATGCCCTGGATTCCCCCCCGCTCCCAGTACGCTTACAGCGCTGCCCCACGCCCCGCGAGAGGCCGCCTTTCTAGCTTCGGCCCGAGGATGCGGCACAGTGCAATCTCGCCGACAGCGGGTGGGTTGCACGGTAGGGATTGATCGAGTGCTGCCGGTCGCACGGCTGGCGCCGACCACGCGGAGGGCGATCTCACCGCCAAGCCCATCTCACTGCAACGACGCGGAGATGAGTGTTACCGCCAAGACACGACGAGCGCAACGAGGAACTGCTAAGCACGTGTTCAATGGGGAAAGGCAGCCCCGGCCGGAAGGCCTTGTTCTTACCCACATTTTTCGCGGGGCGTGAGTTGT
>CAYQAJ010000072.1:4331-19438 GCA_964415245.1 uncultured Pirellulaceae bacterium | reverse complement strand
CAAAATGTGCCTGTCCCCTTCTCTGAGACGGTTTTTGGATAAGCTCTAAGTACGTGCCATTCACTCCCGAGCGCTTTTTCGCTCAATGCCACCCCGCCTCCGGAGAACCCACCATGTCCTCGTCCCCTCGCTTCACTCGCCGGCAGTTCGTCCAAGCGACCGCGGCCGCCGGACTGGCCGGTCCCGCGATCATCACGTCGCTGGCCCGCGGAAATAACCGCGCCGCCAACGACCGCATCCAGCTTGGCTTCATCGGCATCGGCGTGATGGGGCGGGGGCACCTGGGCCGGTTCCTCGGTTTCGACGACGTGCAGGTCGTCGCCGTGTGCGACGCCGTCGATCAGCGCCGCGATCATTCCCAAAAAATGGTCGAAGACCGCTACGCCGAACGCAAGAGCAAGGGGGAATTCAAGGGGTGCGCCACCTTCACCGATCCGCGCGACCTGCTCGAAAAAGGCGAAGTCGACGCCGTCCTCATCGCCACGCCCGACCACTGGCATGCCGTGGCAGCGATCGCCGCCGTTCGCGCGGGCAAGGACGTGTACTGCGAGAAGCCGCTCACCCATGAACTGGCCGAAGGGCAAAAGCTCGTCGATGCGGTGCTCGAGCACGACGTTGTCTTTCAGACCGGCAGCCAGCAGCGGAGCGAATTCGGCGGGCTGTTCCGACAGGCGGTCGAGTTGGTGCGCAACGACCGGCTCGGCAAGATTCACACTGTGCGCGTCGGCGTCGGCGGGCCGCCCGTTCCGTGCGATCTGCCGGCCGAGGAAGTGCCCGACGGCACGCACTGGGACTTGTGGCTCGGCCCGGGTCCCGAGCGCCCCTACAACGAAATCCTCTGCCCGAAAGGAATTCACAACCACTTCCCCGCTTGGCGCAACTACCGCGAGTACGGCGGTGGCGGGGTGGCCGACATGGGGGCCCACCATTTCGATATCGCCCAATGGGCTCTCGACACCGATCGCAGCGGCCCGGTGAAGGTTGAGCCGCCCGAAGGCGACGCCACCAGCGGGCTCAAGTTCACCTATGCCAGCGGCGTCGTCATGTTCCACGGCGGCCCGAGCGGCTGCACGTTCGAGGGTGAGAAGGGCACGCTGTACGTCGACCGCGGCACGATCAAAAGCGACCCGGCCGAGATTCTCGAAACGCCGATCGGCGAGGGGGACGTGCGCGTGTACCACAGCGACGACCACAGCCGCAACTGGGTCGAGTGCATCCGCAGCCGAAAAGCCCCGATCTGCGACGTAGAGATCGGGCACCGCTCGGCTTCGATCTGCCACCTGGCCAACATCGGCTACCGGCTCCGCCGCCCGCTGAACTGGGACCCCAAGAGCGCACGGTTCGACGACGACGAAGCCAACTCGCTCTTGTCGCGCGAGCTGCGCAAGCCCTGGACGCTGTGAGGCGGGGGATTGGGGGCTGGGGATTGGCGAAGCGAAAATGAGTCGCGAGTCGTTGATGTGAAGCATCCCCGGGCCGTGTCGATCAAAGACTCCCCGACCTCATGCGCGCTATGCTGTGACGGCCGATCACGCCGAAAGAGCCGTGGCAGCCCAGCAACCAATGACTACAATCAACGTACGATGACTGGCTGCCTGCGCGTTAGGCCGCAAATCTGCGGTCTACAGGAGAAAGGCAGAAACTATCTATAAACAAGTTCGTCGAAGAGTGATTAGGTGACGCCTTCTACCAAAGTTTCAGTTCGTTCTCGTATTGCCGACCGCATCCTTTGGTTGGTTGTCGGTGGGCTGGGACTCCTGTTACTTTGGTCGGTTGTTGCAGATCGGCACCCAGGGTTCGGCGTCAATCGGTTCGGCCTGGCTGTCGGTTTGACGCTTTTGCTTTTGAGCATTATGGCGGCTATTGCCAGGTGGGGGCCTGTGTTGCCCTGCTTGATTCTTGGAATGTTCACGGCCTCGATACTGACATCGCCGACTGCGCATTCGCAGATGGAAGGTGTTTTCAAGGACTTCGGCGTTCCATTGATGGGAGCCGTGATGGGGACCGTTGTCGGAATGGCTTGGGAAAGGTCCCGATTGGGAACTGTCCATGCCTGTTCTGATGCTGGTGGTGAGCGAAATCGTCCACGCATCGACGAACCATCGCACGCGCGGGAGCCGGCAGCCGGACCGGATTCCCAAGGCGAGTCGACACCGCCGGCGTAGTGATGCGCGACGTTAGGTGCTCAGGCCATGGTCCGGCATCAGGACATCATCCCGCACTTGGTTGACGAATGCGCGTCGATTCACGAGGGTTGCAGCCTCGTGCTGATCGGAAGCGTGGCCCGGCGAACGGAGCGGCCCGACTCCGACATTGACATCAACATCATTTTCCCGGGCGACGACTGTCCCGTCGGCCGGCATGGCTACGTAGGCGACGACAATCGCTGGCAGCTTGTCGTGAAGGACATCGTTCAAGGCATACGCGTCGACGTGGCATGGGAAACGGAGCGTGCGCTCCTGAATCGCTTACAAAGCGACGACGTTCTCAACTGTTGGCCGTTCTCACACGGTCGCGTTCTTCACGACCCGCGCAACATTGCATCGCCCGCTTTGCGCATCGCGAAGCAATGGTATCGCGACCATCCGGAGGTTGCACAACGATACGAATCGGCTTACGCGGAAGCAAAACGCGTAAAGCGGCAGGCGTGAGATAACGAGGGCAATGGAACAGGGTAAGTTCCATTCGCAACGATTCGCGCTGCGGTCGAGGCAATGGCCCGCTCGAAGCGTGCCCGATCATCAGTCCTTCACGGGGGAATGGGTCTGCCCCGCATACTCGCCCAAGCATCATTCCCGCGCAGGCGGGAAACCGGCAGGCGCTCGCGCTGCTCATGCCTCTCAATCACCCCTCGGTTCCGGAGGGTGTGCCCACATGATACTGTGTATGGGTCCTGGCGTACCGACAGCCGTTGGTCAATCAGGTTCAACGGCAAAAAGACCAGCTTGAGCACATGATGACGCCTCAGGTCCTGCGTTCTCTCCGCGTCGTCGAGAGGCATGTAGAGGAATCCGGCCAAACCAACCTCCCGCGCCTCCGACATGCCACGCCGGGACAAGCGGTAGTAACTTCCGGCGTACGCAAAGACTAATGCAACGACCGCGGTCGCAACGAATAGCGATCTCAAGCCGAATCGTAATCGCGGCCGGCTTGGATGACGAAACGATGCTACGTCGAGCGCGATCATGGTTGACGCGGTCCTACCGCGCGACGCGAGCACCTCGAAAGCGCGCACTTGTGCACCAGGGGCAAGTCATCCTGCTGGTATCCGTTCGATTCGCAAAGCGCCCGCGCTTCGTGATTCACGGCCGCGGTCGAGAGCACAAGACGCTGCATACCCGTGAACCTGTTGGCCCGCTCTGTCAGAAGGCCTTCTGAATGCCGAAGACCATTCCGAGAAGTGCGCCGATGAAACCCACGACCACGGCGCCCGGGACCACCACCGACAGATTATTCATGGCTTGCACCGGCCCATACATGTACATCATCACGCCGACGGTCATAGCGCCGCCCCCGACACCTCCCAGCGTTGCCCCGGCGAGCTGCGGGCGAAAATCGACCAGCCGGGCATCCTCCCGCCACACTCCGTCCACGGGTTTCAGTATTCGAAGCAAAAGGAAGACAACCGCTGCTCCGGCAGCCGCACAAGCGAGCGCCGTTCCGTAGATCAAGACCACTTTGCGAATACCCACCGTCGAGTTGGCCCACAACTGATATGCGACGATTGCGCCGGCCAATTCGCCGATGAACCATAAGGCGATCAGCAATAGCGTAAACCCAGCAGGATTTCGGCCTCGGCGGCGCGCCATGTTGCCGAGGGAGCCACAGAGCCACACCAGTATCGGTATTTCAAACATGGATTCCTCCCGGTCAGCCGTCCGGTGGCGATCCTATTTCGCTTGCTCGGTATCGTCCTTTTCCGCCGGAACGACGGAATAATTCGTCAGCACTCCCAGCGGCAAGAACACTGCCTCCCCCTTCACAACGCGGACATCGTTGATTCGCTTTATCGCCGCATCGAGCTGTTCGATGTTCGATGCCATCAGCACCGCTCCCCCACCTTGAATGATGATGACATACCCTGGCCGTCCGGGGTTCGGCTGCCAATGGGTCACTTCGACCCACATGCAACAGACGGGGTTCGATTCGCAGTCCGTCAGCGGCACCAATTTGCCGTTCAGCAGATCGTTGATGCGGGCAATGCGCGACGCGACCTTCTCCCCCGATTCCTTCGAAGTCGCTACGGGCCACAGCCACCTTTGGTAGGTGATGCCGTCCCGCTTGAATGGGGCTTGCTCCGCGACGTCGTCATCACCGAGAGCAGCTCCGCACCACCCCACGACTAAAAGTGACAGGCCCAGATTGCGCAACATGGGGTTCTCTCCTATCCGTCCGGCCCGATAGACGTATTCGACGCCCAATTCATCAATTGGTGCAGATTTGCGGGGGAAACGCAACAATATTCCCTGCGGCGGTCCCGACGAATCCGTATCTCTGCGGCAAGGTGCATGGCAATTGTGTGGCAAGCGACGTGGGAGTGCGCGCCGGGCTTTCCCAGCCTGTGCGATTCTGCCCTAGTCGTACGGATAACTCCCCATATGTTTCGCACTAGCAGAACGTACTCTTTCACGGGCCGAAGCATTTCGCCTTGCCCAGCGAAGCCAGCGCAAGCGGACATCCCCAACACTCCACCCCGCACGGGCCTACCTCCCGACGGGTCGGCGCTCACCGCACGACGGGCTTGGGCATGCCGACCACCGATTCCATCGCGCCCTGTTTCACGAATGCAACAAGACAATGCCAACGGAAACGGATTCCCTACGAGTTCTGATCGTGGAAGACAGTCGGGCCGACGCCGACCTCGCGCCGGCGTTCCTCGAGGGGTCGGACCCCGGCGCCTATCAGATCGATCAAGCTGCAAGCATGCACGACGCCGCGGACCGGCTGCAACGGGGCCACGTCGACGTCGTGCTGCTGGACCTGAGTCTGCCGCACATCGCCGGCCCAGAGAGCGTCGCGCATTCGCGAGCTGGCCCCCGACGTGCCGATCGTCGTGCTCACCGACACGAACGACGAAGAGCTGGCCCTGTCGTGCATCGACGCCGGTGCACAGGACTTCCTGTGCAAGTCGGAAATCACGGCCAACTCCCTCCGCCGGGCAATCGGCTTCGCCGTGAACCGCTCTCGCGAAACGCAGCTCCGCCAACTGCGCGACTCGCTGCTGGCGTACCAGGAACTGGCGTCGGCGAATGGGGATGTCGACACGGCTGCGGCGGACAATACGGTGCCGATGCGCCGCCGCAAGCCGCGGACATTCGGGCAGCTCGTGCGCGACTACGAGAAATTGCTGGAAGCGTGTCACGAGCCCAACGCGCTAAAATCCGAAGAGTCGCGGCAGCTCATGCAGCAATTCTCCCATTGCCTGGGCGACGCCGCAGCCGGGCCGCACGACCTGGCGGACGTGCACCTGACCGCTCTCAAACAAGCGGCTGCCGAGTGCAGCCCGAGCCGCGCCCGATCGCTGGCCGTCGAGGGATGGCTCCTTTCGCTGGAAATGATGGGCCTGCTCGTCGACTATTACCGGGTGAAGCAACGTCGCCGCAGCCGCGCGAGCGTATGAACGATGATCGCCGGGGCAAGCTCGCGCCGAAGTCGAGCAGCTATACCGTGCCGGCCACCGGACTCGAACGCGAAGCCATCGAACTGGCCGGATGCACACGCGTCCTCTCGACGTCGTGCTAGCACCGCGGACGGGCGCGCATTTCCGCCAAAGCCGAATGGGCTTGATTGCGCGCCGGCTGTCGTGGCATGGTAGTGCGTGCCATTTGTGCGCCACATTGGCAGCTTACGCGCGGCGCACTTCATTGACGCCAGGAAGCGAATTCCATCGCCTCACGGAGGACATTCTATGACCCAACGGATTGACGCCTACGTTTGGACGATTCTCGGCATCGTCCTTTGCATTCTTCTTTCTTCTCCGGCGCGTGCCGGGGAGCGGAAGCTGGAACCCGTCGTTCAGACCGGGCACCAAGACGGTATCCTCAGCGTAACCTTTAGTGGCGACGGAAGGTACATACTATCCAGTTCAGCGGACTCGACGGTCGCTTTGTGGGATGCTCACACGGGCACGAAGTTGCGCAGTTTTGGCCAAAGTCCCATGTTGAGCATTGCACTTGCCGGAAACGGCACGAGCGCCGTTACCATCCCATTCCTCAGCAACGCGGCGATTCTTTGGGACGCGCGAACCGGTGAAGAATTGCGACGACTCGACGCTCATTGGGATTGGGTTATCGCTGCGGCGATCAGCGGTGATGGCCAGCGAGTGGTTACCGGGTCGCGAGACGCGACGGCAATCGTATGGGATGGCAAGACCGGCCAAAAGCTGCACACCCTAGAAGGGCACACGGACCCCGTCGTGAGCGTTGCCATTACCACCGATGGCGGCCGTGTCCTTACGGGTTCGGCGGACACGACTGCGATCCTATGGGACGGCCGCACTGGCGAAAAGCTAAGCACTTTCCGAAAACACACTGAGCCTGTTACGAGCGTCGCCTTCAGCGGGGATGGAAAACGTGTGCTGACGGGATCCGAAGACAAGACAGCGATCCTGTGGGAGGCAAATACGGGAAAAAGACTCCGCACGTTCTCATTCGACGGCGGCGAGAAGGGCATCAATACCGTTTTTCTCAGTAACGACGGCGGGCGTGTTTTGACGGCATCCAACCGCGATTCGGCAATTGTCTGGGATGTGCGCACCGGCGAGAAGCTGCGCACTTTCAGTGGTCACGAAAACGCCTTCTATAGCGTGGCGCTCAACGGCGATGGTCATCGATTAGCAAGGGGCGCGATTGACGGAAGCCTCGTCGTCTGGGATGTGGATACCGGAGAGCCGGTTCACACCATCGCAGGACGCAAAGGTAACGTCGCCGTCTTTGTGATTGGCGAAGTTGGGCAGGCGATCGCGACGATTCCTCACCACGGGTTTTTCCCCGTGGACTCCGACGGAGGCGCCGGCGGAGTGATGACGCTTTGGGCCACAGATACAGGAAGGAAGCTGGGCGCGTATCCCGACGACGCACAGCCTGTCGCGGAGGTCGCTGTCGACCGCAAAGCCGACAGATTCTTGGCCAAACTCGGTGGCAGGACCGTCTCGCTTTGGGATACCGGTACTGGCAAAGTGATTCGCGCTTGGGACGGGCTGAGTGAAGGCGCTTCGAGCGTGGCGCTGAGCGCTGACGGCGAGCGAGTCCTCACTGGCCTCAACGATCATACGGCGATTCTGTGGGACGCCGGCACGGGCGAAAAGCTACAAACATTCAGCGGGCACGAAGGTTCCGTCTCCAGCGTTGCCTTCGTCGGCGATGGGCGGCGAATCGTGACGGGGTCCAACGATAAGACCGCAATCTTGTGGGACGTGCGAATAGGCAAAAGCTTACGAAGCTTTGACGAACACGAAGACGGCGTCGCGATTCTGGCACTGAGTGCCGACGGCGAGCGCCTCGTAACCGGTTGCCGGCGTAAAACGGCGATCGTGTGGAATGCCCGCACGGGCCAACAATTGGCGACTCTCAACAACGATCGCGGGATATTTAGCGTGGGAGTAAGCGGCGATGGTCGACGTATCGTGACCGGGACGTGGGACAACACCGCCATCGTTTGGGACGCCGAAACGGGCGACCGGCTACAAACTTTCGCCGGGCATTCGCAAATCGTACTCAGTGCTGCACTCAGCCACGACGGGCGACGCGCCATGACCGGTTCGTTCGACGGAACCGCGCGTGTCTGGGACACCGAGAGCGGCAAGGAGCTGGCGACGCTGACGTTCTTCGATGCGGGCACCGAGTGTCTGATTGCTACGCCCGATGGTTTCTACGACGGCACCGAAAAGGCAACGCAGCGAATACGCCACCGCATCGCCGGGACTCTCGATTTGGTGCCGTTCGAAGAATCCCGCGAAAAGTTCTACCGCCCCGGCCTGCTGGCCGAAATCTGGAAAACCGACGAATGACGTCGACCCGGTTTCCGACATTTGTGGCGATGACGAATGTGGCTAGAGCCTTTCGTTCTCACCTCCCATGCAACTGACAACTGACCACAGACAACCAACCACCAACCTCCGCCGCTTTCCGCTCTCCGCTTTTGCCCCGCTACTCGTACTCCCACTTCAATACCCACGGGTCGCTCGTGCGCTTCTGAAACTGCTTGATGCGGCCCTGCATCTCCTTGAGCACGTCGGTGTAACGCGGGTCGTCGGCCAGGTTGTGGGTTTCGTCGGGGTCGTTTTCCAGGTCGAACAGTTCGAACGCCGGGCGGTGGATGTAGGCGTCGACCGTGCGGCGGCCGTACATGGCGTCAGGGCCGTGCTGGTACACGTCCTGCCACGTGGGCGCTTCCCACAAGTCGGAGGCGAACGGGTAGGGCAACCCGTGGGCGATGTTCCAGATGAGTTTGTACTTTCGCGAGCGCACGCACCGCATGGGGTAATACATGGTGATCTCGTGGAACGTGTGCGAGGCGAACACCTCATCCCACCCTTTGGGGTTCTCTTCGTTCAAGGCCGCGAGGAACGATCGCCCGTGCAATTTCGGTGCGTCGGGTTTCGTGTCGCCGGAGTCTCCGTCGACGGATATTTCTTCGTTGGGCAGGGCGCCGGCGGCATCGAGCAGAGTCGGGGCAAGATCGACGAGGCTCACCATGGCGTCGCACCACTGGCCGCGCCGCTCGATGTTCGGCCCGGTCACGATCATCGGCACCACCATGCCCGGTTCGTAGAGCGTGGTTTTGGCGCCCGGGAAAGCGATGCCGTGGTCCGAGGTAACAACGATCAGCGTGTTGTCGTACACGCCGGCTTCCCGCAGCACGTCGATGAGCCGGCCCAAACCTTGGTCGACGCGCGACACCGACTGGTAATACTGTGCCAGCTCGGCCCGGCAGGTGGGCGTATCGGGCAGAAACGCCGGCACGCGCACATCGTCCGCGTCGTACGCGACCTCCTCGACGCCGGGATAGCCTTGCGGTCGATTGCCGAACGCGTCGGGATGCTGCGGATCGTCGGCCACGCGAGCGCCGCTGCGGTGCGGGTCGGCCGTGCAGTAGTAGAGGAAGAACGGCCGGTCGTCGCCGGCCGATACAAAGTCCTTGCAATTCTCGGCCATTTGCACGGGACTGCGGGCGCCACCTGGCAGGGCAACGTCGAAGTGGTACACGCTCTCGGGCCCCACGTGCAGCTTGCCGATGCGCGCCGTGCGGTATCCGGCCTCGGAGAGCCACACCGGTAAGCTCTTGAGATCGTCGTACGTGCGAAAGTGGTGGTAGCTGTGCTCGTGGCCGTACTGCGCGTTGGCGTGGTTGTAGAGGCCGGTGAGAATCACACTGCGGCTCGCGCTGCAGCTTGCGGTGGTGCAGAAAGCACGGCGGAGCCGCACACCCTGGGCGGCGAGACGGTCGATATTGGGCGTGCGGATCGCGTCGTTGCCGTAGCAGCCCAAGTCGGGGCTGAGATCGTCGGCCACGACGAGCACGATGTTGGGGCGTTTGCCGCGGCCGGTGTGCTCATCGTTGCCGCGGACAATTGCCTGAGCGCAAAAGACGACCGCAATAACGGCGGCGGCCAGTCGGAGGGCGTGGTTCAACATCATTCGACAAGCTCCCGCGTACCTGGCGACACGCCGGTTGGCGTGACCGAGTTCACTGCCTGTGGATCGAAGCCGATCGCGCGACGTGCGCTGCCATTGTGACCGGCGCCGCGGACGGGGTCAAACTGGCGCTCCAGCACGAGCGCCCGGAGATGCAAGGCAGCGTATCGCTATCACTGTCCCGTGCGCGGGAGTCTGGTATGATTCGTGCTGCCGATGGGGCCGCGCTCCTGGATTGCTCCTGGCGGCACACGGGTTGGAAAGTGCTCAGCCATGTTGTGGAAGCTGTTTCTGCTGTTTGTCGTCGTTCCGCTGGTGGAGCTGGCGCTATTGCTCTACCTGGGCGAGCTGACGCACTGGTGGGTATCGCTGCTGGTGGTGATTCTGACGGGGCTGGTGGGAGCGGCGCTGGCGCGCCGTCAGGGCTGGCACACGATGCGCCGCATCCAACGCGAGCTGGCCGAGGGACAACTCCCCGCCGACGCCATGCTCGACGCGGTGCTGATCTTTCTGGCCGGGGCGCTTTTGTTGACACCCGGCATGATCACCGACGCCGTGGGCCTGTCGCTGTTGGTGCCGCCTTGCCGCCGGTGGTACAAGAAGCGGCTGGTGAATTGGTTCCAGCGGCGATTTTCGATCAGCACGTTCGGCCCATCGGGCTCGTTCACCGGCGCGGGAGCACATCGTACCGAAGTCATCGACTCGTACGTCGTGAGCGAGTCGACCGAGGAAGAGAATCCGCCCGACTGAGCGCGGTGCCAGCGGCCGATACTTTGACACCGTTCGTGCTTACCAGCGCGGCCGCGATAAGCATGCACCCAGGGGCACCTTAATGCCTCACGCGGGCTGCGGCGTTCGTTTCACCAGCTCTTACCGCTTAACGCCTACCCGCGAACGACGATTCCGCCTCGGTCAAGTTCGAGGAACGCGTGCGACTGGAACTGGCGCGCCATGGCCGGAATCAGCGGCACAAGCAGCGCCTCGAGCTCTCGGTTGCTGATGTTGCCGGTCGAGACCAATAGCAGCTTCGTCGGCCTGCCATGCACGAGGTGCGAATTCACAAAATCCGCGTCCTTGGTGACTACTACGCGCTGCTCTCGATCCGCGCGGTCGATGATCTGATCGTCGGTGGTGCGGTTCCCCTCCGGCAGATCGAGCGTGTGGATCGCTTCGTGGCCGGCGATTTGCAGGCAGCCTGCCGTGCGCCTCGGCAACTGGGCGTCGACGAGAAACTTCACGGTCTCTCCTACTGAAGTCGCTTCGTCTGGCTGAGTTTCGCTGCATACGCCAGGACGGCCAACAGATCCTCGCGTTCCAGATCCTCGTAATCCTTGAGGATCTCATCGAACGTCATTCCAGAGCTGAGCAGCTCGAGCAGCATTTCGACGGGGTAACGAAGTCCGCGCACACACGGCTTGCCGTGGCAAATCGCCGGATCAATCGTAATGCGCGAAACCTGTGTGTTCATTCTGACCTCAATCGCCGAAGCATCGCAATTTCGACACAACGCATGCACTGATACCTGAGGATATTATACCCCGGCGCGTTGTCGGCGCCGCCACGATTCCAGAGTCTCGCTAAGGGCGCGCTCAGAACAACTCGTCAATCGGCTCGCCGCTGGGGAGTACGGCGATGGGGCGGCCCGATGTGTCGAGATAGTGCCGCTCGGTGTCGACGCCGACGTGGCGGTAGATCGTGGCCAACACGTCTTGCGGCGTCTTGGGATTGTCCTTGGGGAATGCGCCTTGCGCGTCGGAGCTGCCCACCACGCGGCCGCCTTGCACGCCGCCACCGCAGATTGCGGCGCTGAACACGTTGGGATAGTGGTCGCGCCCAGCGTTGTTGTTCACTCGCGGCGTGCGGCCGAACTCGCCCCACGCAACGACCAGTGTTGAATCCATGAGGCCCCGCTGTTCGAGGTCCTCGATCAGCGCCGTGTACGCCAGGTCGAATCGCGGTAGGAACCCGAGCCGCAGCGACTCGAAGCCCTTCACGTGCGTGTCCCACCACCGCAGATCGACGGTGACCAATCGCACGCCCGCCTCGACCAGTCGCCGCGCCAGCAGCATCCGTTGGCTCCAGTTCGGCGCGCCGCAGCGATCCGAGGCCATCGGGTCGAATGCCGGCATCAGCCCATAGCGCTGGCGAACCGAATCGGGCTCGCTGTCGAGATCAAACGCCTTCTGCGCCTCGGGCGACGTGACGATGTCCCACGCCTTCTGGCCGAAGCGGTCGAGCGCGCCCATCTGCCCGGTCTGGTCGAGGTCGCGCTGTAGGCGATCGAGACTCCCCAACAGTTCGCGGCGATTGCCCAGCCGATCAACCGTGAGCCCGTTCGGCATGCTGAAGTCGGGCAAACGAAACGGACCGGGATTGGCCGGGTCGGCCCCTGTTTCAAACGGCCGGCAGGCGGCGCCGAGATAGGCTGCGTCGGTGCCGGGCACCATGCGGGGGATCATCACGTACGGAGGCAACTGTGGCGTGGTGTGCCCCAATTGTTCGGCCACGATCGAGCCGCAGCTTGGATGTACGTTTTCGTCGGGGTTGCGCCCCGCGGGATAGCCGGTGAAGCAAATCTGATCACCCGACGAGTGGCCAGCGTCGTTGTGGTACAAGCTGCGAATGATCGACCACTTGTCCATCGCCGCGGCGCAGCGTGGGAGCATGTCGGTTAGCTGAATGCCGGGGACGCTTGTGTCGATGGTGCCGAAGTCGCCGCGGATTTCGGCAGGGGCATGCGGTTTGGGGTCCCACATGTCGATGTGGCTGGGCCCGCCGCGCATCCAGAGGATGATGACCGAATTGCGATCCTTGCCACCGCCTTGCGGTCGCGCATGCGCCTCATGCCGCAAGAGCTGCGCGAGCGTGAGCCCCGCGGCGCCGATCGCGCCGAAGCGCAGAAAGGCGCGGCGGTCGAGTTGATCGAGCCGGCGGAACTGACGGCACGTTCGATGCGGATTCCAGGGTGCGGTCATTACGTAGCCCCATCGTGCGCGCGGAAACGGTCGCACTCACCGCGCGGACAACACATGCACGCTCATTTATATATCGGCCCAGTGACGGACGGCAACCGAAAACGAGCTGAACTCGCGCGTAGGCAGGCGGTGGAACAGCGCAACAGCTTGCTCTTTTCCCAATTGGGCTGGCTGCTCTACAACTACGCGGCTGCCAAGTAGTTAGTTACGCTCGAGCAGGCCGACATGCCACCGAACTTTCGTGGCATCAGGCCCTCCGCGGCGAACGTAAAGCTCTACGAGCAGGGATGTTAGTGCGCCGGCGGACGAGCGTCGGCTTTCGCAGGGTGACCGATACGGCGGCACCGGCTACTCAAGGGGTGTGCAGGATGCAACCAGTCAGATAACCCCGATCCCGCCGGTAATTCCTTGCTGGTACGACGACGGTCGATGGTGGGTACCGCAATTGGATATTTCCGAGCTGACCGACGAGCAACTGGCAGCGGAGGCGGCCAGGGAGGGCTCCGACGGACCCGCCTTCGTCGCGCTCTTGGAGCGCCATCGGCAGCGCGTGTGGCGGATTTGCTTCCGGCTGCTGAGTAACGCGGAAGACGCCAACGATGCGGCGCAGGAAGTGTTCGTCCGGCTGTTCTTCCACCGTGCCCGATACTCGGGCCAAAGCAAATACACGACGTGGTTGTATGGCATCGCACTGCGCACGTGCCTGTCGATTCGACGCTCGCGACAACGACGGCAGCGGCGAGAGACGGCGGCCCGCGAACAGGCGCCCGTCGCCAGTCGCGGCGGCGAGGTGCGAGCCGCCATGTCGATCGACCTGGCGCAGATGCTCGACACGTTGGACGACGAAGACCGGGCCATGTTGATCCTCAAGTACGCGGAAGGATACGCGTACGACGAGCTGGCGGAGATGTTCGAGCTGGGCGTGAGCGCGTGCAAGATGCGCGTCTCCCGGGCGCGGGACAAATTGAAGGAACGATTCCCCGAACATCAATTTGGCGGCGAGGCGGAGTGAATAAGTTCGGCGCGGGTCTGAACCCGTTCGGCGCGGGTCGGAACCCGTTCGGCGCGGGTCTCCCGACCCCGCCGATGCAGCGACCGAGAGGTCTCCCAGATTGAGACCTGCGGTCGGCCGAAGTGGCTCGGTCGGGAGACCGGCCACAACACGGGCCAAAACAAGGCGAAGCGATGGCAACTGACCTATTGCAGCAACTTGCCGAAATCGAAGTCCCCGCGATGCCCCAGGACTTCGACCGCAGCGTGCACCAGCGGCTCAATGCGAGATTGTTGGGAGCGCATGTGGCCGACGTATCACTGCGGGCACTGCCGTTTGCAATCCTCCACTTTGTGCCGGCACTGGCCGAATGCGCGAAGAGCCTGGTGTTTGCTCTAACGGGCAGGTCGGCGACGCGCGCCGCAAGCACCGAAAGTAACGAGCGCGGCCGATCGCGGCCCGATTCGCAAGGCACAGTTCGTGACGACGAGGAACATTCAGCCGACGACGGTCCCGAAACGGACTGATTCATTCCTTAGTGTTTCATCCCTGGCGTTGATTGCCTGACACCCAGACCCCCATTTGTAAGTACAAGGAGCGAGTTATGTCACTCTACACATTGACGGGCGTTGTGGCCCTGGCGGCCGACGGTGCGACCGAGGCCACCGATGGCGCCACTCAGCTTGCCAACGGCGCCAACGAGGCTGGCAGCTCGGCCGTCAACGGAATCACGGAAACGGCGTCGGAGCTGACCACGGCGCTGACCAACAGCTTCCGCACGCTGGCCGAGCAGGGAGCCGAAATTCTCCCCAAGATCATCGGTGCCGTGCTGGTGCTCGTGCTGGGCTATATCGTTGCGCGGTTGGTGGCCAAGGCGGTCACCGCCCTGTCGAACCGCTTGGGTTTGCAGAAGGCCGCCGAGCGGAGCGGAGTCGGGGGCTCGATGCAGCAAGTGGGCATCCAGCGAACCGTGCCGCAGATCGTGGGCACGATCGTGTTCTGGCTGCTGATGCTCGTGTTCCTGGTCGCGGCGTGCGATATTCTCAGCTTGCCAGCCGTGACCGGCGCGATTGAGAAAGTCGTGGCCTACATTCCCAAGCTGCTCGTGGCCACCGTGATGGTGGTGGTCGGGCTGCTGTTGGCCACGTTCCTCCGCGGCGTGATTGCCACCAGCGCCGATCGCGTGGGAATCTCCTACGCCCAGCAGTTGGCCAGTGGCTGCTACTGGGTGCTGGCGTTGATGACCTTCATCGCCGCTTTCGAGCAGCTTGAGATTAAGTTCGAACTGCTCAACTACGCCATTCTGATCGTGTTCGGCGCGGTGGCGCTGGCACTGGGTCTGAGCTTCGGATTGGGAGGACGCGAGGTGATGGCCGGAATCCTTTCGGGCTACTACGTGCGTCAGCGGCTGCACGCCGGCGACCGCGTGGTGGTGGGCCACTACGAGGGCACAGTCCGCGAAGTGGGACCCGTGGCCACGGTGCTGGAAACGGAGGAAGACGGACT
>CAYQAJ010000072.1:0-4231 GCA_964415245.1 uncultured Pirellulaceae bacterium | reverse complement strand
GCCAAGCGCCGGAACTCGAACACGGTCGGCGGCCGATCAAACTGGCGACCCAGCGTGATAGGCGTGCCGTGATTCACCATCTCCAGGCGGCCGCGATCGACGATGGCCGGGCCCGACAACCGCGAGGGGTCCTGCCAATCGGAGAGCTTGACCTCGACGAAGAACCGCGGCGGGCTGGTTTGCGGGTCGAGCGTAACGTTGCCGCTGGTCTCGACGCGCTTCAGGTCCTCGCCGACGTAGCTGACGGTGGCCGAGTCGTCGTGAAAGTCAAATTCCAGCTCCCAACGGGCCACCTCGCTCGTGTCGAGCGCCTTGCCGTCTGCCGCGGCTTCAACGCAGACCCACTTTGCTTCCAGTAGCTCGCGCATTTTCGCGCGTTGCTCGCGGATCGATTCGGGCGTGAGAGATGACGTGGCACCATCGGGAGGCAATGCGCCGCGCGTTTCCTCTTCGCCTTCGGCCTCTGCGCCGGTTCTCGTGTCCTCACCCGTGGCCTCCGCAGCATCGCCGGCTTCCTCGGCTTCTTCGGCGATCGAACGGAACAAGTCGTACACGGTCTTGGCGCGCTGAAGGTCGAGTTGTGCCGTTTCCAACGCGACAAGTTGCTCATCCAACTCGTTCGCCGATACTACGGCTTCTTCGTGCAGTGCCCTGACGCGATCGTAACTTCTCTGAGCCAGCGCGAGGGCACTTTCGGCGGCCTGTACGTCGATCTCCAAAAGTTGCATTTTCAATTGGTACATCCGTTGGACTTGTTCATATCCTCTTTGCATTCGAGCGAGGGATTCCCATGCTCCTGGATTCTTCTTCTTGTTTTCCTCGTCGGTTAAGTCGGGGTACGCTTTTCTGAGCTCTGCAAGCCTTTCACGGGCGCGTCCCTCGGCATTCAGCAACCAAGTCTTAGCCTGGATGTACTGATCGTTGAGCAATTTGTAATCGCCCAGGACATTGGCGGACGACGCGGCCGATGCTGTGCCGCTTGGTGCCGATGGCGGCAGCGCGGTGGTGGGCGTCGTCTCCCCGCCGCCTGCATCCGCGCCGCCGCCGGATTTCGGCTCGGGGATCGTTTGGGGTTCATACACGCGTCCCTCGGGACCGGTTCGCTTCGACAATTGAATACAAAGTTTCCACGTTCCGTCCGCTTCGCGCGCTTCCACGCCAAAGTTTTCCGCGTCAAGGCTCGTGAACCGCAGTTCGCCCACGGGCGAATTGGCCCTGTACAGGGCGACAAACTTCCCGGTTGCCACGTTGCAAACCCGAATGTCCGTCGCTTCCGGCGTGAGAAACTCCGGGGAGCCGGTTGGCGGTATCGTCTCCACGTAGGCGTACCACTTCGCATCCGGCGAAACCACGAAATGCCCCTCCTTGAGCAGACGGCGCAGGCGCGTCTCCACTGATCTGGCGTCCGTACCGCCGTCGGATGTCGTTTGATTGAACGGCCCCGCCCCGACCGAGCTCAATTGCAAAGGCAACCGGAAGTTGAGCAGTCCGTTCGCCTCGCGGGTGAAGATTCCCTCTTCGGTGTATTCGAGCTTGCCCACGGGCCGGTCCGCTTCGGCCGAGACGATCACTTCGCCGGTGACGACCGCGCACAGCCGGATTTGCGCCGGGCCCGATGAATTAGCCGGATCGTCATATACGTACGCGTACAGCTTGTGATCGGGCGATACGACGAGACGGCCCTTCTCTTGCAGCGAGTCGGCCTCCTCCTGAGGAGATCCAGTCGCGTCGATGCCCGAGTGGCGATACACGTTTTGCAGTTGCTGGCCGATGACCTCGTTGATGGACACGTTCGGCCTTCCGCCAGTCTGCGGCAAAGTCGTGCCGGTACCGGGCTGAATACGGAACCCGCTGCCGGACGTAGGCGGGTCGTAGCTCCCGCCCCCACGAGGCATGGTTCGGGGCTGGCCTCCGCTTGCGGACGCGGCGGGAAATCCCAGACCGGCCGCTTCGTTCTCCAGCACTTTGAGCTGCAGCTCGATGATTTCGTCCTTCACCTTCTGCCGCGCCTCGTACTGCTTGCGAAGTTCTCCGATCCGGGATTCGATTTCCTTCACCGCCTTCTCGCGGGCCTGCATGTCGGCGGTGAAGATTTCGACGAGCGTTTGCCGCAGGGTATCCTTGGCGGCCTGTTTCTCGTCGTCCGTCTTGGCGCTCTGCAAGGTTGCAACGGCGGCGTCCATGCGCTTGCTGGCCGCTTGCTGAGCAGCTCCCATTGCGCCCAGGTAGCCGCTTGGCGTGCCTGCGCTCCCGAAACCGTACATTTCGGCCAGGTTCCCGTAGGGCCGCGGCGGCTTCGCTCCTTCCTCGGCATTCCGTTGCCCGAGCTGCTCGAGGAGCTGAATGATTTGGCGAATCTCGTTGTGCGTATCCTCCGATGCCGTGACAACAACACCATTCGTACGGTCATTGACGCGGATTTCCGCATTTCCGCGTAACTGCTTCTGCAGAAGCGTTGCGAACTGCGCGGCACTCATGTCGCGAATCGGATACATGACGGTCCGTCGGTCGGACGGTCCAAAGCCGCTCGACGAAGAGTCGTCGCGATTGCGCCGCGTCGAACGCGATCGCTGAGCAACTTGCTGAGCAACTTGCATCATGATCATTCCGCGAATCTCACGCTGCATCTCCGGCGGAGCGGAGACGACGACAGCCTTAAGCTCTTCATGCCGCCGAATATCTGCCCTTCCGCCGTACTGATTGACCAGCGACGCCACGATGGCATCCACATCGGCATCGGCATCGTCGATTGGATACACGACCGTGGATTGCGCCTCGCGCCCGCTGGAATCGTTCGTGCGGGAAGCCCCTCCTCCCGTGCTGGGGCCCCCGAGTCCGCCGGACGGCCCAAAGCGGAAACCGCCCCCGCCGCCTCGACCGCTCGACGCATCTTCGGCGGGAGCAGCCTTGTCGGCATCGGCAGCCGCGCGGTCCAACGCCTCAATCAGCGCCTCGATTTCGTGTTGCGTGTCGGCAGGCGCCCGCACGATGAGCACATTCGTCCGGGCATCCACGGCGATGTTTGCGTCGCCAGGAAACTGCTTCTCCAGGATTTTCACGATGCTCTCGGCCGAAGCATTCGCGAGCCGATAGATGGCAATCTCACCGTTCACCGCCGGCTCCGCCACACGCGCGGGCCCAAAGTTTGCGCCGGGTACAACACCGCCCGGCGCAGACTCCGTGTGTGGGGTCGACGCGCCACCCGGAGCAAACGGATTGCCCGAGGCGCCGGGATCGGCCGGTAGCGCTTGAGCTCCCGCAGGCGCCGTTTCGGCTGCCGGCTTTTCGTCGACCGCGGACGCCGCCGCGCCGGGTTCGGCGATGCCTGGTGCTTGTGACCAGGCTGAGTTGATCAGCCAGGCACTCGGCAAGACCAACGCGCACGTCGCAATGGTCCGAAAGAGCATGGTTCTACTGGGCCTCATAGTTCGGCTCCTTGGTATTTGATTCCGGAAAGGGATAAGGATAGGTTTCGAGTGATTCGACGCTGCCCGACAAGGCTTCCAGCTCCTCCGCCGCTTGTGCCGTGGGGCTGGGATCGACGGCCATCAGCTCGTCGAAAGCCGATTGCGCGTCGTCGGCTCTCGCGTCGGTGAGGCCGCCGTCCGTCGTTCCTGCGGTAGTGCCCGCTGAATCGCCGTCGTTGCGCGAATTCGTAAACCAGGGACGCGCAATCAGTGCGATCGCTACCAATACAATCACCGCCGCTGCCGACGCGCCGATCCATATGCTGCGCGTGAACCGCACCGACCGCCGCGGTCGGCCCAGCTTGCCGCGCTGCACGTCCGACAGCACCTGCGCCAGCGCCTGCTGCAAATCGCCCGCCGTGGCCAGCCGTCGATTCGGGTCCTTCTCCAGCAAACGGTCGATGATCGCCGACAGCGCCTCGGGCACTTCGGCGTTGCACTGGCACGCCGGCCGGTGCCCGTCGTGGCAGATGCGCTTGAGCACCGCCATCGGCCGATCGGCCCGAAACGGCGGATGCCCCGTCGCCATGAAGTACAGCACCGCGCCCAGGCTGAACAGGTCCGAGCGATGATCCAACGGGCGGCCGTCCGCTTGTTCCGGCGACATGTAGTGCGGCGTGCCAGCTACGACGCCCGTGTGCGTGAGACTCGCGTCGTCCGAAGCGCGCGCCAAGCCGAAGTCGGTGAGGTACGCCCGCTCGACGCCTTTTTCCAGCAGGATGTTGCCGGGCTTCACGTCGCGATGGACCAGCCCCTGCGCGTGT
>CAYQAJ010000071.1:0-19527 GCA_964415245.1 uncultured Pirellulaceae bacterium | reverse complement strand
GCACATTTTGCTCCGCGGACTGCGCAAAACGAGCCAGTCCCCGACGGTTTTGATCTGACCGGTTCGTGGTGATGAGTGGTGATTAGCGTTTCAGCCCCGCCTCTGGATTCCCGCGTGCGCTGGAACGACCGGGGCGGGAATGTCGCCTCTCGCTCCGCGAGAGGGCGTTCTTTGGAGGCGCGGAGTCGCGAGCAAATCGAGACCGTCGCCAAATCCAGCGCCCTCTCGCGGAGCGAGAGGCGACTTTCCATCCCCGTTCCCCAACAACCAACCACTATCCACCAACCACTCCCCGGAGCTACTCCCTTGGCTGAATCGTACTTCCAGCAGCGGATCGAAAAACTGCGGCGGCTTGTTCGGCGGACGCAGGCGGATGCTATTCTCGTGACCGACTTCACGAACGTCACGTATCTGACCGGCTTCACCGGCGACGACAGTTATCTGTTGGTCGGGCCCAAGAAGCCGATCATCCTCAGCGACCCGCGGTACACCACGCAGCTTGAAGAAGAGTGCCCGGCCATCGACATGGAGATTCGTTCGCCTGGCACGAAGATGATTGAGTCGGTCGCCAAGGTCGCGCGGCAGGCGAAGGTGAGCCAGTTGGCGGTCGAGGCGTCGGCCATGTCGCTGGCTTTGCGCGAGCAGGTCGAGTCGGCGCTCGGCAAGGTGTCGCTGGTGCCAACCATGAACATGGTCGAGTCGCTGCGGCAGATCAAGGACAAGAGTGAGATCGAGGCCACGCGCGAAGCAGTGATGTTTGCCGAGCGGGCGTTCGGCGTGGTTCGCGCCGCGCTCACCAGCGATCAGACCGAGAAGGAAGTCGCCGATGAGATCGACCACCAGGTACGCCGCTTCGGCGGCAGCGGGTGCAGCTTTCCGCCCATCGTAGCCGTGGGCCCCCGCGCCGCATTGCCGCACGCCCGGCCCACTGATCGGCGCATCGGCGAGAGCGACTTCGTGCTCATTGACTGGGGAGCGAAGGGCCGGCTGTATATGAGCGACTTGACGCGGGTGCTGGCCACGGCTAGAATCTCGCCCAAACTTGAACGCATATATGGAGTTGTGTTAAAAGCACAGAAGCAGGCCATCGCGGCGATTCGAGCCGGGGCACTGATGAAAAACGTCGACGCGGCCGCCCGAGGCGTGATCGAAAAGGCCGGCTTCGGCAAGCAGTTCGGGCACGGCCTGGGGCACGGCGTGGGGCTGCAAATCCACGAGGCGCCGAGGCTGGCCAAAACCGAGAATGTGCCACTGCAGGCCGGCATGGTGGTGACGGTCGAACCGGGCATTTATCTACCCGGCTGGGGCGGCGTGCGAATCGAAGACGACGTGCTGGTAACGCGAACCGGCGGCGAAGTGCTATCGAGTGTGCCGAAGGAGTTGGCGGAGTGTGTTGTGGGTGGTTAGTTGTCAGTTGTCCGTGGTCAGTTGTCAGTTGTTGCGGAGCATTCGGATCATCCCCGCGTCGCCTTGTCACCGTGTCAGTGGGGTGGATTCCCGCCTACGCGTGAATGACATCAAGGCTCGTCCCCGCCGTCTTCGGACGGCGTTAATCGAATAACCGGAGAAAGCGGATGAGCAGCTCGGAGCCAGCGTCGGGCGACGTATTCGAGTTGGATCGAATTCGCCGTCTGATCGAGCTGATGAAGGAGCACGATCTCTCGGAGATCGATCTGCGGCAGGCGGATCAGCGGATCCGCGTGTGCCGGGGCGACCGCGGCACGCCGGTGGTGTACGGCGGCATGCCGGCTGCGCCACCCGGGGCCGTTGCGGCGCCCGGTGCAGCGGCATCCGGCGGCCGGGCGGAATCCGCCGCGGCGGCCGACGATGGGCGCATCGTCGTGATCAAGAGCCCGATGGTCGGCACGTTTTACACCCGGCCCAACCCCAACTCTGAGGCCTTCGTGAAGGTGGGCGACCACGTCGAACCCGGCACGACCGTGTGCATCATTGAAGCCATGAAGATGTTCAACGAGATCCCGGCCGAGGTATCGGGCCAGATCGTGGCCGTGCTGGTTCAGAACGAAGAGCCGGTCGACTACGATCGCCCGCTGTTCAAGGTCGATACGAGCCGCTGAGAGGACGCGTAAGCACCGCCGGGAACCCGCGCGCGAAGAGTTTTCAGTGTTCAGTGTTCAGTTTTCAGTTGCAGAAGGAGCGAAGTATGGACGTTGATGGACGATATGGACGGTGAACAACTCGCGACGAACAGGGTCCCCGCTCCGACTGAAAACTGAACACTGAACACTTCTGCCGCGAAGCGCTTCCCAGCAATCGATGTATAAGCGTATCCTTATTGCCAACCGCGGCGAGATTGCTCTGCGCATCATTCGCGCTTGCCGCGAACTGGGCATTGAAACGGTCGCCATCTATAGCGAGGCCGATCGCGGCGCCAAGTACCTCGATCTGGCCGACGAGGCGTATTGCGTCGGCCCGCCCCGCGCCGCCGACAGCTATCTGAAGATCGCCCAGGTGATCAGCGCCGCCGAAGTGGGCAACGTCGAGGCGATTCACCCCGGCTACGGCTTCCTGGCCGAGAACTCGCACTTCGCCGAGGTATGCCGAAGCTGCAAGATCGACTTCATCGGCCCGAGCCCCGAGGCGATGGAGATGCTGGGCGACAAAAACCGCGCCCGCGAACTGGCCCGAAAAGCCAAGGTGCCCGTCGTGCCGGGTAGCGAGGGGCTGATCGAAGACGAGGCCGAGGCGGTGGGCGTGGCCCACGAGATCGGCTTTCCCGTGCTCATCAAGGCGACGGCTGGCGGCGGCGGCAAGGGAATGCGCGTGGCCGCCAACGACTTGGCCCTCAAGTCGGCCCTGTCGCAGGCGCGAACCGAGGCACAGGCGGCGTTCGGCAACGCCGGCGTGTACCTGGAAAAGTACATCGAGCGGCCGCGGCACGTCGAAGTGCAAATGCTCGCCGACCACCACGGCAACGTGGTCCACTTGTACGAGCGCGACTGTTCGACGCAGCGCCGTCACCAGAAGCTCATCGAGGAGAGCCCCGCTCCCAACCTGAAGGACAGCACTCGCGCCGGCATCTGCAAGGCGGCCGTGCGGCTCATCAAGCAGGCCAACTACACCAATGCCGGCACGGTCGAGTTCCTGGTCGACGCGCAGGGCAATTTTTACTTCATCGAGGTGAACGCCCGCATCCAGGTCGAGCACCCGGTCACCGAGATGGTCACCGGCATCGACCTGATCAAGGCGCAGATTGCCGTGGCCACCGGCGAGCCGCTCCCGTTTCGGCAAGGCGACATCAAGCCCCGCGGGGCCGCCATCGAGTGCCGCATCAATGCCGAGAACCCGCAGCGGAATTTTCAGCCCTGCCCGGGCCGCATCGAGTCAATGTTCGTGCCGGGGGGAATGGGGGTGCGATTCGATTCCCACGCCCACGCCGGCTACATGGTGCCCCCCAACTACGACTCGATGATCGGTAAGCTGATCGTGCACCAGCCCACTCGCGACGAGGCCATTGGCACCATGCTGCGGGCCCTCGACGAGCTGAAGATCGAGGGCATCAAAACCACCGTTCCCTTCCACCAGGAGGTGCTGCAGCACTCCGACTTCGTGAAGGGCCTGGTGGACACGCATTTCGTGGAGCGGACTTTTCTCTGACGCCGCTCTGGTTTTCAATAGAGGGTTGATGAAAGCTTTCGGTTGGGAGCTGACAGCTCTCAGCTTTCGGCTGTCAGCTTCGGAGAGTCGTGGTTCGGTAGGTCATGTGCCTGACGAGCAATCGCGTCAGGCACAGCCTGACCTACGCCCTCTGGCTGACGGCTGAAAGCTGAGAGCTGACAGCTACCCCCAACCTCCGCCCGTCGGAGAACCCCGCCATGAGTGGCACGCTTGCTCCTCCCGAACGGCCTCAACACAACTTCCGCCGAGTGGCCATGCTGTTTGCCGGCGGTCCCGCCCCGGCGGCCAACGCCGTCATCTCCACCGCCGCCGTTTCCTTTCTGCGGGCCGACATCCAGGTAGTGGGCATACTGTACGGCTACTCGAACCTCGTTCAGTTCGGCCCTGAGCGGGCGATGGTCGAGGGGCGCGATTACATCACCATCGACCACTCGGTACTGAAGCGGTCGCGCAACTCGCAGGGAATCCTCATCGGTACGGCCCGCACCAATCCCGGCATCGAAGTTACCGAGCCGGCCCACTTGGGTGATCCCGAACGTACGGCCATGCTCCGCCGCGTGTACGATGCACTCTGCTCGCTGGAGGTTGACGCCCTGATCTCGATCGGCGGCGACGACACGCTCAAAACCGCCAACAAGTTCAGGCTGTTCCAGGACCGGCTACCCGAGGGGTCGCGCCGCATTCCCGTCGTCCACGTGCCCAAGACCATCGACAACGACTACGAAGGCATCGACTTCACCTTCGGCTACTTCACCGCCGTCGACACGCTGGCCGCCGAGCTCCGCAACCTGATCCACGACGCCGAAGCCGGCCGCACCTACTACCTGGCCGAGACCATGGGCCGCAGCGCCGGTTGGCTCGCCTACGGGGCGGCCATCGCCGGCGAGGCCAGCCTCGTCGTCAGCGTCGAGGATATTCGCAACAAGTTCCGCGTCGAGGAAACCGCCGTCGACGAAGCTACTGGCGAGACCGTCACCCGCGACGTGATGAACGTCGACGAGGTCGTCGCGCGGATCGTCAAAACCATGATCGCCCGCGAGCGGGAGGGCAAGGAGTTCGGCGTGATCGTGATGGCCGAGGGGCTCGCCGAGATGCTACCGGCCAGTTACTTGAAGGGCATCCCCCGCGACGAGCACGGCCACATCGCCATCTCGCGCCTCAACCTGGCCCGCACCTTCGCCGGCTTGGTGACCGAGGCGTTCCACAGACAAACGGGCCGCAAGCGCCGCGTGACCAGCATTCAGCTCGGCTACGCCACCCGCTGCGCGCGCCCGCACGCCTTCGACGTGATGCTAGGGAGCCAGCTCGGCGTGGGCGCCTACCGCGCCCTGGGCGAAGAGCACCTCAACGGCGTGATGGTCTCCGCCAGCGGCCAACTCGACCTGCACTTCGTCCCGTTCGATGATCTGATCGACCCTCAAACGCTGGTCACCGTCGTCCGCTACATCGACCCCAAAAGCGACTTCCACCGGCTGGCGCGGTTCTTGGAAACGTATGTGAACGAGTGATGGGCGCAGCGTATGCCACTGGCTCTGCCAGTGCGCTGGCTCTGTCGGTCGCCAGCCTTGCCCGCTGACAACGCCGTCATTCCCACGCAGGCGCGAATCCAGCCTTGTGTCAGTCGCGCCGTCTCCCGCAGTACAGCCGTAACGACGGTCGCTTTCGAAAATAATAGGGGCCGGCTTCTGCAGAGGCAAAGTCGGGAATCGGTAGGGAGGGCCGAACTGCGACGGTCCAATTGGCTGCCGGTTCGATGAACTGTTTACGTTGAGTCATCCACCAGCGGGCAGGTGCTGCCTAGTTCATCCAGCATACTCCTCACGGAATTCTCGAGCGTGAGCGTGACGTCGCGCACCGTCCCGCGCCGGTCCTCGGCGTATGCCGGCAAGCAATCCCGCAGATTGATCGGGGCTCCGATCTTTACGCGGGCCATGCGGGGACCCCAGACTTGCCGTTGGTTGCAGACTTCCATTTCCAACAGGCCTAACACATCCAGAAACCTCTCAAACGTCATCGACTCTTTGACGTATCCGTCGTAAATCGCCACGAACTGTGATAGCCGCCAAAGGTCGTCGTACAGGCTACGCACGCTGCGCTGCCGCTCCACGGCAAGTCGCTGCGCGTACTCCGAGCCGTCGGGCTCCTCGTAGACAATGCGGTCGACCGCGTTAAACAGCTTTCGTATCCGGTCCAAGAGCGCATCGGCGGGCGACGGCGTCACGCCCAATTCTTCTTCTAATCGCGCGATAACTTGCTCCTTGATCCTCTGAATGCGCTCGTTGAAATTGTAATCCGGGTTCGGTGTGATCTGATGGGTCCTTTCATTCGCTTCCACGACGGCTTCCGCAACGCGGCGCAGTCGCTGGTAGCGCGAAAGACTCTCCGGCTCGTGGGGAAGCGACAACTTCGATTCAAGGCGGGCGAGCGAGGCGTCGATTTCACCATGCATATCGTGGAGGTACACGTATTTGATGGCCATCGGGATGCAGTAGAGATTCGCCTCCTCGTCCGACTTGCGTGCGTCTTCATACGCCTTGAATGCGAGCTGAGTCACGCCATGCTGAAACGGCATCAGGTTGCTGTTCTGCCAAATCGTTTCACCCTCGGGGAATATCACGAGCCATCGCTCGCCTGCCGCCAGTAACTGCCGCGTCATCCTGAAGGACGGGCGATCCACAGCTCCGCGGATGATCGAATACACTCCCAGCCGCGGCACGAGCCAACGGTAGACCGCTGATTGCTCGAATAACTCCATCGCGGCAACGAAGTTGAATTCAACTCCCAGCACCTTGGCCAAGTACATAAGGATGTGAGGCTCAAACCCTCCCGAATGACTGGGCGTCAACAAGCAACGTTCGCCGCGCAACTGCCGCAGTTTCGTTAGATCGTCGTCGGGAATCTCGATCTCGGTAACGCCGAGTGTCCGCCGGATGGCCGGTTTGATCCCCATCTTGGCCAAGGCGATCAAGAAACGATTCGTCTTCGGCGGATAGAAAGTGAACGGTTTGGGCCTGGCCCGGGGATCCGATTCCGAAGGCGATTTCAAATCCATGGCGCTGCCGTTGCTTATCTGTGCTGCTCAATTGCGGCCCGCTGCAAGTCGTCCCCCGCGCGGCAGGCTGTCGGAAAACCTGTTCCAGTCGCCGGGTGACGCAGCCCGAATCGCCGTAAAGCAACGCTGATCCGAAACGTTCCGATGAGTGCTGGTTAGCGTGAAATAGCGTTCCCGATCCGTTTTCCGATTTTTTCCCAGCGTCCCTGTGTCGGTGCCGTTGCAGTGCGCATCGCGCCTACTTGGGCAGCCCATCCTTGATGGAGCGGTTCCAATCTTCGATCTTCTTTAAGCGGGCTTCGAGGGCTGTGTCGCCTTGGGCGTTCTCGTGGGCGCGGATCTCGGCGATCAAGGCGTCGACGTCGGCCGTGGCTTTACGCAGCTTGGCAACGTCGTCGGCCGTCATGTCGGAGAGCCAGTCGACCCGCTCGTCGAGGGCATTGCGGACATCCGACACCTTGATCGGACTCATAATGTTCTTCTGGCTCACGTTGTCCATGAGATTGACCATCTCCGTCGACATTTGCAGGATGGTGCCTTGGTGAGCCGACAAGTTCGTCTTGCCGCTACCGGTCTTCGTGCCGCCCGTTGCTTGCCCCTGTGAACCCGCCGGCTTGCCGGCCCCGCCGGTGCCCGCGCCTTTGTCAGACGAGCCGCAAGCCGTCAGCGCCAAAGCGATCGAGCAAAGAAGCGAAAGTGTGCACCGCATCGAGAATGTCATCATGGTTCTCCTTGCTACATGAACGCGTGGGCTCCTCATTCTGACGGTCAGCGACCGATGAATCAAGCAAACTCCGACGCATTGCGGCCCGACACACCGCCGCGCGTCCCGGCGATTCGATGCGCCGAGGGCGGGATTCACATTGTCGTGCCGCGTCGGGAACGGGCTGGCGATACTGCTCGAACATCCGGCGATATCCGACAACCCCACGCAGAACACTACCTGCTATGCTATTGTCGTCGCGACCGAACGCCTTGCATGGAAACGGTGAGTCGCGATGAAGGACGATGAAGGACAGCGTAGCACCATGCACGGATTGGGATCGCGCGACGGTGAAAATGTGATTGATTGGGGCCGCACGTCGGAGGACTACGGCGTCTATCGGCCCGGTCCGCCTCCCAGCTTCTTCGCGCGGCGCCATGAGCTGGGCGTGGGACTCGAAGGTCAGCGAATCCTCGATCTCGGCACGGGCACGGGCGTATTGGCTCGTCAATTCGCGCGGCAAGGATCGGTAGTGCACGGCATCGATATCTCGGCCGAACAGATCGCGACGGCCAGCCGACTTGCCGGCGACGAAGGATTGTCGGTCGATTTCTCGGTGCATGGCGCTGAATCATTACCGTGGACCGAGCCGACTTTCGACGTTGCGACGGCCAATCAATGTTGGGTGTACTTCGACAAGGACAGGGCGATCGGCGACGCATCGGCGATAGTGGCTATCTAATCAACCCCGTGCGATGCCGAACCGGCGCCGATCGGCCATCACGAGTTCAGCGTGCCCTTGGTGCTGGGGACGCCGCTGGTACGGGGGTCGAGGGCCACGGCCATCTTGAGCGATCGGGCCACGCTCTTGAACACCGCTTCGCTGATGTGATGGCTGTTGCGGCCGTGGTGCAGCATCACGTGCAGGTTGCACAGCGCGTTGGCGGCGGCCGCTTGCCAGAAGTCTTCGACCAGCTCGCTGTCGAAGTCGCCGATCTTGGGCGTGGGAAACGACACATCGAAGACGAAAGCGTACCGGCCGCTGAGGTCGATGGCGCTGGTGACGAGCGTCTCTTCCATGGGGAGCGTGAAGTGGCCGTAGCGTGCGATGCCCGACTTGTCGCCGAGGGCCTGTTTCACGGCCTGGCCGAAGCCGATGCCGACGTCTTCGACCGTGTGGTGCTGGTCGACGTGCAAATCGCCGCGGGCTTTCACTTCGAGGTCGATGGCCGCGTGGCGGGCGAGCAAATCGAGCATGTGGTCGAAGAAACCGACGCCGGTTTGCGCGTCGGCCTGGCCGCTGCCATCGAGGTTGAGCGTGAGCGAGATGTCGGTTTCGGCCGTGCGGCGAGTTACGGAAGCAGTGCGCGACATATTACACCATCGTGACCAGCAGGTTCAGACAGGCGTCGATTTGCTCGTCGGTTCCCACGCTGATGCGAATTCCGTCGCCCCAGCCGGGGTAGTCCATGTATCGAACCAGGATCCGCTGCGCCTTGAGCTGCTCGTAAACTTGGCGATGATTCCGCTTGGGGTGCGTGCTCCATACAAAATTCGACTGCGACGGCACCACGTGAAAGCCTAGCTCGCCCAGGCGGCGGGTCAATCGCTCGCGGGTGGCGATGATGGCGGCGCGGTTGGCGGCGAGCCACCGCTGGTCGTCGATGGCGGCCGTGGCGCCGGCGATCGACAGAGCATCGCAGTTGTACGAATCCTTCACCTTCAGCAGCCTCTCGATCATCTGCGGCTGCGCCACGACGTAGCCGAAACGCAGGCCGGCCAGCGCGTACGACTTGCTCATGCTGCGCGAGACGAGGATTTTTTCGTTCTGCGCCACGAGCGACATGCAGTTCGCATCGGCGAAGTCGACGTACGCTTCGTCGACCAGCAAAGGGCAGGGGAGGCGCTCGGCGAGTTCGAGCACGCACTCCGGCGCGATCACCGTGCCGCTGGGGCTGTTGGGGTTGGCCAGGAACGCAACTTTGAGCCCGTCGGCCGGCGCCACGAATTCGTCCCCCAGTGACCAGTCATCGCCGAACCGCACTTCCTGCCAGCGGGCCCCTTGGATTTGCGCGAGCGTGCGATAGAGGATGTAGCTGGGGAACGGCAGTCGGAGCAGCTCGCCGGCGCCCACGAGTGCCCGCGTGACGATCGTGAGGATGTCGTCGCTGCCGTTGCCGCACAGGATCCAGTCGGGCTCAACGTCGAGCACTTCGGCGGCTCGCATGCGAAACGCGGTGGCCATCGGATCGGGATAGAGCGAGAGCCGCTCGCGCAGCACTTGTTCAATGGCGCGGGCCACCGCGGGCGAAGGCGGATAGGGATTCTCGTTCGTGTTGAGCTTGATGAACTTGCCGGCCTGCGGCTGTTCGCCCGGCACGTAGCCGGCCATCGCTTCGATTTCGGGACGGAAGTAGGACATTGCGCTGCGCGAGTTTTCAGTTTTCAGTGTTCAGTTTTCAGTCGGAGCGGAGGATGGTTGTCGGTTGTTGGTTGTCAGTTGCGGGTTGGAAGCTGTCAGCTCTCAGCTATGATCCGTCAGAGGCGGCCGACTCGTAAATGCCCGCAAGTTGTCGGGAGTCCATATCGTCCATGAGCGTCCATTCTCCTCTGTCCATAACTGAAAACTGAAGACTCGGGGTGACCGAATGATTCTGCTTGCACTGATTGTTGCACGGGCACTACGACTTCCGCTGGACCCGAATATCGATGCTCGCTCGGTGAGCGGTGAGACCTTCCACTTGGGCTAGGCGCTGTACGTCGGGGGCGGCGCGGCGCAGGGCGGGTTCATCGTACGCGATTACGCTCATGCTGCGCAAGAATGTGTTGACCGAAAGGCCCGATGCCCACCGCGCGGTTCCGCCGGTCGGCAATACGTGCGAAGGGCCGGCGACGTAATCGCCCAGCGCCACCGGGGTGAAAGGGCCTAGAAACGTTGCGCCGGCGAATCGAAGCTGGGGCAAGAGTCGTTCGAAGCCGTCGATCGCGACGTGCAAGTGCTCGGGCGCGATTCGGTTGGCCACGTCGCACGCTTCTTCCTCGTCGCTAACGAGAATCAGCGCGGCAAATTCCTCAAGGCTGTGCACCGTCACTGTGCGTCGGTCGAGACCGGCCACTTGTCTTTCGAGTTCTTGTGCGGTGGCATCGAGCACTCGCTCGCTCCACGTCACGAGGATGCTCGCGCCGGGCGCGTGTTCGGCCTGGGCCAGCATGTCGGCGGCGACGAACTCGGGCCGCGACGTTTCGTCGGCGATCACCACGACCTCGCTGGGGCCGGCCAGCGAGTCGATATCCACTTCGCCGAAAACGTATTTTTTGGCCAGCGTTACGAACAAGTTGCCCGGGCCGACGATCTTGTCGACCCGCTCGACTGCCTCGACTCCGTAGGCCAATGCCGCAACCGCTTGGGCACCACCCGCACGATACACCTCGCTGATGCCCAACTCGTGGCAAACCGCCTGCATGTGCGGGTTGTTGGCACCGAAGGGAGTGGGGGGCGCGACGACTACGATCTCTTTAACTTCCGCAGCGATCGCCGGCACGGCGGTCATGAGCACCGTCGAAGGATACGCCGCCGCGCCGCCGGGAACGCACAGCCCGACTCGCTCGAGCGGCAGGTAGCGCTGTTGCAAGCGGACTCCGTTTTCCTGGGCGACTTCGACGTCGCGGTGCTTGACGGCGCGCTGGAACCGAAGAATGTTGTCCCGAATTTGGCGCACCGACGCGAGAAACTCGGGATCGACGTTGCGATGTGCGGCGGCCAATTCGTCGGCGCCGACGCGAATCGTTTCGGCAGTGAGCGACGCCTTGTCGAGCTTGCGGCCGTATTCGAGCAGGGCGGCCATGCCCTCTTCGCGAACGTCGCTACAAATCCGCTCGACGACCTGCTGCGGTGAAAGCGGCTCGCCGAACAGCTCGATCGTGCGTTGTCGGCTGGCCTGGCTCACCGCGCCGGCCCGCGGACTGAGCTTGGCGCGCAGCGCGTCGATTGCCGCGGCAAGATCGTCGCTGCGGGAGTCGATGCGCTGGATGGTAGGGTGGTAGTGCGCCATGAGCGCGCTGGCCGCAACCGGGGTGGATGCCCCTCGGGATCGGGACCGCGGTTTGGGATGCGAAATCGCTCCCGCTGCGGGAGATGACCGCTACAGCAGAGAATGACACGCCCCAGGTCCATTTTGTTCGGGGGGTGGCAGCGGCGGAAGTCCCCGAACGAGCACGGGCGGTGAATCAGCCGGCGCGGCGTCGTGTTTCGGTGGGAATAGGCGTACTGCGCAGCCAATGCGGACCGGCCGGAACGCTTCCCGCCACGTGCGGTGCGGTTCTCGCGGCTTCGCTGGCCACATCGTTCGTTCGCTCGGTTGCGCGCCGGTCGTGGGCCGCGATGGCTTCGAGCACCTGACCGGCGAGCTGCATCACTGCGAGAGCTTGCCCGCCGGAGACGCACGGCGCTCGGCCCGTCTGAATCGCAGCAACGAAGTCGCGCTGTTCTTCGAGCAGGGCGTTGTTCTTTTCGACCGGCAGCTCTTCCAACCGCATCACATCGGTGAAGAACCGATCGCGCATCGCGCCCTTTTCCTCGGGCGACAACCGTCCGAGCACCGTGGGATCGAGTTGCTGGCGAGCAGTTGGCTGCGCCGAGCGTGCGGTTCGCGCGGCGAAGTCGATCGACGCGTAGCCTGCCGACGTGTGAACGCACATTCGGCGAGTCGCCTCGAAGCTGATTCGCGAGGCACTCAAGTTCGCCACGCATCCGTTGGCGAATTCGATACGAGCATGTGCTACGTCTTCATGGGGACCGACCACCGTCAGGCCCGATGCTTGCACCGCGACCGGCCGGCTTTCCGCGAGCGCCAGCGCGATGTCCAGGTCGTGAATCATCAGATCGAGCACGACGCCGATGTCGGTCGAGCGAAACGAATAGCCGCTAGTGCGCGTCGCCTCGATATACCGAGGTTGTTGGATGTGCGGCCACGCCGCCGAAAGCGCCGGATGAAACCGCTCGACGTGCCCCGCTTGCAGCACCAGCCCTTGGCTCTCGGCTGCATGAACCATGGCGGCTGCATCGCTCACCGTCGCAGCGAGAGGCTTTTCCACGAGCAAGTGGATGCCCGCCTCAATCAGCTCCATCGCGACCGCGTGATGACACACGCTGGGCGTGACGACAATCGCCGCGTCGATTCGGCCAATGAGTTGCCCGTGATGGGCCAGCGGCTCAATGCCCAGCTCGCTCGCCACATCTTCGCGAGCGGCAGGAAGCGGATCGACAATGCCGACCAGCTCGACCCCGTCGATCGACCGAAGCAGACGAGCGTGAATCCGCCCCAGGTGGCCCGCACCGATGACGGCCGCACGGAGGGTTCTCACGCCGCTCTCCTGCGTTCGCGGCCTCGTCCGTGTCGACCTTCCTGCTGGTTCTGGATGAAGCTCAGCAGGTGATTGACGGCCGGCACCAGGCTGCCGTTGCTGCGAAGGATTTCGCGGGCGTGATCGAGCCCGACCTTCGAGCGATAGATGAGACGATGTGTTTCGGCCAGTGCGGCCACCACGTCGTCGGGGAAATTGTTGCGCTTCAGGGCCACCACGTTTACGCACCGCGGCCGCGTCGGCACGCCATCGACGAGCAAATACGGCGGAACGTCGTGCAGCACGCGGCTCAAGCCGCTCACAAAGCTGTAGCTGCCGATGGTGGTGAAGTGATGCACCGCCACGCCGCCTGAGAGCGTGGCATGGTCGTGAATGTGCACGTGCCCGCCCAGGAGCGTGCTGTTGGCGATGACGATGTGATCGCCCAAACGGCAATCGTGAGCGACGTGGCTGCAGGCCATCAAGTAGCAGTGGCTGCCGACGGACGTGATGCCGTCTTCCTTGCGGGTGCCGCGATTGATGGTGACCGACTCGCGGATGACGTTGTAATCGCCGATGACGACCTGTGTGTCTTCGCCGCGATAACTAAGGTCCTGCGGCCCGCCGCCAATCACGACGCAGGGAAACAGGTGGTTGTGCTCGCCGATGGTGACGCGTCCCATGAGCGTGACGCCGTTTTCGAGCTGCGTCCCGTGACCGATGGTTACGTGGGGCCCCACCACGCAGAACGGGCCGATCTCCACGTCGTCGGCAATTGTTGCCTGTGGATCGACGACGGCGTTATCGGAAATGCGAGTGGCCATGGTATGTGCGGGGTTATGATCGAGTGGATGATCGGTGATTGGATCGACAAGATCGTGCGGCCGAAACCCCCTCTCACCACAAGATGAATCGTCGCCTCATGCCGTCCTGCGCCGCTGGTCCATCATCTGCCCTTCCATCAGGATCGCCTTGACCAACTCGGCGTTGAGTCGGTGTCCGCTGCGATGCGCCACGAACTGCCCCACAAAGTCGCACCCCGTCAGGGCCAAATCGCCGACCAGGTCGAGCGCTTTGTGTCGGACACATTCATCGGGGAAGCGAAGCTCGTTTTCCAGCGGGCCGTCGTCGTCGAATACCAGCAGATCGCCGCACGTGACTCGTGCTCCCAGCCCTCGCTCCCGCAGCCATTCGGCTTCATGCTTGAGAATGAAGGTACGTGCCGGGGCAAGTTCACGCTGAAACGACTCCGGTGTTACGACCATTTGTATTGTCTGCCGGCTGATCGGAGCGCCCGTTCCGTAGTCGAGGCGGTACTTGACGAACAGGCCGGGCGTAGTGGCAGGACGGGCCTCGATCCAGCAATTCTCGTCTCCCACCCGGGTAACCTCGGTCACCACAAGCTGCGGCCGCCACGCATCCTGCTCGACGATTCCCGCACGCAGGAGTGCTTCCACGAACGCCATGCTCGATCCGTCGCAGCCCGGCAACTCGGCGTTGTCGAGCCAGACTTCGCAGTTGTCGACGTGCATGCCGCCCAGGGCGGCCATCACGTGCTCGACCATTTCGACCGTCACGCCCGATGCGCCCAGTGTCGTGCGGCGCGGCGTTTCGAGTCGGTTCGTGGGCGACGCCTCGATGCGGCGCGGGGGGCTCTGGTCGCAGCGGACAAAGACGATACCGCTGGAGACCGCGGCCGGACGGAATTCGACCCGCACGTCGCGACCGCTCCAATATCCGAACCCGTGTACTTCGACCCTTTGCGCAAGGGTACGTTGCTTGCGTACGTTGGGATTCAAAGGATGACCGTCGCTTCGAGTCAGATGGTGTTGCCACGGGAGCCAGCTTCGATGGGCATCGCGCGCCGGAGACCGCACGGACCCCATCGCGACAGCCGCGGCCCCCTACATGCGTTCCCCGTGGCGCATTTAGTGGTTGCCGGAACCGGGAGGTAGCGGCGGTCCGCCGCGACGGTCGGCCGCCTGCCCGCGATTGATTCGCTCGATAATGAAGCTGGTGATGTCCAGGTCATGGTGAAACACCACCGAGTTGTTGACCCCCTGCAGCACTGAAGTCCGATCTTCCGGATCGATCTTCTGGCTGTTGTATCGCAGAACGAGTGTGATGCCGTTTCGCATGGCGAAGTCGGCCACCTCGTTGGTCAGCTCGGTGTACACGTTGTAGTAAATCCGTGCTTCGCGCTGCAGGAATTCCTTGCGCTTCAACTGCGTCTGCACGTTTACGTCCGACGTAAGTTGCGTGATCTCCAGATCGATGCGCTTGTAGTCGGGAGCGGTGGGCTTGAAGTTCGCCCGCTCCTCGGTCATTTGCTGCACTCTCTTTTGCTGCTGGCGGAGGTAGGCTTCAAAGTCCTCCACGTCCTTCTTCATGAAGTCCATTTCTTGCTTGAAGCGTAGATGCTCGGCGAACACGCGATTGATGTCGATGACGGCTACGGGGGGCACACTGGCCGGTGCAGCCCCTCGGTCGCCCTGAGCGTGGGCGGGAACTGCCGCCGCTGCCGTCAACAGAAAGCCGGCCGCGATCACGGCCGAAAGAACGTAGGTTCTCACGTCAGCACTCCTTGCTGGCTACTTAGGGTCGCGGGACGATCCTAGGAGGTCTCGATCCTTGAGACACGGCACGCGCTGGCAACCGCGTGTCCCGCCGCACACGGCAGGATGGGTCGCTCAAGCGGCGGTATTCTGCGCGAAAAGCCGCCGCCGCGTAAAGACCAGAAAATGGCGGTTTCCGACGGGGCCGGGCTACCCGGAAACTGTCGGGAACGGGGCGATTGGGGAATGGGGGTTGGCCGTACTTGTCCGTGTTCGTCCGTGTTCGTCCCTGTGCCCCCGGTTCGTACGCGGCCGCCTATCACCGCGGCGGATCGAGCGTTACCTTCGCCGTCATCTCCTTGCCGTCTCGCAAGAACGCCACCTCGACTTCGTCGCCCGCCTTGTATTTGCGCAGTGCACTGTCGAAATCGTCCAGGCTGCCGATCTTGCTTTCGCCAAAGCGGATGATGACGTCGCCGGCCTTCAATCCGGCGCGCCCTGCAGGCCCATCCTTCGCAACGCCCATCAGCGCGTAGCCTTCGCCGGTCTGTCCGAAGTCGGGGATGCTGCCGAAGTAGGGCCGATCGCCGCCGCGATCGGCCGCGGGTCGACCCGTGTCCTTGTAGGTGGGTCGCGCGTCGGCCTGGTCGATCGCCGTTACCACGTCGACCACCAGGTCGGTCACGCGGCGCATTCCCTCGGCGTTGATCTTCTCGATGTCGTCGCTCGGCCGGTGGTAATCGCTGTGCGTGCCCGTAAAGAAGTGCAGCACGGGAATCTGCCGCGCGTAGAACGAGGCGTGATCGCTCGGGCCAAACCCGCCCGGCTGCTTGACGATCTCGAAGTGGTGGCGCTCGTTCAGCTTGTCGACAAGGGGATCGAACTCGGTCGCGGTGCCGGTTCCGTACACGATCAGTTTGTTGTTGTTGAGCCGGCCGACCATGTCCATGTTCACCATGGCGACGGTGCTCTCGAGCGGAAAGCGCGGCTCGCGCACGTAATGGGCGCTTCCCAATAGGCCGCGCTCCTCACCCGAAAACGCGATGAATACGATGCGGCGTCGCGGCTTTGGGTCGCGCTGCGCCAATTGGCGTGCCACCTCCAAGAGAGCGGAAGTTCCCGAGGCGTTGTCGTCGGCTCCGTTGTGAATCTCCTTCGTCCAGGGGGCCAACGAGCCGGGCCCGCCGTAGCCCAAGTGGTCGTAGTGCGCCCCGACGATGATCGTCTCGTCGGCCAGCGGCCCTTCGCCGGGTAGCACCGCCACCACGTTCTTGGCCTGGGCTTGCTTGTGAACCACCGAGGAACGGCCAACGGCCCGCCACTGGCCCAGCGGGCCGCTACGCGGCTTGAGATCTTCGTCGATACCGCGTTCGATTGTCCCCAGCGTCGTGCCCAACGCATCGGTCACCATCCGCTCGGCCACCGCGCGCGTACAGAAAAAGACGGGCAGCCGCGGATGACTGCTATCCGTTCCGGCCCCGGTAAAGTCGACCAGCTCGTCCAGTTCGCCGTCGAGCTGCTTTCCCAGCGTTTGCACGCGCTCGGCCAGGTCGATGATTTCCGCCCGGCGTTTGGCCAACTCGTCCGGCGCAGTTTCATTCAACTCCGCCAGCGCGTTGCGAGCCTCAACCAGCTTGTCGAGGGTCTCACGCCAGCTTTTCTCGTTGGCGTCGTTGCGGCGGTCGATGCCGTACTGGTCGTTGACAAAGATGACCGCCGCCGCGCCGTGTTCATACGCGTTGGCGATCTTGCGGGCGAACAGAGCGTGCGATGAGGGACGCGTGCCGTCGAAGATGCTGTGCGGGTTCCCCTGTTGCGGCTCCTTGCGCAACAGGAGCACGGCATGGCCCTTTACGTCGAGGCCGGCAAAGTCGTCGTACTCCCAATCGGGAGCCGTGATACCGTAGCCGGCAAACACGATGGGCAGATCGAACTCGCCCGAACCCCCAATCGCCAGCGTGCTGAAGTCTTTGCCAAGGGCCAGATCATATCGAAGGGGCTCGCCCTCTTGCTCTGGCGCGGGGCCCAACAGCGATAGGTGGTTCTCTTCCGCCGGGCCCATCTCGGCTTCGGTGGTGACGGTGAATCCCTGGAACGGCCCACCCTCGAACACGTCGGTCTTCAGCCCCAATGCCGCAAAGTGTTCGGCGATGTACCGGGCCGCCTTGTCGAGTCCCTCGGTGCCCAGGCCGCGCCCTTCGAGCTCGTCGGAGGCAAGGTACGTCACCGAGTCGGCCAGGCGCCGCTCGACTTCGGCCGCGCTATCCGCCGCCGTCGCGGCTGCTGCCTTGGCAGCGACTCCGTCCTCGGCGGCGCGGGACAACAGGGCCGGGCCGGAAAGTACGGCGGCTGAAACGGCCAGACATGCGAAAAGGGTAGCCCAACACGCGGCGACGCGGTTCGGCTTGGCGAGGCAGGTCCACTTTACGTGCATGATTGGTGCTCACTTGCGGGGGCGTGGAGGATCGGAGGATTGACCGTGTGCCGTTCAGGCGGGTGAACCAAGTTCGAGTCCGGTATCCGTCGGCAGGTGGGACCGGGCCGTTGCGATAACTCCCAATTCTTTTGCGCCGTAGTCGTTACGTCAAGTGAACCTGGGGCGCGACCGGACACGCCGCGTGCCGCCCGTCCCACGGCAAACGCCTTTTTCGCGAGGAATTCGGTTTTGACAACATGGCGGCGGCTCGATATCCTCCCACCCCACGATGCGATCGGCGGCGTACAGGGAAGTCCGCCCCACGTTCGCGTCCTGCCGTCCCCCCCGAAATTTCGAGCCGGTTCACTCGACCGCACAAGGAGGTGCGCCGTTGGGTCTGGGCCTTTTTGCGCGGCCAAGCCGCTATGTGCTGATCGTCGATCGCTCGGACGAGTGCCGCGAGGTGCTGCGCACCGTGCTTCAGCGGCGGGGTCTGACGATCCTCGAGGCGCGCGAGGCACGCGAGGGTCTTGAGCTCGTGCGCCGCTTCCATCCGCTGGTCGTTGTGGTCGACGTGGAATCGTCCGGCGACGACGCCGGCCGACGCGAGCTGTTCGCCCAGTCGGAGACGTCGCATTCGGCGGTCGTCACTTTGGGCAAGCTGCCCCGACTTGCGGCTCTGGCACCTCCGCCCGACCGCAACGTAGCCAAGCCCTACCATTACGGCCCGCTCGTTCGTACAATCGAGCAATTGGTCGAGCGCGCTTCGGCCGGGTCGTAACCGCAGGTTATGCGAAAGCCTGCCCGAGCCTCGCCCCTATCGGGGGGGCATGCTTCGCGGCCCCTGTTCGGGAGTTCCGTGGAGTCCGACGCATGGGCTTCCGGCTTCCGCGGGCCACGCTCGGGTCGCTCCGCCGACGGCGCCGGCTACCGTCCATTCTGCCGACTGCCGTTTTTCAATTGCCATCGGCCGCGCCATGTCGTCGCTGTTCGTTATCCAGGGCAAGGACCAGGGGCAGCGATTCGAGCTCGACGCTCCGCAGTCGGGGTTGGGTCGCGACAAGGCGAACGCGGTGTCCCTGCACGACAGCGAAGTCTCCCGGCAGCACGCCGAAATCCGCCGCGAGGGAGACGCGTTTGCCCTGGTCGATCTGGGCAGCTCGAACGGCACCTACGTCAACAGCCAGCGGATCGAGCGGCACGTCCTCCGCAGCGGCGACCGCGTGCAGATCGGCCGCACGCTGATGATCTTCACCAGCACCGAGGAAACTCCCTCGCACAATCAGGCCAGCCGCGTCGACATCGTGGGGGCGCATCGCGGCGAGAGCGGCTCGCGGATCGTCAAGGCGATCAGCCAGGAGGAAGGGAGCCGTATCTTCGGCTCGGTCGACGATTCGCAAAGCCCTTGGCTGGCACGCGCCCGCAGCAACTTGCAGATCATGTACCGTACGGCGCTGGCGGTGAGCCATACACTCGACATCGATCAGCTTCTGCACCGCGTGCTGGAGCTCATCTTCGAGTGGGTCGAATCCGACCGCGGCTGCATCATGCTGGTCGATCCGGAAAGCGGCGAGCTGGTGCCCAAGGTGCGACGCAATCGCAAAGGCGTGAGTGGCGAAGACCGCATTCTCATCAGTCGCACCATCCTCGACTACGTGATGGAACGCAAGGAAGGCGTGCTCACCAGCGACGCCCGCGATGACCAGCGGTGGGACCCCGCCGGCAGCATCGTCAAGCTCGGCGTGCGGGAGGCCATTTGCGTGCCCATGCAGGGGCGGTACGGCGTGGTGGGGCTGATCTACATCGACACCTACACGCC
>CAYQAJ010000070.1:8809-19545 GCA_964415245.1 uncultured Pirellulaceae bacterium | reverse complement strand
CCCAGGCACGGATGCCGGACAGGAAAAGTTCAATAGCCGTCTTGTCGCCCCGACTATTGCAAGCCTTAACTTTGCAACGATTTCCGAATTTGCCTGTTGTTCGCTTAACCCTTTACACGCCCCGAGAACGAGCATCTGTCGACGGGAGTGTTGACGCGCACGGCTTCGGTTGGTTCAGCGGCCGCCAGCGACGTGGGACGTCGCCAGCCGGATTCTCTAACGCGGGACAACGCCTTCTCGCAGCGATACAAAGCTGACGCCGAAGTTACGGCGCGAACCCATAGCGGACGAAGCCGCTGAATACTGCATTTTCCACTCGGAAACTTCCGCTCGGAAACTTCCACCGGGGAACTCTCGCTGGACCGTTACACCACCACGACTTGGTGAATCGAATAGGCGGCTGGCGCTGCGTACTCACGCCAGCAGTTCGTTGATGACGTGGGCGGGCACGACGCCGGTGAGCCGCTGATCCAATCCCTGGTAGCGAACCGTGAACCGCTCGTGGTCGAACCCGAGCAGGTGCAGCACGGTGGCGTGGAAGTCGCGAATGTGGACCGGATCGCGCACGATGTTGTACGAGAAGTCGTCGGTTTCGCCGTAAATCGCGCCTCCCTTCGCTCCGCCGCCGGCCATCCACATGGTGAAGCAGCGGGGATGATGGTCGCGGCCGTAGTTCGTCTTGGACAGGCCCCCTTGGGAGTAAATGGTGCGGCCGAATTCGCCCCCCCAGATGATGAGCGTGTCGTCGAGCATGCCACATCGTTTGAGATCTTCCAGCAGGGCATAACATGGCCGATCGACATCCTTGCACTGGCTGGGCATCCGCCCGCCGACGTTGCTGTGGTGGTCCCAATTGTTGTGGTACACCTGAATGAAGCGCACGCCGCGTTCGGCCAGACGGCGCGTCATGAGCGCCACGTTGGCAAAGGTGCCGGGCTTCTTCGCTTCTTCGCCGTACAGCGTTAAGACGTGTTCGGGTTCGCTGCTGAGATCCGTAAGTTCCGGCATGCTGGCCTGCATACGGAATGCCATTTCGTACTGCTGGATGCGGGTATGTGTCTCCGGGTCTCCGAGAGCTTCGTAGTTGATTTCGTTAAGCGCATTGAGTCCTTCGATGCTGCGTCGGCGGAGGGAGTCGGGTACACCCGGTGGGTTGTTGACGTAGAGAATCGGGTCCCCCTTGCTGCGGAATGAAACGCCCGCATGTTCGCCGGAAAGATAGCCGGCACTCCAGAGCCGCGAGGAAATCGCCTGTTCCTGCTCGCGGTTGGTGGGGATTGCGACGAGAACGACGAAGGCCGGCAGATTCTCGTTCGCCGATCCCAGCCCGTACGACGCCCACGAACCCAGGCACGGTCGCCCCGGAACCTGGTTGCCCGTCTGCATGGCCGTCATGGCGGGCTCGTGGTTGATGGCTTCGGTGTGCAGGGTGCGCATCCAGCAGATTTCGTCCGCCTTCTTGGCCAGATTCGGCAGCAGCTCGGTGTTCATCCACATGCCGCACTCGCCCACCTGATTGAACTGGAATTTCGACGGCGCGATCGGGAACCGCGCCTGTCCGCTGGTCATCGTGGTCAGCCGCTGTCCCATGCGGACTGAGTCGGGCAAGTCCTTGTCGTACCACTCTTGCATGACGGGCTTGTAATCGAACAGGTCCATCTGCGCGGGCCCGCCGACCATGTGCAGGTAGATGACGCGATTCGCCTTCGGCGCAAAGTGTGGCCCGATCGGATGGGTGTCCGATGCGCGGGCCGCCGACTCGCCGAGCAGCGATGCCAAGGCCATTCCGCCGAGGAGATTTCTGCCGCTGGTGAAAAACTGGCGGCGAGTTTGGAGCTGAGTAAATGCGCTGGGTGTGTTCATGACCAGTCCTTACTTGTTTAACGCTTCATCCAGGTTCATGACCTGATTCGAGACCAACGTCCACGCGGCCAATTCCGCGGCATCGATCTTTTCGTCGAGCGGCGATTCGCCGACGGCGATGAACGCCTTGGCGTCGTCGGGCTTCGATTGATAGTAGGCGAGATACTCCGCCTTGTCGGCCAGAAGGATGCTCTGCTCTTTGGCGTTCATGGGACGGCAAAGCACGCGGTCGGCAAGGTAGTTCATGACTTTGGCGTCATCGCCGCCGCTGCCCGCGAGGGCCTGCTGGGCCAAGTACCGGGCAGCTTCGACGAACTGCGGATCGTTGAGCGTCACCAGCGCCTGGAGTGGCGTATTGGTGCGTTCGCGACGTACGGTGCAGACTACGCGGCTAGGTGCGTTGAACGCTTCGAGGTTCGGGGGCGGCGCCATGCGTTTCCAGAAGCTATAAACCGTGCGGCGGTAGAGGTCTTCTCCATGATCCTGGACGTAATTCCGCGTGTTTCCTTCGGGCAGACCCACGATATTCCAAATGTCGGGCGGCTGATATGGCTTGGCCGGAGGGCCGTACATCTTTTTGGAAAGCAAACCGCTGGCGGCCAGCGCGTAGTCGCGCAGCATTTCAGCATCCATGCGAAATCGCGGACCGCGCGATAACAAAGCGTTGGCGCGGTCCTTTTCCAGTTTCTCCGGTGTGGTGAGCGCGGCTTGACGATACGTCGCGCTCATCAGCATCAGCTTGAACAATCGCTTGACGTCCCATCCGCTCTCGCGGAACTCGACCGCCAGCCAGTCCAAAAGCTCGGGATGCGTGGGAAGAACCCCCCTGGTGCCGAAGTCCTCGGGCGTGGTGACGATGCCTTGCCCGAAGACCTCCTGCCAAAACCGATTGACGGTCACTCGCGCCGTGAGCGGGTTGGCCGGATCGACGAGCCACATCGCCAGACCCAGACGGTTTTTCGGTGCGTCGTTCGGCAGGGGATGCAGTGCCGCCGGCGTGGCCGCTTCGACTTCTTCGCCCGGCTTATCGTACGCGCCGCGCATCAGGATGTGACCCATTGCGGGCGAGTCCTTTCGCTCCTGTTGAATGAGTGTGACCGCGCTTCGCGCTCGGATGGCTTCCCGCTCGCCCTCCAGCCTGGCGATCGCGTCGACCAGCGCCGGGTACTCGTCGTCGCGCGTCACGAGATAGTAGTCGTACAGCGCGGCCTGTTGCTCGGGCGTGCGCTGGTCCGCGGCGCTGGCGAGGATGGCCCGCAGCGGAGCGACGTCGGCAATGGCCTTGACTTCTTCGGCACCGAGCGTGCGCGTGTAAACGCGGACGTCCTGCACGGCGCCGCCTTCGAAGACCTGCGAGTCGCTGCGCTGGCCGACGCGGAGCGGAGTATTGGCGCGGATCGTGGCATCCGGCTTCAAGGTGTTATTCTCCACCTTCAGCTCTTGTTGTTTGCCATCGACGTAAATTTTGATACCGTCGGGAGCGACTGAACCGTCATACGTCACGAAAACGTGCTGCCACTGACCGGGGTTGAGCACGTCGTTGCGGGTGGAGACTTTCATTGCGTTTTCCGGCCACGCATCAATGACGTGCACGGATACAGCACGATCGTTCTGCCACAGATCCCAGCCGCGATAGCCGCTCTTCTCGTCCATGCGGGCAATGATCCCGCCGAAGACGCCGTTACGGCCCGTCTTGATCCATGCGCCGTAGCTGAACGCCTGGTCCTTCTCGAAGTCTCCCAACTCGCCCAGGTCGAAGGTGCCACCCAGCTTCATCACCGGTGCCGGGCCAATCTTGCCTTCCGGAATCCAGACCACTTCTCCCGTGGATTGGAACTTGTCCGGGTTCTCGCAGAGATTGCGGGCCTCGTTGCCGGCGCCTTCGTTGAGCGGAAGGTGGACGACGAGTCCTTCGGCCGAAACGGCTTCATCGAGCGCGTCGGGTTTGGCTTCGGCCAGCCATTGCGTGAAGGCATCGCGCGCCTCTTCGCGTCGCTGATCGCGGCGGGATTTGGCGGCGGCGATTTCGTTGGGCAAGGCTTCCCACCGCTGCTGGTCGTCCGGAGACGGAACCATCAGCACGGGGCCGCCTCCCTCTTTCACGTTGCCGTCCTTGGCCGGCTGCGTTGTGTTGCGGAAATAGGCGGCCAGCGAGTAATAGTCCTTCATGGTGAAGGGATCGAACTTGTGGTCGTGGCATTGACTGCAGTTGGTCGTGAGTCCCAGATACACCCATCCAAAGGTTTGCACTCGGTCGGCCGCGTAATTCGCCAGGTTCTCTTCGTCGATAGTGCCCCCTTCATTCGTGGTGATGTTGCACCGCTGGAATCCAGTGGCGATGAGCTGGTCGTCGGTCGGATGGGGCAGCAAGTCGCCGGCGATTTGTTCGACGGTGAAACGGTCGAACGGCTCGTTGGCGTTGAAAGCGCGGATCACCCAGTCGCGATAGGGCCACATCTCGCGGTAGTTGTCGAAGTGCAGGCCGTGCGTATCGCCGTAGCGGGCCGCGTCCAGCCAGTAACGCGCGCGGTGCTCACCCCAGGCGGTCGTTTCCATCAACCGGTCGATCCACGCGGAAAGCGCCTCGTCGCCACCTGCGGCGTAATCCTTGGCGAATGCATCGGTGTCTTCCGGGGTAGGGGGCAAACCCGTAATGTCGAGGTGCAGTCTGCGAAAGAGCGCGCGGACATCGGCCTCGGGCGCCGGCGAAAGGCCGTTTGCCTCCAGCTTGGCCAACACGAAGCGGTCGATCGCGTTCTTGACCCATGCTTCGTTTTGCACCGGCGGCAGCTCGGACCTGTGCGGGGCAATAAACGACCAGTGCGGTTGATATTCGGCGCCCGCGGCGATCCACCGTGTAAGCAGCTCTTTCTGTTCGGCCGTAAGTGCCTTTTTGGTTTCCGGCGGCGGCATCATGTACTCAGGGTCGTCCGAGGTGATCCGCGCGACCAACTCGCTCGAGTCCGGATCGCCGGGGAAAATCGCTCCGAACTCAACGGCAACTTCGCGCTGGTCGAGACGAAGATCCGCTTTGCGAGATGCGCTGTCGGCTCCATGACAGACAAAGCAGTTGTCGGCCAGAATCGGCCGGACGTCGCGGTTGTACGCGGGCGGATCGTCGGCGCTGACGCGCGAAGCGGAGCCCGCCAATACGAGCGACGCGACAACCAAAACCGTGTGCAATCGGGGGTTGATCGTAGGCATTGTGATGCACCGTGGGTGTGGAAGGCGGGCGCGACGCGTCGGGTGTGCATCTCCTGCGGCGTCGCATGGGGAGGCTGGGAGGATCCAATATCGCATATTCGGACCCACTTATCCCCTTTTTAGCAAACCGCCCCCGCCGGCGTCAAGCATTTCCCCAGCGTTCGTCCGTAAAGGGCCTAGTTTAGCAGTTCAACAGCTCGGCGGCTCGAGCTCGGTTGCTCAGAGCAGCCGAACTGGCCTTCTTCCCATACGGCCACGGCCGTCCTTCCAACAAGGTTGACACTCCGGCCGATCGGGCAAACAATTGAGGACAAAAGGGTCCACTTGCTTCCAACTGCCGACAGGGCAGCCGCCGAGAATGATCTCTCAAACCGCAGAGTACGCCCTACGGGCCATGGTCTATCTGGCGGATGCGGGCGGCGTGCCCCGAACCAATGCGCAGATTGCCAAGGTGACCGAGGTCCCGGGTGGCTACTTGGCGAAGATCATGCAGAGCCTGAGCCGGGCTCGCCTGGTCACTTCCCAGCGAGGACTCAACGGCGGTTTCACGCTGGCCAAGGATGCGAAGCGGTTGACGATCCTGGAGATTGTCAACGTCGTCGATCCCATTCGACGTTATCCGCAATGTCCGCTCGGCATCGCGAGCCATGGGAAGACGTTGTGCCCGTTGCACCGTCGGTTAGACGACGCGGCGGCGATGGTGGAGGAAGCGTTCGGCGACACGTCGTTGGCTGAATTGCTGGAAGTTCCCCGCCAGCGCAAGCCGCTGTGTCGCTTCCCTTCCCTGCCCGACGCAGCCACCTAAACAGCCTTGCGTGATTCTCGGATACTAGGCGGTCTTCCGATTGGAAAGTCGTAACCCGAAGCGTAAGCGAGGCAGCCTCGGTCGCCAGCATCCCTCGCTTACGTTTCGGGTTACTGTCCCGGAATCACGCAAGGCCATTGAGCGATCATTTGGGCACGATTCGCTGAAACTCCTCGGCATTGAACAGCCGCGCGGACTGCGTGCGCACAAAACCACCGTGCGCCAGTTGCAGCAGCAATTTGGCCGCCGTGTCGTCGTCCGGCGTTTCGAACACGACAGCGCCGTCGATGTGCCCGATCGCCCAGTATTGGCCCGTGACCTTTCCACCGGCGGCCTTGACTTCGTTACAGAACGCCGCTGCCCGCTTGACGCTGTTGGCGATCTCGTGGACGCCTTTGTCGGTCAGTTTGATAAGAGTCAGATAGCGAACCATGACGATTCCTCCTGTTGGGTCAAAGGGTAGCGGCGGGTAATCTCCCGGGGGTCGTGGAACTTTGCCCTGGGGCGAGCGACCGCATGCGAGTGACCAGTTGTTCCGCGGCCAACTCGCCGCTCTTGATGCATTGCGGCACGCCGATGCCGTGATAAGCGGCGCCAGCCAATTGCAACGTGCCGTGGCGCTTCAGACCGCACTCGATGCGCGCGACGCGTTCGAGATGCCCAACGCGATAAAGCGGCATCGCTTGGGGATGACGCACCACTTGCGCAAAACAAGGCGCGCCCGTGGTGCCCAGCAACTCGCGCAGTTGCGCGGCGGCAACGGCAATCAGTTCATCATCGGAATGCTCCTGAATCGGAAGCAGGTCGCCCCCGCCCAGGAACACCCGGATGAGCGTCGTGCCTTCCGGGGCGCGACCTGGGTACTTCACACTGGTGAAACTTGCCGACAGCAGCGGCCGGTTTTCGATTAGCGGAACGACGAAGCCGAAGCCGTGGAGTGGGTGGCGAATCGCATCGCGGCGGTATCCGAGCGTTACCAGAATCGACCCGCTGTAAGGAATCTGCTCGATCTCGTCGGCAACCGGGCCGTCAACCTCGCGGAGCAACCGCGCCGCGGCGGCGGCCGGAGTCGTCATGATTACGCCGTCAACTTCCCAGGTCCTCGGCTCCGGCCCACACACGGAGAGCGACCAGCGTCCTCCCTCGACCGGTTTGATCCCGGTGACGGGCGAACGCAGATGAACGCTGCCGTCGGGGAGTTGCTCTGCCAGCGCCTGGACGATGCTTTCCATTCCGTCGCGCGGCGCCACGAACATGCTGTATCGTGCTCCTTGGTGCTGCGCGGTCGCTTGTTCCTTTTTCAATGTTCGCTGCATCGCCCGATACAGGCTGCCATGCTCACGTTCCATGGCGGCGAAGTGGGGCATCGTTGCGAGCAGACTGACCTCAGCGGGGTCGCTGCCGTAAATGCTGCCGATCAGAGGCTGGACGAGCCGCTGATACACTTGCCGCCCCAAACGCCGCTCGACGAAACAGGCGATGCTTTCGTCCTGCCCGTCGCAGCGGGCACGTATGAGCGGCTCCGCCGCCAATCGGACCTTGCCTGCCGGACTCAACAGCGGCGTTTTCAGCATCGGCCACAATCGCGCCGGGGCCATCAACGTGAAACCTGGGGGAATCGAATGCAGCCGTCCCCGATGGACCACGAACACGCCACGGTGCTCGGAATTCGTCGGCACAAGTTGATCGGCAAGTCCGAGCCGCCGGCACAGATCGACGGCCCACGGCACTTGAGTTACGAAGTTGTCGGCTCCCTCCTCCAGCAAATAGCCGTCTTGCCGCGTGGTCCTCAGAACCCCTCCCAGGCGCGTCGCCGCCTCCCATACCCCAACCTCGAGGGAAGGATCCAACTCCCGCAGCCGGTACGCGGCCGCCAGGCCGGTGATGCCGCCTCCGATGATCGCGATCCTGGTCGGGCGTCGATGGAAAGGGGCCATTTCGATCTCGCTGGTGGCCTGGGAGTTATGGATAAAAGGATATTGACATCCATAATTTATCGAGTAAGCTCGAAGTGTCAACAGAGAACCCGCGCCCAGAGCGGGAATTGCGCTGCCTCAGGCAAACAGGGAGGCAACCCATGTCCAATGAAACTGCGGCTCTTTCACGCCCCGGTGAACGGTTGGGCGGCGCAAGCGAACCCCGTCGAGATCGTGGCGTGACGCCGTCGCCGGTTCGTGGCGTAGGTGACGCCTGGAATCGCAATACGGCACCGCAGCTCATCACGGAGCTTGTTGAGACGCATCACGCACGTCTCGAGCATCGATTGCGGAAGGCGGAAAAGTCGATCGTGATGGTAGCCGCCAAGCACGGATTGGCGCACGGGCATACATGGGAATTGGCAAACGCTGTTGTTGGTCTCGCCGACGGTATTCGGGCGCTGATTACCAGCGAAAGCGAACGATTGTCGGCGCTGCTTCAGGATGGGGGCGGGGATCGGGAAGTCGATGATTCTCAACGTGTGAGATTGCAGGCGTCGGCCGTCGACTGCCGATTCCATCACGAGGCGATCGCTGCGATGTTCGAGCAGATTCAATCGCTCCAATCCGACGAGGCGACATCCCTGACTTGCCCTACCTACCGGACGATGCTCGCCGCCATCGCCGCGTTGGAGGAAGACTATCAAACGCATTGGACTGAACTGCAGGATTGCTTCGATGCGCTATCGCCTGGTTAACGAGGAATGACTCATGCCTCCCCCGCCCAACGTCCTCGGCTCCCGAACCTATCGCCGCCAGGACCTTTCTCGCAGTCCGCTCATTGTGTTCTGGGAGACAACGCAGGCGTGCGACCTGGTTTGCCTTCACTGCCGTGCGTGTGCTCAGGCGGAGCCGCACCCGGGTGAGTTGAGCCCCGACGACGCATTGTCGTTGATCGATCAACTGTGCGAATTCCCCAAGCCGCCCATGCTGGTGCTCACCGGCGGCGATCCGCTGAAGCGGGCGGACATCTATGACATCGTCGCCTATGGTGTGCTGCGCGGGCTGGAAGTTTCGATTACGCCCTCGGCCACGCCGCTGGTGACGTTCGATGCCATGCGGCGGTTGCGCGATTGCGGCATCGCCCGCCTGGCGGTCAGCCTGGACGGCGCCGACGCCGCTACGCATGACGCGTTTCGCGGTGTGCGGGGCAGTTTCGACCGCACGTTGGAAATCCTGATCACCGCCGAGTCGCTCGGCATTCCCGTGCAAGTCAACACGACGATGACTCCGGCCAACTTCGAACAGGTCGACGCCATCGCGGACCTGTTGGCCGAACAGGATATCGTCTTATGGTCGGTGTTCTTTCTGGTTCCGGTCGGGCGAGCGGGTGCTGTGCAGCGCCTTGCTCCCGAGCAGTACGAATGGGTTTTCGAACGGTTGTGGCAAAACGCTCAGCGGCAACCCTACCGCATCAAGACGACGGAAGCTCCGCACTATCGCCGCTTCGAGATACTGCGTGAGCAGTCCGGCGCCGCGGGTGCGCGGAACGCCCGCCTGCGGCAACGGGGGTTTTCGTCGGTGGGCATCAACGACGGCAAGGGTGTGATGTTCGTCGGCCACACGGGCTTCGTGTATCCCAGCGGATTTATGCCGATTCTGTGTGGAGTCTTTCCCCAGCAACAACTGGTGGACATCTATCAGCGTTCGCCGGTGATGCAGGCGCTGCGTGACGCGTCGCGACTGGAAGGCAAGTGCCACGTGTGCGAATTCCGCCACATTTGCGGAGGCAGCCGCGCCCGCGCCTATGCCGTGACCGGAAATCCGCTTGCCCAGGAACCGGACTGCTTGTACGAACCCGCCGCCTGGGCCCATGCGACGTAACGCGAAGCTGCCGCAGCGGAACGATGGTCACCGTCTTGCGGCCTTTGCTCCGCCCGGCAGACGGGACCTACTCGTCTTTACCGTCGGTCCATTCACGCTACATTGATAGGCTGAGCAGCCCCGTGCGGGCAGTACGAGTCGCACGGTGCAGCGCGGCTTATGCCGCCGGATTGCCGGAAGCAATTCTCCTCTCAGCAAGGAGGCATCAACATGCCGAAGTCGAGCACGCGGGTCCTTCCCAGCGGGCGATTGACTCTGAAGGACCGTCTTTCGCGGCTTACCTTCACCGACGCCTGCAAACTGCTGGGCTCGCAGGGCAGGCAACTGATTCAACGTAGCGCGAATACCTGGTCGCTCAACGTTCAGCAGGACGTGCATCTCGGCGACGATCTGCTTCGCGTGCGATTCCCCACGGGTCTCGGCGAAGAGCCGGTGATCGTCACGCTCACGCTGATGGCGGAAGCCCGACAGCGGCTGCACTATTGCTGCGATCACTGCGAGACGGCCTGCGATCACGTGGGTGCGGTCCTTTCCCTGGTGCTCGAGGAGAAAATGGCGCTGGGCCTGGCGGCGCCTCCACCCGAACGCAAGCCGGTGGAAAGCCTCGCGGAAGTCGACCTCGTCGAGCGAGCGGTCGCCGAGCGGGCGCAGCGTGCCCGCGAAGAGAAGATGGCGATCAAAGCCGCGGACCCGAAACAGCCCTGGACCGACTACGCCGTCACCAACAAGCTGAGTGGCAAGACGTACCGCGTGGCGCTGCGAGGGTTCGAGCCGGGGGACTCGTACTGCACCTGCCCCGACTACCGCACGAACACGCTGGGCACCTGCAAGCATATCCTCCGGGTCGACTCCTTCGCGCGTCGCAAGTTTCCTCCCGAACGACTTCGCCGGCGTTATCGTCCGTCGCAGCTCGCGTTGCACCTTTACTACGCGGGCGAAGTCACGCTGCGATTGCTGGTTCCCCGTCGATTGGACGACGAGACGGCCGCCATCATCGATCCGCTGCGCGACAAGGCGATTGAGGATATGCCCGACCTTTTCCGTCGACTCGCCCGGCTGCGCAA
>CAYQAJ010000070.1:0-8709 GCA_964415245.1 uncultured Pirellulaceae bacterium | reverse complement strand
CAAAGTGCTCGTCATCTGCCCCGCGTCGCTCAAGTCGCAATGGCGGAGCGAAATCCACCGGTTTTGTGACCGCGACGTGCAATTGATCTCGGGCCCGGCGGCCGAACGCACCGGCCAGTACGCCAACGAATCGTTCTTCACGATCTGCAACTACGAGCAGGTGCTGCGCGACCTTCTGGCGATCGAGCGGACATCGTGGGATCTGATCATTCTCGACGAGGGGCAGCGAATCAAGAACTGGGAAGCCAAGACGAGCCGCGTCGTCAAGAGCCTGCGGTCGAAGTTCGCCCTGGTGCTGACCGGTACGCCGCTGGAGAACCGCTTGGACGACCTGTTTTCGATTGTGCAGTTCGTCGACGACCGCCGACTTGGGCCCGGCTTCCGGTTCTTCAATCGACATCGCATCGTCGACGAGAAGGGCAAAGTGCTCGGTTACAAGAATCTCGGCGAGCTGCGCGAAACGTTGAAGCCGGTCCTGCTGCGGCGGACGCGGGACAGCGTGCGGCTCGAACTCCCGCCGCGGACCACCGAGATACTGCGCTTCCCCCCGACGGAGGAGCAGCTCACGGCGCACCACAGCCACATGCAGATCGTGGCCACCATTACGCGCAAGAAGTTCATTTCGGAGATGGACCTGTTGCGGCTGCAGAAGGCGCTGTTGATGTGCCGTATGCTGGCCAACAGCACCTACCTCGTCGATAAGCAGAAGCCGGGCTACTCCACCAAGCTGGACGAATTGGAGGAATTGATCGAGCAGCTCTTCCAGGAGCAGGGCCGCAAGCTGGTGCTGTTTTCCGAGTGGACCACCATGCTTGACCTGATCGAGCCGTTGCTCAAGACTCGCGACATCACGTTCGTCCGCCTCGACGGCAGCGTCCCGCAGAAGAAGCGGGAGGAGCTGGTGCACCGCTTCCAGAACGACTCCGGCTGCGGCGTGTTCCTGACCACCAACGCCGGTTCCGTCGGTCTCAATTTGCAGGCGGCCAACACTGTTATCAACGTGGATCTGCCTTGGAACCCGGCCGTGCTGGAACAGCGGATCGCCCGGGCGCACCGCATGGGACAGAAGCAACCGGTGCAGGTGTACGTCCTCGTCACCGAGCAGACGATTGAGGAGAACCTGCTGGCGACGCTCGCCGCCAAGAAGGATCTTGCGCTGGCGGCGCTCGACACCGAATCGGAAGTCGACGAGGTGCAGCTTACAAGTGGATTGCAAGAGTTGAAGAACCGGCTGGAAATACTGCTCGGTTCCCGCCCGGAGGCGCCTGAGCAGGAGATTCTCAAGGAGCGCGTTGCCCAGGAGTCCACGCAATTCGCGGAGCAGCAGCGCGAGCGCGTCGCCGCCGCCGGAGGAGAACTGCTGGGTGCGGCGTTCAAACTGTTGGGCGAGCTGGTGACACAAGATGTATCTACAGGGCCGCCCCCGGACAGCCTCGTCGCCAGTTTGCGGACTGGCCTGGAAGCATGTGTGGACGGCGAAGACAAGCCACGGCTGACGATCACGCTGCCCGACCGCGCCACGCTCGACCAGCTTTCGCAGTCGCTGGCGCGGCTGCTCGTCGCGTCCGGCGCACCCAGCGCGGAACCGGCGTCCTGAACGAAGCGGAGCTACTGACGCGGTAAGCGAACTAGCCCGCACGCGCGCAAGGTATCCATGAAGCCGCGCGGTGCAACGCGGGTTTTCTTGGATTCATCGCGCGATCGTCGTATACTGGGAGGGCTGGCTTTCGAGTACTTGTCTTCCCGTGGCCGACGAATCTGCTGATGGGCGCTTCCGCCGAACCCAGTTCCACGTCGGCCAGCCTGCTCGAACGAGTGCGTCGGCTCGACGGCGACGCATGGGAGCGGCTTTGCGCGCTATACACGCCGGTCGTGTACGGTTGGTGCCGGCGTGCGGGCTTGCAGGAAAGTGACGCGGCCGACGCGGTCCAGGAAGTTTTTCGGTCTGTCTTCCGCGGCATCGGCGACTTCCGCGGCAAGGTGCACGGCGGTTCGTTCCGTGGTTGGCTGTGGGCCATCACGCGCAACGAAGTGCGTCTGTTCTACCGCACGCAGGGAAGCGTTCCTCAGGCGCTGGGAGGGAGCGAAGCGCAGCGTCGATTTGCCGAGCAGCCCGACGGACTCGCCGACCTCGACGCCATCGACCTCGACGACGCCGAGCCGGACCCGGCCCAAACGCGCCGCCGCGTCGTTCATCGTGCTCTCGACTTGGTACGGGGGGACTTCGGCGAGAGCACGTGGGAATCCTTCTCGCGGATCACGCTGCAAGGCCGTTCGATCTCCGAGGTTGCCGCGGAGCTGGGCATGGCGGAAAACGACGTCCGGCAGGCGAAATTCCGCGTGCTCAGGCGGCTGCGCGAAGAACTGGACGGCCAGCTCTGAGCATCTCGCGGTCGGCCGTGGGGCAGGCTTAGCGCGCGTGGGGCAGGCTTTCCAGCCTGCCGAGGTGCCAGACACCACGTTTCGTTTTGTTTCGGCAGACAGGAATGTCTGCCCCACGCCTCGCGAAAAAAGCGCGTAACGCCCGCGCATCCCTACTGTTGGAAGGGTTCTCCCGTGAATGAACGCGCGCCGTAGACGTGCGCTTACCGTATCCACCTCTTTGCGAGGAATCTCGGCCATGAAGCCAAACGCCACCGCGCCCGACAACGAACGAATCAACCAATTGCTGGCCGAGCTGGACGAGGGCAGTGCCGAGTCTGCCAATTCCGCCGTTCGCGAGCTCCATGCGGAACTGGCCCGGCTGTCGGACGAACTGCGTCAGGCGCCGGAGCCGGATCTTCACGAGAAGGAGTCGGCTTGCCGCCGCGTCGCGGAGATGGTCGCCGCGCTGGGCCGCGATCCTTCGCACGAGACGATTGCCGCGGCCAAGGGCGCTCTGCCAGCCCTCGGCGAAATCGGACCCTACAAGCTGTTGGCCAAGCTGGGCCAGGGGGGCATGGGCACCGTCTACAAAGCACTGCACACGCGGTTGGAAAAGGTCGTGGCCCTCAAAGTCCTCCCCGCCGACCGTCTGCGCGACCCCGACGCAGTGGCCCGATTCGAGCGGGAGATGAAGGCCGTCGGCAAGCTCGACCACCCGCACATCGTCCGCGCGCTCGATGCCGGCGACGCTGACGGCAGGCATTTCCTGGTGATGGAGTATGTCGAGGGCATCGACCTCGGCGCGCTCATCAAACACAACGGCCCGCTGGGCGTTGCCGACGCCTGCGAGCTCATCCGGCAAGCGGCACTGGGCCTGCAAGCGGCCCACTCCCGCGGCATGGTGCATCGCGACATCAAACCGAGAAATGTCATGCTGGCCGCGCAGGAATTCGGCCCGCCGGTCGTGAAGGTGCTCGATCTCGGGCTGGCGCGGCTGTCGGTGTCGCGCGCTTCGGAAGCCAACGATCTGACCGAGACCGGCCACATTATGGGAACAGTCGACTACATGGCTCCGGAGCAGGCGGGCGACGCGCACAGCGTCGATATTCGGGCCGACGTGTACAGCCTGGGGGCCACGCTCTATACGTTGCTGACCGGCGGGTCGGTCTTTGAAGGTCGGCCGTATAAGACGTTCATGCAAAAGTTGTCGGCGCTGGCGACGGAGCCAATCCCGCCGATTCGCGAGCGGCGCGAAGGCATTCCCGATGAACTGGCGACAATCGTGCACCGCATGTTGGCAACGGACCCGGTCGAACGATTCGCGTCGCCCGCCGAAGTGGCCGATACGCTGGAACCATTTGCCGCCGGCACCGATCTAGCTGCTTTGTTGGCGGCGGTGCCGATCGAATTCACCGAGTCGGTCGCCACCGGCCCGGCCGTGACGCGAACGCGTCCGGCGTCCGGCTCGCCGGATCGAGCAGCCGAGGACGATTCGCGCGACGAAACGGTTCCGCATCAAACTGCGCTACAGGAGACGTTGCCCGAGGAGCTCGCGCCGAAAGTCATAGTGGGTTCCCTGCGACAACGGCGCGACTCGACCCCTTGGTTCCGACGTTCGGTGGCGGTCGTCGCAGTGGGGTTGGCGGGAATTCTCGTGCTGGCGGCAATTCTGCTCTCGCTCCGCACGCCGTACGGCGAAGTGGTGGTTGAATTGCCGGAAGACGTTCCGGCCGAATGGGCCAAGCAGCTCAAGATCGAAGTTCGCGGCGACGGCGACGTGCAGGTGGTCGATGCCGCGTCGGGCTGGTCGATCGACGTGAAGAAGGGAAAGTATGCCGTGCAACTCGCCGGCGGCGACGATCGATTCGCGATCGAAGAAGACAGCGTGACGGTGACCCGCGGCAAGAAGACGTTTGTCCGCGTGACACTGGTTCCTCCCCCCTCTCCCTCGAGTAGAGCGGCTGGGGGCGAGGGCATTGCTGCTGTCTGGAAGCCCACGTCCGAGCAGCAGGCGTTTTTCGATGCCGTGGCCAAACTGTCGCCGGAGGACCAAATCGAGAAAGTGCGCGAGAAGCTCGTCGAGGTGAATCCACAATTCGACGGCAAGGCAAAGTACAAGATCGAGTCGGGCGCGGTGGTCGAGTTCTCCTTCGTTAGCGACGAGGTAACCGACATCTGGCCGGTGCGGGCCTTCTCTGAATTGCAAACCCTTCAATGCGCAGCCAGCTCGTACCACGAGGCCAAGCTGGCCGACCTCTCACCACTGACGGGGTTGCACCTTACGACTCTTGCCTGCTTCAGCACTCGAGTTTCGGACTTGTCTCCGCTCTCGGGAATGCCGCTCAAGTCCTTATATATCGGATCGACGCAGGTCTCGGACCTGTCGCCGCTGACGGGGATGGAACTGCAGGTGCTGCACTGTGAGCAAACGCGGATAACCGACCTCTCGCCGCTTGAACACATGCCGTTGTCGGATTTGCGGTTCTACCGCACGAACGTCTCGGACCTCTCCCCGCTGACGGGAATGCCGCTTACGATGCTCCACTGCAGCGAAACGCAAGTCTCGGATTTGTCGCCACTGAAAGGGATGCCGCTGACGTACCTCATGTTCTGGGCCACGCCCGTTTCGGACCTCTCGCCGCTGGAGGGAATGCCCTTGACCGAGTTGGGATGCCAGGAAACCCGCGTTTCGGATTTGTCGTCGCTGATCGGTCTTCCGCTGCAATCGATATTCTGCGATTTGCGACTGTTTCATGCACGCGACGACGAAATTTTGCGTGCATTGCCGCTGAGAAATCTCAACTCCTCCAACTGGAGCACTTCCGTCGACGAGTATTGGAAACAGATTGCCGCTCGCCGCCAAGCCGCACGCGCTTTCGCGAGCGACGTGAAACAGCTTCCACCCCAGCAACAGGCGGACGCGATACGCGAGAAGCTCCACCAACTGAGCGACGAGTTCGACGGAACTCTCGCGTACGTGACCGAGTCCGGCGTCGTCACCGGCGCTACGCTGAATTGCAAAAACAAGCGCTTGGACCTGGCTGCGTTGATGGGATTTCCCGGCCTGAAGCAACTTACCCTGATCGACGCTCGGGACTGGCTCGACCTTTCGCCGCTCAAATTCCTGCCGCTGGAGGAGCTCAACTGCCCCGAGCCGCTGGCCCGCAAGAACGAGCCCATACTGCGGGAGATCGCGACACTGAAGACCATCAACGGCAGTCCGGCGGAGGAGTTTTGGAAAGAGTAGGAGAGGAGTCGAGAGTCGAGAGTCGGAAACGCGGAGGTCGTCGTTGAGGCACTGAACACTGAAAACTTCGACTGCATTCTGCACTCTCCCCGGCCCCTCGCTTGCACTTCGGGCTTCTAATTCGTTGCGCCACAGCGACTTACCCGCCGGCGAGGGCGCCAATGACCAGCAGGGGCTCGGCGCCGGAGGCGACTTCGTCGGGCAGCCGCGTGTCGGGCGGGTCATTCGAAAAATCGCGCTGGCAGGCGTAGAACCGCAGGAAATCGCGGCGCTTGCCGGTCACGTGATCGCGGATCGTGCCGCGTAACATCGGATACCGGGCTTCGAGCGCATCGAGTGCCGAGCGCAATGTTACCGGCGGCTCGACTTCTAGCCGCACTTCGCCATTGACGCGAGCCAGGTTGCGCAAATGGAACGGCAGCTCGACGCGGATACTAGGATTTCCCATATTGCGCTAGCTAGCCCACTAATACCCTGCCTGTGCAACGATCGCGGGCGGACAGCCAATTCCCAGTAGGAACTCTCGAAACTCCGTATTAATGTGTTCGTCGCATCGATGCACGAGGAACTCAGCATCTTGAACTACCTTCAAGACCGTACCGCCGAGTTCCAGCGATTGCGGCGAAACTCGCGGACGATCGCAATTGTGGATACAGTCGTGCCGGCGCTGGAAGAGAGCTTCATAGCGATCCTTCATCTGCTCTTGGGCACTCTCAATCGCCCTCGTTCTCGAATTGCCGCGAAGCGCCCGGAAGGCCGAGCGCGTCATCCCGAACAGTCGCTTCTTGGCATCGGGATGATCGATCCAGTCGGGCAATGGGTCGCGAAACAGCCTGTGCCGATCCCGAAAGAATCGTTTGAAGAGCGACTGGACCCTCGCCAAGCTCAGCACATTCTCCCGCTCCATCATCCTCCGAGCGGCCATTCGCCAGCGCCAGTTATCCCTGGCATCGTATGGCTCAAGAATGTCCCGGATGGGAAAGCGAATCTCGTAGAAGAATTCGGGAAGGTTCGCGGCCGGATGCCGCCTCTTCGCGATAATGGTGGCGGCGACGATGTCGGTATAAGCGTCGCAGAAGTAAGCGTCGATCGCCCCCACGGCGAACATCCAGGCGCTTCGCAGAAGGTCGGAGCGAAGCATTTGCGCGGCCGCGTTTGTGCGAGGAAGAGGGTCCGCGTGGACGACAATCGCACGCGCCCTGGCGACGTCTTCATTGAAGTGGCGTAGCGCTGTGGCAGGCACGTCCGACTTCCTGGCGGGATGACGGATGATGGGGAGAGCGGTTGCGAACGCAACTGAGTAGACACGTTCGGCCGGTCCGATTGGATCGATCGCCGTTAGTCTGGTTGATCGACCGGCTCGACTCTTTCGTCGTAGTGAATCAATCCACTGTCCTCATCGAACCAAACTCTTCGATACGTCGGGTAGATGACGTTCCAAAGATCGAGGATCTCCTCAACCTCGAGCCCTTGGTCGATGTGCGCGGTGATTCTGTTGACAAGGGTGGCCGAGTTCGCAACGGCCTCGTCCTCGGTGGTCGGCTCGTCGGGAAAGACCTCGTTATAGATTTCGACCAGATCGTCTGGTTGGGCCTCCCGGACGGCCCGGGAAACGCGCTCAATGGCTTGCTGTTGACTGATCGTCGCCATGCCTCGTCCTCCCGCATGAAGCTCCAAGTGAAGCGTCTCGACGCAATTATACCACGAACAGCCAACCGCACACAGGCAGAGCATGCTGCGATGATTTTGAATGGTCGCACGCGGATCATGGCAGCGTCTGCACTTCGACCGATAGCACCGGCGGAAGGTGGCGAGCGATCGGCGTCCACTTGTCGCCGCCGTCGGGTGAGGCGTACACCTGGCCGCCCGTGGTGCCGAAGTAGATGCCGCCGGGGTCGAGCGAGTCGACGGCCATCGCGTCGCGCAGCACGTTCACGTAGCAGTGCTTCTGCGGCAGGCCCTTGGTGAGGGGTTCCCAATCGTTCCCGCCCGAGCGGCTGCGGTAGACGCGCAATTTGCCCTCGGCCGGAATGTGCTCCGAGTCGCTCTGGATCGGCACGACGTAGATAGTGTCGGGCTCGTGCGCGTGCACTTCGACGGGAAAGCCGAAATCGCTGGGCAGATTGCCGCTCACTTCGGTCCACTGGTCGCCGGCGTTGTCGGTGCGCATCACGTCCCAGTGTTTCTGCATGAACAGCACATCGGGGCGCGAAGGGTGCAGTGCAATGCGGTGTACGCAGTGACCGATCTCCGCCTCGGGGTCGGGAATGTACTGCGAGCGGAGCCCGCGATTGATCGGCTTCCACGATTGGCCGCCGTCGTCGGTGCGGAATGCGCCCGCGGCCGAGATGGCGATGTAGATGCGATTCGGATTGGTGGGGTCGAGCAGAATGGTGTGCAGGCCCATTCCGCCGGCTCCGGGCATCCACTTCTCGCCGTCGACGGCGCGCAATGCGGCGAGTTCGTGCCAGGTCTTGCCGCCGTCGATGGTACGGAAGAGGGCGGCATCCTCGACGCCGGCGTAGGCCACGTCGGGATCGGTCAGCGACGGTTCGATGTGCCACACCCGCTTGAACTCCCACGGATGCTGCGTGCCGTCGTAAAACATGTGCGTGGTGAGGGGCCGACCGGTTTCCGGCGACGTGTCGTACACGAACTTGTTGCTTTCGCCCTTGGGCATGCCTTCCGGGGTGGTGGTCGATTCGCCGGCGGGCGTGCCCGGCTGGTGCCACGTTTTGCCGCCGTCGTCGGATCGCTGAATGATCTGCCCGAACCAGCCGCTGGTCTGCGAGGCGTAGATGCGATTGGGATCGGCGGGCGACGCTTTCAAGTGGTACATCTCCCACCCCATGAAGTGCGGGCCGTTCACTTTCCACCGCTTGCGGTTACCGTCGGACGTCAAAAGGAAGGCGCCCTTGCGTGTGCCGACCAATACGCGAATCTTGCTCATGGGTTGCTCCTTCTCGTCGAATGCCTGAATCGGGTCGAACGGGTATCGCGACGCCTACACGATTAGAACCGATCGCGAAGCCATTTGCGGAGTGGGGGGGGGGTAGGCACATCCTTCTCCGCCGGACGCGTGGAGAAGGATGTGCCTA
>CAYQAJ010000069.1:9323-19643 GCA_964415245.1 uncultured Pirellulaceae bacterium | reverse complement strand
GCCTTCCGGCCAGGGCTGTTGTCAATACCCGACGTCTTATCCGACGACTTCAGCCGCGCCTTGTCCTTGTCGGTCTTGCCGCTGTCACCGCTCTTTCCATTGGCGGGAGGATTCTCGCTGTCGGAGCGAGTCGCGATGATGATGCCCGCGACGGCGATCGTAATCACCAAGGCCAGTAGCGAGACGACCGTGATCACAATCGGCACAAGCATTCGGTTGCGGCGCCCGCCCCTGCGCCTGCCCCGCGACGCGCCTCGAAAGCTCGGCACCGGCGTAGTGGACCCATAGGGTGCAGCCCCGCCGACCGCCGGTGCGCCGCGGAACGATGAATCATCGGCCGGCAATGGCGGAGCACCGGGAGGCACTGCATCCGGTGGTCCCGTCATGGGAGGCGCGGCAGGCGGAGGGGCTTTTGCCGCGGCACCATGCGCAAGCTTCTCTCGCAACTGGCTGTCGTAGTCCGCCTTCCTAGCCGGGTTGAGCAGACAGATTTTCGCCGCCGACAGCTCGTTCAGCACGCGCTGCGATTGCTCCGAGTAGCGGCCCGATTGATACCGGCGCACGTGGGCCATCTGCCGATCGGCCGCGTTTTCGATTACGTCGGCGTCCCCCTCCAGGGGCGCGATCCCCAAGAGCCGGTAGTGGTGCGGGGGCTGCTCCTCGGGCGGAATGCCCAGCCACTTGCGATACGGATCGAACTCTCCGGACATGAGCGTGGCGGTCCCAATCGTGTGCGATTCTCTGTTTCCTGCGTGCCACGGCCGGACGATTCCGCGACCGGCTCGCGGCAGCGCAAGGCCATGCGCCCGATCGAGGGCAGAGCGCGGCTCGGTCCGACTCAGCGCGAGGGGGCCCACCACGCGGCAATCTCGAGACCCGCGAAAAATCGTCTCCAGCGTGATTGCATTATGGTAGGGGTTCGCTACGGTGACAAGCGCAAGCGGCAAACGCACTTAATGCTCGCGCTCAGCACCTGCCTCGGCGCGAACCCACCGTGGGGCGGACATGCCTGTCTGCCATCGCAATGGCAGGCAAGAATGCCTGCCCCACGTTGAACGCGCATCGCGCGGCGGCGCCTTGGCAACGCGGCGCAAGACCGCCATGATGTTGGCTCGATGCCGCCCAGCGGCGCGAACTCCGAGCGGTAGTTCAACGCGTTGTTCCCGGAGCCGTGGCGAGTGAGGATCGGTACTACCCTCATCGACGACACGTTTGCCGAAGCCTTCGGCACGCGCTATACGCGGCTCATCGTCACTGCCTACGACGAGCACTGGCTCGACGCGGCCGTGCGATCGTTTACCGGCTACGCCACGTCGATCATCGCTTGCGACTGCGAGTCGGGCCTTGACCGGCTGCTCCCTGCCCACGAAACCCCCGACGGGCGGCCGGGTGCCGCGCTGTTGGCGTTCGGCTTCTCGGCCGAAGCGCTGGCCGCCGCCGTGGCCAATCGAACGGGCCAGTGCGTGATGACCTGCCCCAGCACCGCCGCCTACGACGGCCTGCCCGATGCGGAGAATCGCATTCCGCTGGGGCGGCATCTGCGATTCTTTGGCGACGGGTTTCAAAAGAGCAAGCTCGTGGCCGGACGACGGTACTGGCGCGTGCCCGTGATGGACGGCGAGTTCCTGGTCGAGGAAAGCCTGGGAGTGAAGAAAGGCGTGGCCGGGGGCAACTTGATCGTGCAGGCGGTCGATCCGCCGACGGCGCTGGCAGCCGTGCGGCGGGGAGTCGAAGCGGTGGACGCGCTCGCCGGCGTGATTACGCCTTTTCCCGGCGGCGTGGCGCGAAGCGGCAGCAAGGTGGGCTCGCGGTACAAAAAGCTCAAGGCGTCGACCGCCGCCGCCTTCTGTCCCACGCTGCGGGGACGCGTCGAAACCAAACTGCACGACGGCGTGAACTGCGCGTGCGAGATCGTCATCGACGGCATCGACGAGCCAGCGGTGGCCCAGGCGATGGCGGCGGCCATGCGCGCCGCGGCGGGCGACGGAGTGATCGCCATCAGCGCCGGCAACTACGGCGGCAAGCTCGGCAAGTTCCACTTTCATCTGTGGCGGCTCCTGGAGGAGCAATGACGAATGTCGAAGCCCGAATGACGAAAGAATGACGAATTCCCAAATGACGAATGGCTCGATCGCGGCGTCCAGCGAAGCGCCACGAAACTATAACTCTCGCCGTTCGGATTTCGAAATTCGGATTCCCTTCGTCCTTCGTGCTTCGGCATTCTCGCTTTTGCCGTTTTTCCGTTTCGCGCGGAAGCATCGGTGTGCGAGTTGCTTCTCACGGCAGTGGCATGAGGTGGCCCCACGAGAGCAGGTGCGGGTCGAGCGGCAGTGGATCGACCGGCGGTAAAAAGCCCGCCATCACCAGCGTGCCGATGTGAAAGTACACGGCGTCGGCGTCGGACGTCGAACCGGGAAAGTGCCCGAAGCCTCCGTCATCGTTGCGGCACGAGAGCGCCCATTGGCCCGCGCGGCGCACGGCGCGGCGGCAATCTTCACGGTGCTGGCCGAGCTGGTGCAGTGTGAACACCGCGTCGAACGTGGCGTGGCGGTCGCGCGACGGCGGATTCAAGAGCCAGCTTCCATCCGCTTTCTGATCGCGCACGATGCGATCGAGCATTTCCTCGGCCTTGGGCGTCGGCTCTCCCACCAGCCGGTAATAATGGGCCGCGTGAAACGTGGCGGCGATGTGGTCGTTCAGGTAGCCGTCGTCGGCCTGCACCATCATGGCGCGAATTTTCCGGTCGGCGTCGTCCGGCAGCGGCCTGCCGTACGCCCGATACGCGAGTGGAAAAAAACTCGTGCTGTACTCGGGCAGCGTCTTATAATCCTGCCGCAGAATCTCCTCGAACACGCCGAGCGGCTCGTACTTGGGAGTGAGGCCGAGCGCGTGCAGTGCCACGAGCGCCTGCGTGGTGTTGTACACCCGACCCTGCGCCGAATCGGGATCGACCGTGCCGGCCACATTGTAGAAATCGCCCGATTCGCGCTGCCGCGAAAGCAGGAAGCGACCGGTCGCCTCTTCGTGCGGCAGCCGCCAGCCGAACGTCTTGTGTACCGTGACGGCGTAGGTCACCGCCGCCAGATCGCTGTACGCACAGTCGGACATGCCCAGGTAGTCGGGGTCGATGCCGGGCTGAAACGGTCCGTCTTCGCGAGCCGTGGCGGTGTAGAACGCACGCAGCCCGCGAAACACTTCGTCGGTCGTTGTTTCGCGCGGCTGCGGTTCTTGCGCGCAGAGTGTGGTGGCGGTGATGAGGAGCGCGAAACCGGCAAGCGCCAGTTTCAAAACCGTTGGGGACTGGCTCATTTTGCGCAGTCCGCGGAGCAAAATGTGCCTGTCCCCTTCTCCGCGGACGGTTTTGAAACAGCCTTGAAGCGATGTGGCCGCGACGTGGGTGAGAACTGGAGATTTGTGTGTGTGAAGCATCGTGTTTTGTTGCTCTGCGCGATGGAGGACAGTATGGTGGACGGTCGCGGGATCGTTGATTTCGACTCACATTATACTGGACTGGTGATGCGATCGCACGCTCGCACTCAGCGCGAAACCGCGACTGTGACAATCAATCGAGATTCCGTCGTTCCGATCGTCGGATGCGCGGTTGCCTTGCTTGTATGCATTACCGCGCAGCACGCCGACGCCTGGCAAGACCCGAAGTTTGTCTTGTCGCACGATGGCTGGGTCGGTTCCGTCGCTTTCTCGCCCGATGGCAAGCGGCTGGCAAGTGGCGGAGCCGACAATATCGTGCGGCTGTGGAACGTCGATAGCGGCAAGGCGCTGACCGTGCTCAAGGGTCACGACGACTACGTGACTTCGGTTGCCTTTTCGCCCGACGGCAAGTGGCTCGTCAGCGGGAGCTACGACCACTCCGTCCGATTGTGGAACGCCGCTTCCGGCGAATCGGTCCGCGTGATGAAAGGACACCGCGGCGCCGTGCTCTCGGTCGCGTTCAGTTCTGACGGAGCGACGGTCGCATCCGGCAGTATCGACCGCACCGTGCGATTGTGGAGCGTCGCCTCGGGCGAGGAGTCGGCCGTGCTCACGGGCCATAAATCGTGGGTCGGCGGCGTGGCCTACAGTCCGCTGGGCGATGTGCTGGCCTCGTGCAGCTCCGACGGTACCGTGCGACTGTGGGATGTTGGCACAGGCGCCGTCAGTCGGGAATTGCGCGCCACCAAGGCCGAGGTTCGTAGCGTGGCCTGGTCGCCGGACGGTAAGCTGCTGGCCGCCGGACTGCGGTACGGCGAAATCCGCGTGTGGGATGTCGCGACGGGCAAGGACGTGCAAAGCTTCACCGGTCACAAAGCCGACGTGTGGTCGGTCGCCTTGTCGCCCGACGGTCGCATGCTGGCCACGGGCGACGGCGACTGGGACCGCCCCGGCCAGGTGAAACTGTGGAACCCGCGCTCGGGCGAACCGCTCGGCGAGCTGGCCCACTCGGGCGAAGTGCTGTGCCTCGCCTTCTCGCCCGATGGCCGCACAATCGCAGCAGGCGGCTGGGACAAAAAGATCCGCGTATGGGACGCGACGAAGATCGTGCCGCGCGAATAGCCGATTCACAGCGCGAACCACATCGTAACCCGAAGCGTGAGCGAGGGCGCATCAGTGCCAAGTGCAATATGCAAAGGGATAACGACCATACCAGCAATGCACTCCAAGCGCGGCAGGAACCCTTGACAAATCGTCTCGGATGGCCATAATTGTGGTCATTATGGCGCGACGCCGACCCTACGTCCTCGCCTTCGCCGCCGATGTCACAAGCCACCTCCGGGCGATCGAAGCGAAATACCACTCCCTTATACGCGCCAAGACGGCGGAGCAGCTTCGTTTCGAGCCCGCGGTCGAAACGGCCAATCGCAAGCCGTTGCGGCAACCCGCGCCCTTCGAGGCGACGTGGGAAATCCGCTTCGGCCCGAACAACTGTTTTCGCGTCCTGTACGACGTCGACGACGAGAATCATGTGATCCGAATCATGGCGATCGGGGAGAAGCAGGGGGAGCGCCTGTACATCGGCGGAGAGGAGATCGAGCTATGAGAATTGCATCGGTGGCGGAAGTGAAATCGCAGTTCAGCGCCTTTTTGAAAGGCAGCGAGAACGGGCCGGTGGTCGTCACGCGCAACGGGCGCCCCGTGGCGGTTATCGTCGGTGTGCAGGATGAGGACGAGATCGAGCGACTGCTGATGGCGTACTCGCCGCGGCTGAGGGCCATCCTCGATCGCTCGCGGCAGCAGTTTCGCGACGGCAAATGGCTCAGCGAAAAGGAGTTCTGGTCGCAATTCAAGGACACGAAGCCGTCTCGCGGCTCGGGCAAGCGCAAGAAGAGAAAGGCCGAAACATCCGGCACTCGCCGCAGCCGGTAAGGTGCGGGCTCCGTGCTGTGCGAACGGCCCGCGTCAAGAATCGGAGACCGCATGTCCCATGGTCACACCGCTTGGGGACCGTGGCGGTGCAAGACCCAAGTGGCGAGTGCTGCTGACCGTTCACGTTCTGGTTACTTTACTCACTGGGCTTTTCGCCGTCAGTGCCTGGACGGTCGAGGGCACGCGAGACTGGGAACTGTTCGTCGTTCTGTTCGCGTGCTCGGCGGCAGCGCTCGTTTTCCGCGTCGGATGAATCGTTCCGAGCACGGTTTGCGGAACGCTCGCCGGAATCTTCCTCGAGCCGGCACTCAAGCATGGTACGTTCGTAGGGCAAGCGTGGGAAACGATTGGTTACATTACATCGGGAGCACTGTTCGGATTGGCGGTCGGGGTTCTGCTCGATGCCGCTCGTCATGAGCGGCAGAACCGAAAATGACAATGAGGCAAAGCTGCTTGAGCGTGCGATCAATGTCACTCGGTCGTGCCAAGCGGCGTTTCTGGTGGAATCACTGTCGTTCTGCCCGGCAGCAATGTGCACGTTGATTCCGTCGCTGGGGAGAGGAATTCATGGGCAAGTTCGAGAAGAAGCACTTTGACGCAGCCGGCGCGATGGCGGAATTGTTCGCGACGCAGTTGGGAAAGAACCGCGCGGTGCACTCCGAAACCGCGATATCGGCCGCTGCGCGCATGGCTGGGACCATGCTGTTTCGTTCCTTTGGCCTTGATACCAGCAAGTTGCCGCCGGGCACCGTAGTCTTGTCCAACGAAGCAAACGAGAAGGGGCCGGAGTTGCTCAGCATCGTGATCATGATGATGCGGCAGTACAGACTTCAACCCGACAACGAAAAACTGGCGAACGTCAAGGAACGTGGCGAACCGCCGAAATTGACGGTATTGGAGACCCAGGAGCTATTGGAAGCCGACCTGGCACAGATTCGAGAGCAACATCATCTAACTCTCGAAGAAGGCGCCCATGCCTGCGCGCTGGCAACGGCGTGGCTGATACGAGATTGTGCGCCGCAGATCGGATTGGAATTTGGATTCAACATTGCCGCATACGGGTTTATCGAAGGCGCAAAGACCGTCCCGCGCGCCGAGGTAACGGAGTGAAGGGGAGAAGGATTCGAAAACCCGTGGCGACGGGGGGCGGAACCCACGGACGGCAGTCCGTGGGCTTGGGAGATCACAGAGGTATGTGGAATCGCGCGATACGATTCAAGCTCCCCGCTGCGCGAGAGACTTTGACATACGGCCGAGCGTGCGTGCTACTTTTTGACGACCGAGAACGTGCGAGCGAGTTTGGTGGCGTTGCCTTGCCGGTCCTTCACGGAAACGGTGAGCGTGCCGTGGGCCAGGGACGTGATTGGCTCGCGTAGTTCGAGTTGCCAGACGCCTTGGCTCGATTGCTTCATGTGGGGGGCGAGGTTTTCGCCCGGCTTGATTCCATCGACGGCAAAGTCGGCCGTTACTTGGAAGGAGTCGGGGTCGAGGCCCGAGTAGTAATCGAACAGGCCGACGACGATGCGGGTCAATTCTTTGTTTTCGCCGGCGCGCGGAAGCGTGACCGTTACGATGGGCCGGTTGTCGTCGCACATCCAGCCGTAGCCGCGCTTCGCTGAGTCCTGCGGGTCGTAGTCGAGGTCGATCGGGCAGCCCAGGTCGATCCAGCGGACGATGGTGCGGCGGTCTTCGTCCGACAGCGGCGGCACCTGGATCTTCTGGCCGTCGGGGCCGACGAACGTCCCTTCGATCGCCTCGGCCGGCGGCATCTGGCTGCCGACGAAGTCGATATCCATCCGCGAGGCGAAGCGCGACACGTCGACCGGCTCGCCGTGGTGGACCAGATCGCCGGCGCCCGGCTTCGATTCCGAAGGGTGGTCGTCGTTCGAGAAGCCGTCGAGGCGCTTGCCAAAAATCTTCCAGGCGAGCAGGCTGCGGCGCGACTGAAACATGCGGACGTAGCGCGAGGCCTGCGGGTATCCCCAACTGTCGTAACCTACCGGCTTGTGGCCGTACTTGGAGCGATCGTCGTGTGCCAATCGCATGTACGTGCCGGGGAGTTTTCCCAGGTTCTCGACCTGCTCGCTCTCGTCGTCGGCGTCGAGTACGAGATTGCCGGCGGGGTGCTCCCACTTTTTGGTGTGGCAAGCGACGCAGCTTCGCTCGAGGATCGGCCGCACGTGGCGCTGATACTCGACGTTCACTATGCCCGCGCTTTCGGTCACCAAGCCGGTGGAGTTGTCGGCATCCCAGCGGCGGTGCGACTGGTCGCGCTCTTTATCCACGACCAGCGGCGTGGTTTCGGTCAAGTCCCATAGCTTGTAGTCGGCCCGCGCGGCGGCGGTGGCGGCGAAGTCGGTCGGCTTTTGGCTGTGCGCGTGGCAGCCGCCGCAATCGTTGCGAATTTCGCCCGGGCGAAGCTGGTGCCACGTCTGGGCCATGTTGAGCACGAGACCATCACGGTCGAGCGTCTGGAACGTGAACGCGGTGTCGGCGGGAATTTTGGCCAGGAAGCTGGTGTCGGGATTGCCGTCGGGGTCGAGCGGCTGGTGGCCCGATTCGTCGAACTTTCGCACCGGGATTTCGCCCAGGATGCGGAGCCGCTCGTTGGCGTGGTTGTAGAAGCGGCGGCCGGAGTCGGGCCCGCGCTGGCGATCGGTGGTGGGCTCCATCGCCAAAATGCGAATGGCGTGGATTTCGTCGTTGGTGTACAGGCCGGCGTCGCCCCCCTGGTTGTGCCAGTTGAGCGGCATGCCGTTGCCGTGGCTGGTGAAGGCGTCGAGGCCGCGCCACGGGTCATCCTTGCCGGCGTACGTCGCGGTTACCGAGCCCTCGGGCACCGCGCCGTTGGGGTAGCTTTCGCGCTTGTACAGGCTCGACGTGCCGACCAGCCCGAACGGAGTTCCCTCGGGCAACTGGGGCGAGAGCGAGCCATCGTTGGCCAGCCGATCGAGGTTTTGCGGTTCGGACACACCGTAGATGCGTTCGTAAGGCACAACGGCCCGCGGCCAGCTCTCGTTGTACTTCGGGTCGTTCTTGATGAGCAGCATGTCGGCGGGCTGCTCGAGCACGTCGCCGTTCTTGATGAGGTAGATACCGCCGTCCAACTGCGGCAGAAACGTGTACTGGTGATTGACCGGCCCCGGTGAGTAGACGGTGAGCAGGTTGTTGTCGGGTGCTCCGCTGGGGTGTGTGAACTTGCCGACCTTGGGCGAGTTTTTGTCGCCGAGCACGGCGGTGTCGGCGGGGCCTTCCAGCCCAAGCGAGAAGGGGGTCAGCGACACTGAGTCGGTCGGCATGAACGGCATGCGATACCACTTGGCGCGGCCGTTGTCGAACCGCCCGTAGCGCCACGGCTTGTTACGCTCGTCGTTCATGTAAGCCGGACCGAACGCGGGGTAGCCGCCGACGGGAGGCGCATCGAAAGCCCGATACGCGCTGAAGAGTTCTTCGAGCGGCTTGGGCGGCACCTTGATGTACGCGCCGAAGCCGCTGTTGTTCTGGTTGTAATACTGTTCGACGACGATCCAGCGATTGGAAAGCTGCGTTTGGAAGTGAAAGCCGTTGGGCGCGCCGCCGGGGTCGAACGCGCTGACCAGCGGCGCCCACCTGGTGCCGTCGGGGTGAATCGTCCAGATGCCCCACAAGATTTCGCCGCGGATGCCCTGCGATTCGAGCGAGCTGTACATGATCCGCCCGTCGACCAGCACGACCGGGTGGAGCGCGCCGGAGATGTTGAGGTGGCCGATCTTTTCGAGGTTCACCGGGTCCTCGTCGTCGCCGATGCTCTCGTCGCGGTCGTCCATTACGAAGAGCTGCAATGCGATCGCCGGGTAGCCCTTGGCCGGGCGAAAGCCGTCGCGGTTGCTGGCCAGCACGATCCGTCCGCCTGGCAGCGGGCAGGGGCCCATGTTGAACACGCCGTAGTCGTAGTACGTCTTGCCGTAAGAGTCCTTTGGGTCGTGGCGGAAGTCGTTCGACCAGTTGGCGGCCGCACCGGTGTTGGGGCTGAAACGCTGATTGGTGAGGCGAACGACTTTGCGCGATTCGAGGTTGATCTTGTAGATGTCGGCCCCTTCACGCGGCGGCGACCACTGGTTGTGCTCCTTCATGTTGTGCAGGCGGACGTAATAGACCCACTTGCCGTCGAACGACACGAACGGGTCGGTGATCGAGCCGTCACCCCCGGCCACCAGCAATTCTTCGCTGCCATCGGGATGCAGCAGCATCAGATCAGCCCCCGGCTCCATCGTGACGGGCTGGGAGAAGTCGGTGTAGAATCGTTTGTGGATTTCGTCGCCGGCGCGGGGAGCCCGGACGTAAACGATGTCGTAGTCGTAATTGACGCTGGTGTCGGTCGAGATGTGCGGCACGTTGACGTCGAGCGGGTCCTGAAAAAGCTGCTCGTTGTCTTGGGCGCGAGCGCCGATCGCGAATGAACACGCCAGGGCGGTTGCCGCCGCCACGGCCAGAATTGCGCGTCGACTGAGAACTGTGCGTAGTTTGAGAGCTGCGCGTCGCGACATGACATCCGCCTCCCGCAGAATCATGGGAAACCGAACCGGCCCATCCCCCCTGGGAACACACATTGAAGGTCGATTGTAACGACCGGTTGAAGGCATAAGCAAGCATTTATGCGTGCAAATCCTCGGCTGCGACGGCACGGGTCCGCAGCAACGCTTCCTGATTGCACACCAAACACCGAGCGAGGCTGACATGAATCGCGTCCAATGGCGTCGCGTCGTTTTCATTTTGACGGCCGTCTCGGTCATTCTTCTTGCGCCGTTGGCGGACTCTCTCCGCTTTCTTGGCGCTCTTCGCGACTTCGCGGTAAAGAGCGCCTTCGCGGTGGAAAATGCTTCCGCGGTTGAGACGCCCGAGGCAAATCTCCCCCGCGGTGTGCGGGCCGTTTGGGACCTCGACAAGGCGTACCGCGAGACGACGCCGACTCGCGAGCGA
>CAYQAJ010000069.1:0-9223 GCA_964415245.1 uncultured Pirellulaceae bacterium | reverse complement strand
TGGCCGACGTGTACGTCGACGGCAAGCGAATCGGCGAGATTCACTTTCCCGCCGGCGAAGTCGAACTCACCGCTGCGTGCCAAGCGGGCAGCAAACATCTCTTGAGCCTGCACGTAACGGCGCTTCCGCTCAAGGGAGTGCTGCTTTCCTACACCGATTCGAACTCGGCCCGCGAGGTGCAGGGTTCGGTCGAGCGGCGTGGACTGTGCGGCGACGTTTATCTGACGAGCACGCCGACCGGTGCGCGGATCAACGACGTAAAGATCGATACGTCGGTCGAGCGAGGCGAGATCACGGTCGATGCCGCGCTCGAAAACCTGGCAGCCGACGCGAAGTACGCGCTGCGCGTAAGGATCAGCAAGGGCGGCCACACAGAGCACGAGTTCACCAGCGGCGCGTTCACGGCCGCCGACCTCAAAAGAGGCCGCTTCACCATCGCCGAAAAGTGGATGCCCGAGGTGCTCTGGGATACCAACACGCCGCAGAACCAGTTCCAGATCAACGTGTCGCTTGTCGACGCGAGCGACGGCGATACCAAGGTGCTCGACGCTGCTCACTCAATACGGACCGGTTTCCGCGAGTTCCGCATCGACGGCCGCGACTTCGTGCTCAACGGCAAGCGCATCTACCTGTCGGCGGTACCGTTGGACAACGCCCAGATCGGCGCGCGATCGGCAACGTACGAAGGCGCGCTGGAAACGATGAAGCGATTGCAAAGCTTCGGCATCAACTTCGTCTACACGCACAACTACGGTTGTGAACCGGGGTCGCACGTCAGCTTCGAGGAGATTCTTCGCGCGGCCGACGACGCCGGCATGCTGGTCGCGCTGTCGCAGCCGCACTTCGCCCATTACGACTGGGATGCACGGGACGCCGACAGGACAAACGGCTACGCGCGGCACGCCGAGTTCTACGTGCGCGTGGCGCAAAACCATCCGTCGGTCGTGGCGTACAGCATGAGCCACAACGCCACCGGGTACGACGAAGACATGAACCCCGACTTGATCGACGGCGTGTACGATGCCCGCAAAGAAAGCTGGAGCCGCAACAACGCCAATCGCGCACTAAAGGCCGAAAAAATCGTGAAGGCGATCGACCCGGGGCGCATCGTGTACCACCACGAGTCGGGCAACCTGGGCTCGATGCACACGGCGAACTTCTACGTCAACTTCGTCCCCATTCAGGAAATGTCGGAATGGTTCGGGCATTGGGCCACCAAAGGGGTCAAGCCGCTGTTTTTGGTGGAATACGGCGTCCCTTTCACCTGGGACTGGACCATGTACCGCGGCTGGTATAAGGGCCAGCGCGAGTGGGGCAGCGCGGCGGTGCCGTGGGAATTCTGTCTGGCCGAGTGGAACGCGCAGTTCCTGGGCGACCGCGCGTACCGCATCACCAACGGCGAAGCGCGAAACTTGCGCTATGAGGCCGAGCAGTTTCGCGCCGGGCGGCTGTGGCATCGGTGGGACTATCCCCAGACGGTCGGCTCGGGCAAGTTCCAGCAGCGGCAGAAGATTCTTGCCGAGTACGTGACCGACAACTGGCGGGCGTTTCGAACTTGGGGAGTGTCGGCCAATTCGCCGTGGGAGTACGCCGAATTCTGGGTTCAAAGCGACAAGGCCCAAACGCGCAAGGAGTTTGCCGTAGATTGGGATAATCTGCAACGGCCCGGCTTCAGTCCTGACTACTCCGATCGGCGGCAGGGATGGATGGCGAACGACCTGGAGCGCAGCGATTGGGTCGCGACCGCCCCGGCGGAAGCGCTCGTGCGTAACAACGGCCCGCTGTTGGCGTACATCGCCGGCAAGCCCGAAAGTTTCACCAGCAAGGATCACATCTTCACGCCGGGCGAAACGGTCCAGAAGCAGCTCATCGTCATCAACAACTCGCGCGTCGAAGTGTCGTGCGAGTGCGAGTGGACGCTCGGAGTGCCCGCGCCAATATCGGGCGACAAGCGAATCACATTGGCGACAGGCCAGCAGGAGCGCATCCCGCTGCGATTCGATCTTCCGCGCGATCTTGGCGCGGGTGCGTATCAACTTTCGGCCACGTTCCGCTTCGACAACGGCGAGACGCAGAACGACACGTTTACGATCGACGTGATGCCGCGTCGCGCCGCTTTGAAAGAGGGTGCGAAGCGCGACGGCGCGAAGATCGCCCTGTGGGATCCCGCAGGTGAGTCCCGCGCGCTATTGGATCGGTTGGGCATCGCTGCCACCGCCGTCGATGTGGATGCCGATCTTTCGCCCTACGACGTGCTCATCATCGGCAAGAACGCCTTCACGCCGGATGGCGCGGGGCCCGACGTGGCACGCGTGCGCGACGGGCTGAAAGTGGTGGTGTTCGAGCAATCGGCGAAGGTGCTGGAAGGGCGATTCGGGTTTCGCGTGGCCGAGTATGGACTGCGGAAGGTTTTTCAGCGTGTGCCCGATCAACCGGCACTGTCGGGCATCACTGAAGAGTTATTGCGCGATTGGCGGGGCGAGGCGACGCTGCTTCCGCCACGGCTGGAGTACACGCTGCGACCGCGGTACGGGCCGACCGTAAAGTGGTGCGGAATTGACGTGCCGCGGGTGTGGCGATGCGGCTGTCGCGGCAACGTGGCTTCGGTGCTGATCGAGAAACCGGCTTGCGGCGACTTTCTGGCGATTCTCGACGGCGGATTCAGCCTGCAATACAGCCCGCTCTTGGAATACCACGAGGGTCGCGGCATAGTGCTGTTCTGCCAGCTCGACGTGAGCGGCCGAAGCGAGAGTGATCCGGCGGCGGACGCAATCGCGGCCAATATCATCGGCTATGCGCTGTCGCGCAAAGTTGCCGAGCCGCGCGAAGCTGCTTACGTCGGCGATGACGCGGGCAAAAAGCATCTCGAAGCGGCCGGCTTTGCGCTCGCCGATTACGACCGCGATGCGCTCACACCTGAAAGCGTGCTCATCGTGGGACCGGGGGGCGGAAAGAAGCTGGCCGGAGACGCGGACGCAATTCGACGCTGGCTCAACTCGGGCGGGCACTTGCTGGCGATCGGTTTCGACGGGGCGGATGCCGACGCGCTGTTTGGTTCGCTGGTCCGCATGAAATCGGGCGAGCACATCGCCGAGTTCTTCGAGCCGGCGGGCGCAAACTCACTATTGACCGGCGTGGGACCGGCCGACGTTCACAACCGCGACCCGAGGGAGATTCCCCTGGTAGGGGGCGGAACCGCGGTGATCGGCGGTGGCGTGCTCGCGCGTCTCGACGGCGCGAATGTCGTTTTCTGTCAGCTCGCCCCGTGGCAGTTCGATTCGAGCGCGCCGATGAACCAGAAGCGCACGTTCCGCCGCACCGCGCATCTGGTGGCGCGGCTGGCATCGAACATGGGCGCGAAATCGACTACGCCCGTGCTGGCGCGGTTTGCCAGTCCCGTCGCCGATGCGCAACAAGAGCAGCGGTGGCTCGACGGCCTGTACCTCGACGTGCCCGAAGAGTGGGACGATCCGTATCGGTACTTTCGGTGGTAGGGGCGACGTTTGCAGTTTGGTCGCGCGCGATGCGACAGCGACCAAGCGGGTGCCAAAGCGGAAAGCGGAGAGCGGTAGAGTTGCAGACGACACGAAACCGGGCGGAGCCCGGCGGACAGTGGGTTCCCAGGCAGAGCCTGGGAACCAGGAGCGGCGCTACACGCTGAAGCGTATGTACAGGATATCGCCGTCGGCGACGACGTAGTCCTTCGGTTCGTGCCGCAGCAGGTTGTGCGCCTTCACCTCGCGCTCGCTTCCCAGCCGCAGAAGATCGTCGCAGTGCATCACTTCGGCGCGGATGAAGCCGCGGGCCAGGTCGGTGTGAATCGTGCCGGCGGCCTCGACGGCGGTCGCGCCGCGGTCGATCATCCACGCGTGAACTTCCTTCACCTCGGCAGTGAAGAACAATTGCTGGCCCGACACTTCCATGATCGTGCGCAATAGCGCCCCGCGGTTGACAGCCGTCACGTTCATTTCGCGGCAGAATTCGTCTCGTTCGTCGGGCGGCATCGACGCCAGCTCGAGCTGCAAGGGAAGCGAAACAGCCACGCCCGGCGTTTCGCCAAACGCCTCCGACAGCGCTGTTACGAACCGCTCGGGTCGCGGTTCGTCGTCACGGGTGTTGAACACCACCAGCCGCGGTTTCTCGCTAAAGAGCTGAAACGACCGGATGGCGGCCTTCTGCTCGGGCGATAAGTTCAGGTGGCGTAGCGCCTTGCCCGAATCCAGCTCGCGGGCCAGCGGCTCCAGGATTGCGATCTCGTGCCGGTTCTCTTCGTGGTCGGGGCGCGGCTTCTTGAGCGCCGCATTCAGTTTCTCGATTCGCCCCGTGACAATGCTCAGATCGGCCAGTAAAAAATCGTCTTCGAGCAAGCGCAGGTCGACCAGCGGGTCCCCTTCTTTCCGTGCGGCGACCACCACGACCAGGCAGCCGGCGTCGCGCACCTGGGCCAGTTTCGGCGCGTTTCCTTCGTGGTCGTTGCGGTCGAGGCCCGGCGTGTCGACGATTTCGATCGATGCCCGCGTTGTCTTCTTGGGGTGAAACAGACTGCACAGCGCGTCGAAGCGGTCGTCGGGCACCTCGGCCATCGCCGACTGGGGGAGATGGGCCTTCGCCGGGTCGGGCGCCGCACCGACGAGCCACTCGAAGAGCGTGCTCTTGCCCGACTGGCTATAGCCGACGAGGAGAATTTTCACCGCCGGGCCTTCGCTGAAAGCGTGGAAACTTCGAGCTCGCGATCGAGCCGATCGAGAGCCGCCTCCATCTCGTCTCGATGTCGGGGAGTCGCCGGGCGACCGCCGTAGCGCTCGCCATAATACATCTCGACAATATCCGCGGGGATTCGCTCAGCGCCAATCGGCTTCACCGCCGACACCGATTCCATCGCCGTGGCGGGAGACGCTGACTCGATTTGGGCCGCCACCGCACGGGCAAACTCGCGCGGTGTCTGTCGGGTTTCGCGGCGCATGCCATATCGGGCCAACAGCGCCGTCAGCCGTCGATAATAGTCGATGCGCGGCGGCTCACGGCGTCGTTCCGCTTTTCGCGCTGCGCCCTGGTGGCGCCCACCCGATCGCCTGGTTCTCGCCAGCCGCCACAATCCCACCAGAGCGAGACAGCACAAGGCCGCCGCCAAAAGAACTTCCAGCCCGAACCAGGAAGTCGCCCACGCGATGCCTTGTTTCCAGGCGTCGCTGTGAAAGAACCCGAACGCCGTGGCGGCGTCGGCCAGCGGGCTGTAGATGTCGTTTTGCTGCCGGCTCGAGTTGAGCCGCATCACGTAGTCGTTCCAGAGCAACTCGGCATAGTCGAGGGCGTGGCCGGCGCGGGTCCAAAGCGATTCGTCGGCCGCGTGGGGATCGCCGATCACCTCGGTAGGTGTGGGATCGAGCCGCAACCAGGCGCCGGTGTTGGGCGGCGCATCGGACCCGAGCAGGCTAGCCGCGCGCTGTGGTTCGATGTATGCCTCGACCCAGGCATGCGCATCGCGTTGCCGCACCTGCCAGTAGTGCCCCACGGTGTTGTAGTCGCCCCCCAGGTATCCCACCACCAGCCGCGCGGGAATGCCCTGGCTGCGAAGCATGAGGACCAGCGCGCTGGCGAAGTACTCGCAGTGTCCCGTGTGGTGATGGGCGACGAAATCTTCGATCGGGTCCACGTTCGGCTGCCGCGGAACAATCGCCAGATCGAGCGAATAGGTATAGCGGTCGCGGTTATGGAAATGAGCTTCGAGCGTGCGCGCCACGGCGACCGGATCACTGGAATCGATTCCGCCGCGTGCAATCTCCTCCTCGGCGATGCGGCAGAGATCGGGAAAATGCTCTCTTTCCAGGTATTTCAATCGTTCTTTTTCTGCTTCGTCGAGGCGACCATCGTGCGAGGCGTCCAGGGCGTCGTCCAGCGGCACGGCCGACGATTGAAGGCCGCCGCGAAAGGCGGTGGTGTCGAGCGCGTATCGGTAGGGGCCCGCGGAAATCGTCTGTTCGTTGACCGTCGGCACCAACCGGCCCGACGACGGTTCGTACCACACCGGCGGAGTGTCGTCGTTGGCGTAGGCCGGGAACACCGCGAACAGCAAGGCGACGCTCCGCGAGTTCAGCACGACTTCCTGCCGCACCACCGTCTCCGAATCGGCTGCGGTCAGCGGGCGACCGATGGGAACGCGCCGCAGACGCGACGTTTCCGGCGTGTTCCAGGTCCGATCCTCGGTCGAATACTTGGTCAGCACACCGCCGCGGAAGTAAGGCTCGTCGAACACCGTGTACGGCCTATCGAACATGGTGTGCGGCTCGCGCGCGGAGCCGTCGAAGAACGTCACGCGCATCACCGGTTCGTCGCTCTGCTCGACGCGGCGGAAGTCGGTGAACGACACCTGCGGCAAGAAACCCACCCGACCCTGCCCTCCACCGGGTCCGTACCAGGCGGAATCGGTCGCCCGCGGCATGACGTAGAAGACCGCCAGGGCAAACACCACGCTGGCCACCCAGAGTCCGGCCACCTGTTGCAGCAGCTTGCGTCCCACCAGTGGCGCCGTGAGCCACTCCAGCCGCTTGGCAAAGTACACTTCCGGCGGTCCCCCGCAGGGGGAACGACTTCGAGAACGGGCGAGTTCGGACCAGCCCTGGGGGCTATTGGTCGACGCCCCTTGCGATCGAAGCGTCGTGCCGCCACCCAAGAGCCGGTGAATCCATCGGGCGAAAGGTGCCGCCGATGGATCAGCATTTGCCGTGGAGCGCTGCGCGCGGCGGTTCTCCACCGCGAATCGCGCCGTTTCGCGGTGCGCGAAGAATGCACACAGCGCGGTGATGCCCACCGCCACGTAGGGTCCCAGGAGCACGCCGAAGGTCAACCGCTGCTCCAGCGCGGCGGCTACCACGACCAGGAGCAGACTGAGCACCATCAGCTCGCCGTACACGCGGTCGTTCTTCTCCTGGAACAGCAGCATGATCTGCAGCCACACCAACAGGTCGGCGATCGCCAAGAGCTGATTGTAATTGTCGCTGTCGAAAAATCTGCTGAGCGAATAGACGGCCGCCGCCAGCGCCAGCAGGTTGCCCAATAGCCGCGGAACGCGAATCCACCTGGCCACGTCGGTCACCAGCAGCGATACCGCGGCCGCCACGATGGCCAACACCGGCAGCATGCGGCCGGGATGCCCCAACAGCATGAGCATGCAGCCCAGCGCCACGAGCGCTGCCACGCTGACCTGCAGAATGCGTTGCGCGTTCACTAAGTCGCTCCGATGCCGGGTTCGCTGTGGAAATACTCCGGCAACTGCTGGCCCGACACGTCGATCCACACGACGCGGGACAGCGCCGCCGCCCGACGATGGTTCCCCCGCCACGCGCCGCCGGCTCCGAGCTGGCCGACGCCGGCGGGCCGCGTGCTGACGACGATCGTCCGCCCGATGGAAGGCTGCTCGTCCAGCACGCGACCCAGCATGTCGGGCAGTTTGTCGGCGTGGCCCGCTTCGAGCACGGCCAGCCGCTCCAACACGTCGGGCATCTGCGATTGGGAAGCGCGGGCCGCGTGATACATATCGGTCTTGCCGGCCGCGGCCAGCATCAGATGGCCTCGCCCGCGGCGGCACAAGTCGGCGGCGGCCGTGGCGGCCAGACTTACGGCCAGCTCGACGTTTTCGAGCTGCCGCGGCGTGGGTTGCGCATCCTGCCACAGGTCGAGAACGAGCGCCAGATTGCGGGCGCGTTGTTGCTCGAACTGCCGCACCGCCAGCGCGTCGAGCTTGGCCGAGGTGCGCCAATGAATCCACCGCCGGCTGTCGCCGGGGCGCCACTCGCGCATGCCGTAAAAATCCCCTTCGATGAGTCCGCGCCGCGGATGCGCTTTCTGCACGCCGGCCGTTCCGTCGTCCAATAGGTGCCGCCACCGCGGCGTGAGCCGCCCCAGCCGCGGAAACACGGTGAGCGTTTCCTCTTCCGGCAGCGTCGATTCGCCGCGAAACATTCCGAAGGGAAACCGCGTGCTGACGCGAAGCGGACCGAAGCGATACCGTCCCCGCCGCGTCAGCAGGCAGCGGTACGAGCAGGTGGTCGGCTCGTCCGGGGTCACCTGCGGCACGAGCACCTCGACCGACTGTTGCCACCCCGGCGTCGGGGCTCCCTCGAGCGCGACCGTGTCCTCGACCACCACGGCCCAGCAAGCACGACGTCCGCGGACCCGAACTTCCAGATCGACCACCAACGGGTCGCCTGCCGCAACGCGCCGCGGCAATCGCCGCGTTGCCGACAGCCGGCTCCGCGCCCAGGTCACGAAGCGCCAATTGAACAACAACGGCGCCGACATCAGCGCGGCCAGCGCCAGCAGCAGGTTCACTTGCTTCGACACGGCCCCCACCACCACGAACGCCAGCACAAACAGATAGTGCCACCCTTCGCGGCAGATACTCGTGCGACGCGCGATCGACACGGCTGGTTTCTGGAATTGCAACCAGCGGCGATACGACGTTGCTCCGACTCGTGTACGACGCGCGATCGACACGGTTGATCTCCACCCTAATCCGGCGTCGGGATTTCGTCGACGAGTCGCTGGATGACCGCCTCGACCACGTCGCGGGCCGCGCCCTGCAAAAAGCCTTTGCTGATCACGCGGTGCGAAAGCACCGGCAAAGCCAGCCGCTTCACGTCGTCGGGCACCACGTAGTCGCGTCCCTCGATCAGCGCCAGCGCCTGGGCCGCTCGGTACAACGACAGCGCCCCGCGCGTACTCACGCCCACGTGCAGCTCGTCGCACTGGCGGGTGGCTTCGACGATGTCGAGCAGGTATTCGTAAATGGCGTCGTCGACGCGCACCTCGCGGACCGCCTCCTGCATGGCCACAAGCTGCTGGCAATCGACGACCGATTGCAATTGGTCCACCGGTTCGCCCAGCCGGTGGCTTTCCAGCACCTGCCGCTCATCCTCGCGGCGGGGGTAGCCCATCGAAATGCGTAGCAGAAACCGGTCGAGCTGGCTCTCGGGCAGCGGGTAGGTCCCCTCGAACTCGAACGGGTTCTGCGTGGCGATCACCATGAAGGGGCGCGGCAGCGGGTAGGTGCGGCCATCGGCCGAGACCTGGCTGTCGCTCATCGCCTCCAGAAGCGCGCTTTGCGTGCGCGGCGGCGTGCGATTGATCTCGTCGGCCAACACGATGTTGCCGAAAATCGGACCGCGATTGTAAACGAACTCGCTCGTCTGCGGATTGAAGATGCTGCTGCCGGTGATGTCGCTCA